>JAMPIW010000007.1:315000-630000 GCA_040183005.1 Gammaproteobacteria bacterium
TGCGCCCGCCAATACATTGAGCAGTGCTTGCGTGCCTACGATTTGCGACGTGGGTGTGACCAGGGGAGGGAATCCCAGGTCTTCGCGTACCTGCGGGATTTCCGCCAGCACCTCATTCATGCGGTCCAATGCCCCCTGTTCGCGCAACTGGTTGGCGAGATTGGAGATCATGCCGCCGGGAATCTGGTTGACTTGAACACGCGTATCGATGCCCGTGTACTCGCTCTCGAAGCGTTGGTATTTTTTGCGCACATCGTAGAAATAAAAACCGATTTCTTGCAGCAGTTCGAGATTGAGGCCAGTGTCGTATTGTGTGCCGCGGAGCGCAGCGACCATGCTCTCGGTGGGCGGATGGCTGGTGCCACCGGAGAAGCTGGAAATTGCAGTGTCGATGTGGCGGCAGCCGTTTTCAACAGCCTTTAACTGACACATGCTTGCCAGGCCAGAGGTGGCATGGGAATGTAAATGAACCGGGATTTTAACCGCGTTGACCAGGTGACGCACCAATTCCGCGGTGACCATCGGTGTGAGCAACCCGGCCATATCCTTGATGGCAATGCTGTCGCAGCCCATTGCTTGCAGCTCGCGCGCCATCTCAACGAATTTGGGGATGCTGTGCATGGGGCTGGTGGTATAGCACATCGTACCTTGAGCGTGCTTGCCCGCAGCCTTAACGGACTCGATGGATACGCGCAGATTACGGGTGTCGTTGAGCGCATCGAAAATACGGAATACGTCGATGCCATCGGCGGCGGCACGCTGCACGAAGGCGCGCACCACATCATCGGAATAATGGCGGTAACCGAGTAGATTTTGTCCGCGCAACAGCATTTGCAGTCGCGTGTTGGGCAGCGCCGTCCTGAGCTTTTTCAGGCGCTCCCATGGATCTTCCTTGAGAAATCGCAGGCAGGCATCAAACGTTGCACCTCCCCAGACCTCCAGAGACCAGAAACCCACCTGATCCAGCTTGGCGCAGATCGGCAGCATATCCTCGGTGCGCATCCGAGTGGCAATCAGCGATTGGTGTGCATCGCGCAATATGGTGTCGGTGATGTAGACGCGGGACATGTCAGGCACTCGTTGCTGGGTTAAGAGTGGGCGTTGGCCGTAGCCATGTGCGCGTATATGGCAGCGGCAATCACGGCGGCCAATTCGCGCGGCGGGCGACGCACGGAATAGTTTATCAGTTCGGGATGGTTTTCCACGAAACTGGTATCAAATGTAGCATTCTGGAACTCTGGCGAGCGAATGATTTCCAGATGATAAGGGATGGTGGTCTTGATGCCGTACACGCCGATGTCCTGCAGGGCGCGATTGGCGCGGTCCAGCACCTCATCCCAGGTTAGCGCCCACACGGTCAGCTTCACACACAGTGAATCATAGTAGGGCGGTATGTCATAGCCGGTGTATATCGCGCCATCGGTGCGCACACCAGGGCCGCCGGGCGCAAAATAGCGGGTAATACGCCCGAAACTGGGCAGGAAGCCGTTTTTTGGGTCTTCCGCATTGATGCGGAATTCCATGGCGTAACCGCGGCGCTGCACCTCATCCTGCCGGTAGCGCAGGCGAAGTCCCGCCGCGATGCGGATCTGTTCGCGCACAATATCGATGCCGGTGATCTGTTCCGTGACCGTGTGCTCCACCTGCAAGCGGGTATTCATTTCCATGAAATAGAAATTTCCCTCGGCATCCAGCAGAAATTCCACGGTTCCGGCATTCTGGTAGCCGACGGCTTGCGCGGCGCGCACGGCAAGGTCACCCAAAAATGCGCGTTGCTGATCGGTAAGTTGTGGCGACGGTGCAATCTCAATCAATTTCTGGTGGCGGCGCTGGATCGAGCAGTCGCGCTCGAACAGGTGAATTACATTGCCGTGGTGGTCGCCCAGCACCTGCATTTCAATGTGGCGCGGATTGACGATACACTTTTCCAGAAAGATCTCCGCGCTGCCGAACGCCTTGGTGGCCTCGGAGATCACGCGATCATAATTTTTCCTCAGATCCTCGGCGTTTTCGCAGCGCCGGATGCCGCGCCCCCCGCCCCCCGAGGTGGCCTTGAGCATTACCGGGTAGCCGAACTCAGCGGCACGTGCCAACGCCTCGTCAATACCGCTAAGATTGCCTTCGCTGCCCGGTATGACCGGAATGCCTGCGGCAATCATTGCCTGGCGTGCGGCGATTTTATCGCCCATGTGGCGAATTACGTCGGCGGAGGGGCCGATGAAGCGGATGTTGCGGCGTGCGCAAATCTCGGCCAGTTCGGGGTTTTCCGACAAAAAACCATAGCCAGGATGCAGTGCATCGCAGCCGGTGGCCACTGCCAGATTGGTGATGCGGTGGGCATTCAAGTAGCCAGCGACCGACTCGGGGCCGATGTTATAGGCTTCGTCGGCCTTCTTGACGTGCAGGGCATGGCGGTCGGCATCGGTATAGATCGCTGCCGATTTGATGCCCATCTCCGCGCATGCACGCACAATGCGCACGGCGATTTCGCCACGGTTGGCGATCAAAACTTTCTTGATCAAGCGGCTGCCCTCGCGGGTTGGTTGTGTTATCAGAGAATCGGCCTGCGCCTGTCTTTCTTTAATTGTCGAGTTCTACGGGAATCAATCGTTGCAGTCAAGGCCGCAACGAGCAATCTAAAATGGAAGAGTTGGATTTGTCAGGCATTTTTGACAGGAGGTGCCTGCAGATTGTAAAATGCCCGGCTTATGCCCAGTCAGCCGCCCGAATATATAGATCCTATACGCCTTGCTGATGCCCGAGCGGTGTTGCAGGGGCAAGTAGCTGTGTCAGGCATGGTGCGGCTTGCGCCTTCATTGTGTTCGACGCAAGGTGCGGTGGATTTCGAGCTGGTGTTCGATGTGGATCTGGAGGGGATTCGTTGCGTTCACGGATCCCTGCGCACACAGTTGGATGTTATTTGCCAGCGATGCCTACAGCCAATGAAGCTACCACTGGAGGCGAATGTGGCATTGGGTGTGGTGGTTTCGATGCAGGAAGCCGAGACTTTGCCAAGCGCCTATGAACCGTTGGTTGTGGGCGTGGTGCCTGTTTCTCTAAAGGAGATGGTCGAGGACGAATTGCTGCTGGTCTTGCCGGTGGCACCGATGCACCCCGAGCAGCAGTGCCCGGCGTGGCAAGAGCGTGTTGTTGAAGTACAAGAGGAGCCAGCCCAGGAAGGCAAGAAAAACCCGTTTGCAGTGCTGGCTCAGCTGAAGAAGACGTAACAGCGACCATAGCTGGTTGCTTGGATAATTTATAAACGCTTTAAATATAGCAGGAGTATGAAAAATGGCCGTACAGCAGAATCGTAAAACCCCCTCCAAGCGTGGCATGCGCAGATCCCATGACGCGCTGACCTCGGCCACTCTGTCGGTTGAGCCCACCACGGGTGAAACCCATCTGCGCCATCACATCAGCCCGGACGGTTATTACCGCGGCCGCAAGATTCTCAACACCAAGGGCGAGTAAGACTTGGGTCTTACTCTCGCGCTGGATGCCATGGGGGGCGATCATGGCCCCCATGTGGTTGTACCCGCCGCCCTGAGTGTGCTTGCCGAGCAGCCTGATCTCACGCTGATTCTCGTGGGCGATCAGGATATCCTTGCCAAGGAACTGCTGGTGCATCATGCGCAGATCAGTGACAGGTTGCAGCTCCAACACGCCTCTCAATGTGTAGAAATGCATGAGTCGCCTTCCCAGGCATTGCGTGGGAAGAAGGATTCATCAATGCGTGTCGCCATTGATCTGGTCAAGGCTGGCCGCGCCCAGGCCTGTGTCAGCGCTGGCAACACGGGCGCATTGATGGCCACCGCCCGTTATGTGTTGAAAACCTTGCCTGGCATCGACCGGCCCGCCATCATCTCCGCCTTGCCAACAATGACGGGGCACACCCATATGCTCGATCTGGGCGCGAACGTGGATTCGACCGCCGAGCATTTATTCCAGTTCGCCGTAATGGGGTCAGTGTTGACCAGCGCGGTTGATAACATCGAGCGACCGCGGGTCGGCCTGCTCAATATCGGCGAGGAAGAGATCAAGGGCAACGAGACGGTCAAGGAGGCCGCGCGCATGCTCGCCGCCAGCGACATCCATTATGTGGGTTTCGTCGAGGGCGATGACATCTATAAAGGCAGCGTCGACGTCGTGGTGTGTGATGGTTTTATTGGGAATGTCGCGCTGAAAACCAGCGAAGGCGTGGCGAAAATGATCAGCCACTACATGAAGCAGGAATTCAAGCGCTCGATTTTTACCCGATCGGTGGCATTGGTGGCGATGCCGGTATTGAAGGCGTTTCGCGCCAAGATCGATCCCCGCCAGTATAACGGCGCAAGCCTGGTGGGATTGCAGGGGATCGTCATCAAAAGTCACGGCAGTGCAGATGCATTTTCGTTCGCCAACGCCATCAAGGAGGCGGTGACCGAGGTCAAAAAGGACGTGCCGCAACGCATCAGAAAACAACTGGAAACCTTCCTGACAGAGAGGCATGCAAGTTGAAATATTCGCGCATCATCGGCACCGGTGGTTACCTGCCTGAGAAGGTGTTGACCAACGCCGATATTGAAAAGATGGTCGACACCACGGATCAGTGGATCGTGGAGCGTACCGGCATCCGCAAGCGTCACATCGCAGCCCCCGGTGAGACCACTTGCGACATGAGCGAAGTCGCTGCGCGGCGCGCCATCGAAGCGGCGGGCATCCAGGCCTCCGATATCGATCTCATTGTGGTGGCAACCACCACCCCGGACCGAGTGTTTCCCAGCACTGCCTGTCTGCTCCAGCGGCGTTTGAATATTCACGGCCCGGCGGCCTTTGATCTTCAGGCCGCCTGCACCGGCTTCATCTATGCCTTGGATATTGCGGACAAGTTTATCCGTTCCGGTAGTGCGCGCAATGTCCTGGTGGTGGGCGCGGAAACCATGTCGCGCGTCGTTGACTGGACCGACCGCGGCACCTGCGTGCTGTTCGGTGATGGCGCTGGCGCGGTAGTGCTTGGCGCCAGCGATACGCCGGGCATCCTGTCAACGCATTTACATTCCGATGGCATCTATGAAAACCTGCTGACCATCCCCTACGGCATCTCGCAAGGCTTTGAAAACATTCAACAGGGCAGTACTTACGTTAAGATGCAGGGTAATGAGGTTTTCAAAGTCGCCGTGAATACCCTGGGGCGTATTGTTGATGAGACGCTGGCGGCTAATCAGCTCGAAAAGTCCGATGTCGATTGGCTGGTGCCGCACCAGGCGAATATTCGCATCATCGAGGCCACCGCCAAAAAGCTGAAAATGCCCATGGAGCGGGTGGTTGTCACCGTAGGCGAACACGGCAACACCTCGGCGGCCTCGGTGCCGCTGGCGCTGGATGTCGCAGTACGGGATGGCCGCATCCAGCGTGGCGATACGCTATTGCTGGAGGCCTTTGGTGCGGGGTTTACTTGGGGATCGGCATTAATTAAGTATTAATGCCTCCTAATATTCTATTGAAAGCCAAAAAGTAACGTCAATAATATCAAGTTTTTTCCAGGATACGCCGATGTCGCTTGCTTTTGTCTTTCCCGGTCAAGGTTCGCAATCCGTGGGGATGCTCGCGGAACTGGCCGCTGCCTATCCAGAGGTGCGCCAGACCTTTGGTCAGGTCTCGGAGGTCCTGGGTTATGATCTGTGGGATCTGGTTCAGTCCGGCCCGGAAACGGAGCTGAATCAGACCCATAAGACCCAGCCCGTCATGCTTGCTGCGGGGGTTGCAGTATGGCGCGTCTGGCAGACCCGGCAGGGCGCCAGGCCTATGATGATGGCCGGGCATAGCCTGGGTGAGTACACGGCGCTGGTATGCGCTGGCGCGCTGGATTTTAACGACGCTGTGCGTCTCGTTGCGGAGCGTGGGCGCTACATGCAGGAGGCCGTGCCCGCAGGCGAGGGTGCGATGGCGGCGATTCTCGGCCTTGAGGATGCGCAGGTGATCCAGGTATGTGCGGAGGCGGCGGTCGCCCCCGGCGCGTCATTGGCTGAGGTGGTGGCGGCGGTGAATTTCAATTCCCCCGGTCAGGTGGTGGTGGCAGGGACGGCGGCGGCGGTGGCGCGTGCCGTCGAGCTGGCCAAGCAGGCCGGTGCCAAGCGCGCTCTTATGCTGCCGGTGAGTGTGCCATCGCACTGCCTGTTGATGAAGCCCGCCGCCGATCGCCTCGCCGTACTGTTGCAAACGGTTGCATTGAAAACACCCGAAATACCCGTCATTAACAATGCCGATGTGGCTGTTTGTGTCGAGGCGGATAAAATCCGCGATGCGCTGGTCAGGCAGTTGTACAACCCGGTGCGCTGGGTGGAAACTATTCGCGCCATGGCAAACGCGGGGGTGAAAAGTTTGGTAGAATGTGGCCCCGGCAAAGTGCTTGCCGGGCTTAACAAGCGTATTGAACGTGACATGACGGCGCTGCCGGTGTTCGATCCGGTCACCCTGGATGAGGCGCTTCAGGCTTGGCCGCTCCCGGCATAGCGCCGAAGTGCATGGATGCACGAGTGTCGCCAGCAGCCGATACTGGCATAAACCTTGCCGGGTAACGTTGTAAACTGTTTTGGTAGGTGGGGGTCAAATGTCTTTGAATAACGAGATTGCTCTCGTGACCGGCGCGAGCCGCGGGATTGGGCGCGCGATAGCACTGGAGCTCGGGCGCCAGGGTGCTGTGGTGATCGGTACAGCAACCTCACCGGAAGCCGCAGAAAAGATTTCTAAGTATCTAGTCGATAACGAGTTAAAGGGTGTCGGATTGGTGTTGGACGTCACTAATCAGGTATCTATTGACGCCGCGCTGGAAAAGATCGAGAAAGATTTCGGTGCGCCGGGGATATTGGTCAATAATGCTGGCGTCACGCGCGATAACTTGCTGATTCGTATGAAGGACGATGAATGGGATAGCATCATTAACACAAATCTCACGTCTGTTTTCCGTCTTTCCAAGGCCTGTTTGCGGGCCATGATGAAGGCACGTAAGGGGCGCATCATCAGTATTGCCTCAGTGGTGGGATGCACCGGCAATGCTGGCCAGACCAACTATGCCGCTGCCAAGGCGGGGATCATTGGCTTTAGCAAGGCCTTGGCGCGCGAGGCGGCGGCACGCAATATCACCGTCAACGTCGTAGCCCCCGGCTTTATCGATACCGATATGACGCGCGCCTTGCCCGAGGAGCAGAAAATGGCACTATTGCAGCAAATTCCGCTGACTCGTCTGGGCCGTGTCGAGGATATCGCGGCGGCGGTGGCTTTTCTGGCATCGCCCTCGGCTTCCTACATTACCGGTGAGACTTTGCATGTCAATGGCGGGATGTACATGAATTGATGCGCAGTAGCGCACGGTTTACAGCTAAACAACTAGCATCTGTAGTACTTTTTCAATAAAATACCGTTTGCAGTTAATCTGCTATTTACATACCTGGAGGATTTACCTGTCATGAGCACTGTCGAAGAACGCGTCAAGAAGATCGTTGTAGAACAATTAGGGGTGAAGGATGAAGAGGTGAGCAATACGTCTTCATTCGTGGATGATCTTGGCGCTGATTCGCTTGACACTGTGGAGCTGGTCATGGCGCTTGAGGAAGAATTCGAGTGCGAAATACCCGATGAAGAAGCAGAAAAGATCACTACTGTTCAGCAGGCTATTGATTACGTCAATACCCATCTGAGCCACTGAATACTCGCCAAATTAAATAAGAAGACTACCGGATGGGGGCCGCATACCACAGTTGTGGTGGCGGCCTTTTGTTTATGCCCCGCCGTATTTCTGATGTAACTTGAAGGGATAGAGCAAACGTGAGTGCAAAAAGACGTGTCGTCATAACCGGGCTTGGCATGGTTGGACCTGTAGGCCTGACGGTCAAGGAATCCTGGGACAATATCCTGGCGGGCAAGAGCGGTATTGGCCCGATTACCCATTTTAATGTCTCGGATTTCCCGACGCGTTTTGGCGGCTCCGTATGGAATTTTGATCCTACGAATTATGTCCTTCCGAAAGATGTAAAAAAAAATGGACCCTTTCATCCACTACGGCGTCGCGGCGGCAAAAGAGGCGATTGCGGATGCCGGCCTGGAGGTTACTGAAGAGAATGCTGAGCGCATCGGGGTTGCGATAGGCTCTGGCATCGGTGGTCTGCCGGGCATTGAGAAGGGATACCAAAACTTCCTGGATGGCGGTCCACGCAAGATTTCGCCGTTCTTCGTCCCCAGCAATATCATCAACATGATCTCTGGTAATGTATCGATAATGTATGGCATGAAGGGGCCGAATATTGCGCTGGTGTCCGCCTGTTCTACGGGGGCGCACAATATCGGCGAGGCGGCGCGTATCATCATGTATGGTGATGCCGACGTGATGGTGGCGGGCGGCGCGGAGATGGCGACGTCCCCCAGCGGGCTGGGCGGGTTTTCTGCGGCGCGGGCATTGTCCACCCGCAACGATGACCCCCAGACCGCCAGCCGTCCCTGGGATAAAGACCGCGATGGCTTTGTGCTCAGCGATGGTGCGGGCGTGGTGGTGCTGGAAGAATACGAATTCGCCAAGAAACGCGGCGCCACAATTTATGCGGAACTGACTGGCTTCGGCATGAGCGGCGATGCCTATCACATGACCCTCCCTTCCGAGGGTGGTGACGGGGCGCGGCGCTGCATGGTCAACGCACTGCGCGATGCGCGCCTCAATTTTGATGATATCAGCTATATCAATGCCCACGGCACGTCCACCCCTGCGGGTGACAAGATTGAAACCCAGGCGCTCAAGGCAGCCTTCGGTGAACATGCCTACCGTCTGGCTGTGAGTTCCACCAAGTCTATGACTGGCCATTTGCTGGGCGCAGCGGGTGGCATCGAGGCGATTTTCAGTGTGCTTGCGATACGCGATCAGGTTGCCCCGCCCACGATCAATATTATTACGCCGGATCCCGAATGCGATCTGGATTATGTGCCCAATACGGCGCGACAGATGAAGATTGACAATGTGCTGTCCAACTCGTTTGGGTTTGGCGGAACCAACGCGACGTTGGTAGTGAGCAAGCTGCGCTGAGTGTGTTGATTGCCAGGAGAGTGTTTCGCTCTCCTGGCTATCGTTGTAGTTAAATATTACTTCTTTGCCCTGGGTTGACTGCAAAACTGATACGCCAGCTCGACATCTATCAAGATCTGCTAGGGTTACACCTGGCCCATCCGCAACGTTATCCCTTCCTGCTGGAGAGCGTTGCTCACGGTACCCCGCATGCCCGTTATGACATCCTGTTTGCCTTTCCGGGGCAGTCACTCGCGCTGTGCATGGATGCACAAGTGTCGCGGGAGGTACGATGCCGGGAGCGGCCGCTGACCGCTTTTCACACTCTCAACGGTGACGGCCTGCTTGTCAATGGGCTGGATTTTCTGGATAACCTCGATGCCTGGTGGGCAAGAGAACGTATACCCACCACGGATGCTGAATCGAACCTGCCGTTTTCAGGCGGGTGGTTTGTCTATCTTGGTTATGAACTTGCCGGACAGGTTGAGCCCTGTCTTGATCTGTCCCTTGATTTGTCCAGGCTTACCTCATCCCTGCCCATCGCGTTCGCTACACGTATTCCTGCGGCTGTTATCAGGGACCACTCGCTGAAACAGACCTTTCTCGTGGCTGAGGATTCTCATGCGTTATTACTGGATGAGATGATGCGCGATCTGGACGCTGTAACGATAGGTGCGGATGACGATCTGTCCCATATACAAACGGACGTGCGGGAGGACGAGCCGGAGCGGTATCTGAACGCGGTGCGGCGCATTAAAGACTACATTGTCGATGGTGATGTGTTCCAGGTTAATTTGTCGCGTGCCTATTCCGGTGTGCTGACGGAAGGTATTACCTGTGCGCAACTTTACCGGAATCTCCGGTGGCATAACCCGGCGCCATTCGCTGGACTGGTGACATACAATGGCAGCGCGATACTAAGCTCCTCGCCGGAGCGTTTGGTGCGGGTGCGCGACGATGTTGTCGAGACCCGCCCCATCGCAGGCACCCGGCCACGCGGTATCGGCGATGAAGATCGTGCGTTGTCGCAGACCTTGCTTGCCCACCCCAAGGAGCGTGCCGAACATGTGATGCTGATCGACTTGGAGCGCAACGATCTGGGGCGTGTGTGTGTGCCCGGCAGCGTGGAAGTGGATGAGTTGATGGGTTTGGAGTCCTATGCCCATGTGCACCACATCGTTTCCAATGTGCGCGGCACCAAGCGCACCGATGTAACGCCGGGGCAGGTGATCCGCGCAGTATTCCCCGGCGGCACCATCACCGGTTGCCCCAAGGTGCGCTGCATGGAAATCATTGCCGAGCTTGAGCAAGCGGCGCGCGGACCCTATACCGGCTCGATGGGCTATCTCAATCATGATGGGAGTTTGGATCTGAATATCCTGATTCGTACCATGTGGGTGGAAGACAACCACGTGCAGCTCCGCGTCGGTGCAGGTATCGTGGCCGACTCCATGCCGGAGGCCGAACTGGAGGAAACTCGCGCCAAGGCACGTGGGTTGTTATTGGCGCTGGGCGTGGAGTTTCCGCTTGGCCCTCCTGCTGCAAAGGAGGAAGGTTAATGATGGGGATGCTGGTGAATGGTGTGCCGGGCACGAGCATCGACGCCAATGACCGTGGCCTGCATTACGGTGATGGTCTGTTTGAGACCATTGCCGTACGTGATGGTGCGCCTGCGCTATGGGACAGGCACATGCAGCGCCTTTTGCTTGGCTGTGAGCGACTTGGCATTGCCCCGATAGATGCCGCACAGCTCCTGCGCGAGTCATTGCAGTTGTGCGATGGTGTCGCCGAAGGTGTGCTCAAAATCATCATCACCCGTGGCAGCGGTGGCCGAGGGTATCGTGCGCCACCTTCGACGCACAGGGATGTGCTAGTGTCGCAAGAGACAGGAGGTCGGGAGCGACCCGGCGCGGTACAACCTACCCGGCTGGTTGCGCTTTATGCGTGGCCGGAATATCCCTCGGCGTTTTGGATTGAGGGGGTGCCCGTGCGGCTATGCTCAATCCGCATGGGCAGCAATACCGCGCTAGCAGGCATTAAGCATCTCAATCGCCTGGAGCAGGTACTGGCGCGCAGTGAATGGGATGATTCGGCGATCCCGGAAGGGCTGATGCTGGATGGCGAAGGTCATGTCATCGAAGGCACGATGAGCAATTTCTTTATTGTGCGCAATGGACGTCTGCTGACCCCGGACCTGAAGCGATGCGGCGTGGCGGGCGTGATGCGCGGATGTATCCTTGATGGCGCGCGAGACGCAGGTATTCCGGTCGACATCACACAAATCACACTTGATGATGTAAAGTCCTCCGATGAGGCGTTTCTATGCAACAGCCTGATTGGCGTGTGGCCAGTGAGGCACTGCGCGGGGATTGATTTTCCGGCGCATCGTCCGATAACAGGCTATATTGCTGCGATGATCAGAGAGCGGGAGTTGCAGAAATAAAGATACTTGTCATCGAATACTATTGGTGCTTTGGCGCTGATTTTTTTGCCTAAACCTGACCACCATGCGAAACACTCTGTTCAAACTTACCGGCTTCCTCATACTGTTCGGCAGCTTTGCCTTCGGCTGGCTGTACATGGATATGACGCAATTCGTCGAAACTCCGTTGCACATTCCGGAAAAGAACGTCTCTTATACCGTCATGCCTGGCGCCGGTTTGAAGGAGGTTGCAAGAGATCTTGCGCGGCGCGGCATGATTGATCACCCAACCTACCTCGTATGGCTGGCGCGCTGGCAGGGCAAGGAGCACAGCATCAAAGCGGGCGAATACCGGTTGACCTCCGTGATGACGCCCGTGGAGTTGCTGGACAATCTCGTGACGGGTAAGGTGGTGGGATATGCGCTTACTGTCGTTGAAGGCTGGAACTTCCGTCAGGTGATGGCCGCCGTCAACAGCCATCCGAAGTTGATACACACCCTGTCTGGCCTGACGGATCAGCAGATCATGGCCAAGCTGGGCTGGCCGGACCAACACCCGGAAGGGCGTTTTTACCCGGATACTTACCAGTTTTCCGGCAATTTCACTGATGTGGCATTTTTACAGCGCGCCTACCGTTTGATGGGCCAACGCCTGGAGGAAGCCTGGCAAAAGCGTAGCCCGGACCTGCCCTATAAGACGCCTTATGAGGCGCTGATCATGGCCTCCATCGTCGAGAAAGAAACCGCCGCACCTGCCGAGCGCCCTATGATCGCGGGCGTATTCATCCGCCGCCTGAAGATCGGCATGCCGCTGGCCACCGATCCCACCATTATTTACGGTCTGGGTGATGCGTTTGACGGTAACCTGCGCAAGCATGACCTTACGGCGGATACCCCGTACAATACCTATCTGCGCCGTGGCCTGCCGCCCACGCCGATAGCCATGCCCGGTGGTGATGCCCTGCAAGCGGCAGTGCATCCGGCGCCAGGCAAGGCCTTGTATTTTGTGGCGCGAGGCGATGGCCGGCACTATTTTTCGGAAACACTGCAAGAGCATAATAATGCGGTGAGGAAGTATCAGTTGCACTGAACATTTCAATGGCAACGAAGCCGGACCGCCTGGTTTCGTTGAATAACTAATAAAATGGGGTATTGCTGTGCGGGATCACATTCGTTTTTGCCGGTCGTGGGTGGTGTTTTTTGTGGTGTTTTGGCTTGGCGCATGTGGTGGCGGGAATGAGCCTGACACCACCCCGCCTAGGATCGTATCCGCGAACCCAGCGGACAAGGCGGTTAAAGTGAGCGTTACCACGGATATAAAGATTGTTTTTTCCGAGCCACTTGATCCAGCAACAGTGACAACATCGACGTTCAATATCGACGGCATAGTGGGTGCCAGGGTGAGCATTGATGACCGTACTCACACCGTCACTATCAGGCCGAGCAAACCCCTTTCGTTTGATGCCACCTATCAACTTACATGCGCGGGCGTGAAGGATAAGGCGGGGAATGAAATGCAGAAGACCGCGCTAACGTTTAGTACATACAAAATGAGCGGGGCCAAGTCTGTTTTCTATAGGGACGGTTTGGTGAGTAGCTACGGGATGGCTACTTATGACATTGATGGTCGATTGATTCGGTGGGCTGATTATAGAGGTCCTGGGCCGGATGGTGCCTGGTTTACCGCCGATGATGTGGCAGGAAGTCATTATTCGAACACATGGGACGGGCAGGGAAATCTCACCCGTCAGGTTGACTATGCTAACAATGGACCTGATGGTATTTCGTGGACCGCCGATGATGGGGTGGATGGTTATCAAGTCCGTCATTTTGACGAAAATAATAACCTCTCTGAAAGGCTGTCATATTTTGATCCAGGTCCAGATAATCTGTGGTTTACTCCTGATGACAAAAAAGGATCGGACTATAAGGTTTTTTACGATGCCAATGGCAAGTTAATTCGTGCGGTTGATGGAAGTGTCGGCAGTGACGGCGTCTATGCTGATATGTGGCATGCATCGTATGGCTACGATGCATGGGGCAATCGCACCAGAGAGACCTTCCATACGCAGGCCGGGGCGGATAGTGCATGGTTTACTGATGATGACGAAGTATCACCCTATAAGGCGTATGTCTACGACGCGAACGGTAACATCATTCGAGAAATAAATTACAAGGGCTCTCGTGGCCTTGATGGCAAATTGTTTACCCCGGATGATGAGGTTTATGACCATACTTCCTTTATTTTTGATGCCAAAAATAACCAGATAAAACAGATCTATTATCGCGCGGGGATTGATGGTGTAGCTCAGATCAGTGACGACACAATCACGGGATATATTTCCTATATCTATGATAGTGGTGGCAAGTTGACGAGAGTCACAAGTTATGGGGGTCCGGGGACTGATAGTGTATGGTTTACCGCAGATGATGGGGTGAGGGGGTACACTTTCACTGTCTATGACAGTGCTGGCAAGCCGACGAGAACCACAAATTATCTGAATCCGGGGGCTGATAGTGTATGGTTTACCGCAGATGACGGGGTGGGATGGTACACTTTCAATGCTTATGACAGTTATGGTAACAGGATTCTTAAAATTGATTTCAATGGCGCTGGGAAGGATGGTGTTTGGGTAACTGCTGACGATACTGCATACGAGTACACAGCAAAAACCTTCGATGCGCACGGCAATATACTCCGTACGGTTGGCTATTATGATGCTGGTGCTGATGGTTTGTGGTTGACTCAGGATGACAAGGTGTTTGGTTATACCTCATACCTGAAAGATGCCGGGGGCGCAGACATTCGTATCCCCAAAATGTACTTTAACCCTGGTCCTGATGGCATCTGGTTTACCCGTGATGATGTGCCAGCGTATCCTTCTGGTTTCAATTATGAAATAGATTCGATTTGCAATGAAGACCGGACTGTTCTATGTACTCACTCATCGGATATTACGGATAGCAAAGGAAACATTACCCGGTCTGTCGGATACAAAAATGCCGGTGCGGATGGGATTAAACATACTGTTGATGACGAAGTGCTTGGTTACATTGAGACCATTTACGATGCGCAAGGTAATCCCGTTAAAACGACGCGCTATAAGGGCGCGGGTGGCGATGGGGTTTGGTTCACTGGCGACGATGTGCTGTTTTCCGCTTACGAAATAAATTTGGCATATTAAAATATTAACTGGAGTTCTTTTGATCATGTCGTTAGGCCCTTTAATGCTCGGCGTGTCCGGGCTTGCGCTGACCCCCGAAGAACGCGAGATGCTCCAGCATCCGCTGGTTGGCGGCGTTATTTTATTCACCCGTAATTACGCAGATCCTGTGCAGGTTGAGGCGCTGGTTGCGGAGATTCATGCGTTGCGCGCGCCGCACCTGTTGGTGGCGGTGGATCACGAAGGGGGACGGGTGCAGCGCTTTCGTAATGGTTTTACGCGACTGCCGCCAATGCGCGATGTGGGTATGATTTATGAACATGATCCCAGGCGTGCCAAAGGGTTGACAGAGACCATAGGCTGGCTGATGGCGGTGGAGTTGCGTGCGGTGGGGGTGGATTTCAGTTTTGCGCCGGTGTTGGATCTGGATCATGGGGTGAGCGGGGTGATCGGTGATCGCGCCTTTCACCGCAGCCCTGAAATTGTCGCCGATCTCGCCCATGCCTATATGTCCGGCATGAACCGCGCTGGCATGGCGGCGACGGGCAAGCACTTTCCCGGCCATGGCGCAGTGGCGCCGGATTCGCATGTCGATATCGCGGTGGATGAGCGTAGTTACAACGACATCTATCTCGACGATATCGTGCCCTTCGAGCGCATGATTCATTATGGCCTGGCGGCGATCATGCCCGCGCATATCATTTACCCGAACGTTGCCCCCGAGCCCGCGGGTTTTTCACGTTTCTGGATGCAGGACGTGTTGCGCAAACGCCTGGGTTTTCAGGGTGTGATCTTCAGTGACGACCTGGAGATGGAGGGCGCAAGTGTCGCCGGAGATATCGTGGATCGTGCCCATGCGGCACTGGATGCCGGGTGTGACATGGTGCTGGCGTGTAATGATTTCACCGCCATGGCGAAACTGCTGGATGGAATGCGTAGCCATGATGATCCGGCGTCCCACTTTCGCCTCGTGCGCATGCACGGACGTAACCCCGTTAGCCGCACGCAACTGCGTAGCGATCCTGCCTGGAAGCAGGCGGTGATGGCGATGGAAGAGGGCATACAGCCGAAGACGCTGGATTTGCTGTGATCCTGCAACGGCTATAGCGTGTCAACCGATCTCACCGAACTTGCCGCCGACATCAAACGATGGGGTCGGGATCTGGGTTTTCAGCAGGTCGGCATTGCCGACACCCAGCTGGATGAGGCCGAAGTCCATCTTATGAATTGGCTGGATGCGGGCCATCACGGTGAGATGGAATATATGGCACGCCATGGCAGCAAGCGTAGCCGGCCCGAGGCGTTGCAGCCGGGCACATTGCGCATTATCTCGGCACGCATGGATTATCTGCCGCCCTTGGGTGCCGATCCTGAATCTGTCTTGGCAGATGCAAGCCTTGGCTACATTTCGCGTTATGCCTTGGGCCGCGATTATCACAACGTGTTGCGCAGCCGCCTGCAAAAACTTGCGCAGCGTATTAGCGAGATAGCGGGGCCATTCAACTACCGCGCCTTCGCGGACAGCGCGCCGGTTCTTGAAAAGGCCCTCGCACAAAAGGCCGGGTTGGGATGGATTGGTAAACACACTAACCTGATTAATCAAAATGCGGGCTCGTGGTTTTTTCTCGGTGAGCTATATACCGACCTGCCACTGCCGGTGGATACTCCAGCGCATAATCACTGCGGCACATGCCGGGCCTGTATCGACGTGTGCCCGACGCAGGCCATCATTGGCCCCTATCAACTCGACGCGCGCCGCTGTATTTCTTATCTCACCATTGAGCTGCGTGGCCCGATTCCTGTTGAGTTCCGGCCATTGATCGGGAACAGGATATATGGATGTGACGATTGTCAGCTTTTTTGTCCGTGGAACCGCTTTGCCCGGCCCACTGGCGAGAATGATTTCTCGCCCCGAGCCGGTCTGGATACGCCGCAGCTAGTAGAATTGTTCGCCTGGAGCGAAGAGGAATTTTTGCAGCGCACAGAAGGCTCGGCGATACGCCGCATCGGATACGAATGCTGGTTGCGCAACATCGCCGTGGCGCTCGGCAACGCGCCTGCCACCCCCTCCATAATCGCCGCCCTTCAGGCGCAGGCCAATCACGCTTCTGCATTGGTGCGCGAGCATGTGCAATGGGCGCTGGCGCAGCATGTGATTTTATGTTGACCCTCCTACTTGATCGTGGTGCGATGGATTGCGGAGATCTGGATCTTGGCGCGCTTGAGCGTGCTCTGCCTGATTGGCGCTCATATGAGTCTACTCATGACGCAGAGGTGGCTGGGCGAATCGTGGATGCTACGGCGGTGATCAGCAACAAGGTCCGGCTTGATGAAGCAGCATTGCGAAACGCGCAACAGTTGCGCCTGATCTGTATCGCCGCCACAGGCACCAACCACGTGGATCTGGAGGCGGCCAAGCGTCGCGGCATTGCCGTGTGTAACGTGCGTGGCTATGCCACGCCCTCCGTGGTGCAGCATGTCTTCGCTTTGATTCTGGCGCTTTCCATTCGTCTGCCGGATTATCAAAGGGCACTGCGTGAAGGCCGCTGGCAGGCGAGCGCGCAGTTTTGTCTGCTGGATTATCCGATCCGCGAGATCGCCGGAAAGACGCTGGGCATTATCGGTTACGGCGAGCTGGGGCAGGCGGTGGCGCGGGTTGCCGAGGCATTTGGGATGACGGTGCTGGTAGCGCAACGCGCAGGCTCCCCCGCAGCGCCAGGACGGATGCCCCTGCATGAGATGCTGCCTCAACTCGATGTGCTTAGTCTGCACTGTCCGCTCGCGCCCGAAACGCGCGGTCTGATCGGCGTGCAGGAATTGGCTCTGATGAAACCCGATGCCCTGCTCATAAACACCGCGCGTGGCGGCATCGTGGACGAGGAAGCGCTGGCAGAGGCCCTGCATAACGGTAGACTCGGCGGGGCAGGGGTGGATGTGCTGCGCGAGGAACCGCCGGTGCATGGCAATCCGTTGTTGACGGACGACGTGCCGAACCTGATTGTTACACCGCATATCGCCTGGGCGAGCCGTGAATCGCGTCAGCGCCTGGTTAACGAAACAGCTGAAAATATCAGAGCATTTTTCTCGGGTATTGAGCGCAACAGGGTTGTATAACACATTGCTGTTTATAGGAAATCCTTGCTTCCTGTAAACGGGTTGGTATTATGGTGAACGTAGGTTTTTGATGGTTGTTCCGCCACTGGTTGGAGAAGTGGAAAGACGCTAAAGGAAGTGCCAGATGAAAGTTGTGAATCGTCGCATCGCCATTGTTGTGCATGACCTGTGTATGGTCTTGCTGGCATGGAGTTCAGCCTATCTTGTCAGGCACAGCTTTTCTTTTCAGGCCATGGAGGGCACCGCCTTCATGGAGATGCTGGCGGTGGTTGTTGCCGCCCAGGGCCTGGTGTTGTGGTGGACCGGGCTGTACCGTGGGCTATGGCGTTTCGCCAGTGTCCCGGATCTTTGGAATATCCTGCGCGCTGCTGTGATAGGCGGCTTGGCGGTCAGCCTTGCGCTGTTTCTGTTTAACCGCCTTGATGGCGTGCCGCGCACCACGCTGGCCCTCTATCCCCTGTTTCTTGTGTTCCTGCTGGGTGCGCCGCGCCTGATCTATCGTGTTTGGAAAGACCGCGGCCTTAACCTGAGTTCCACCCGCGAGTGCAAGCGGGTGTTGATTCTGGGGGCAGGCCGGGCGGGCGAGATGCTGGCACGCGATATGCGGCGGGACAATGAATGCGTGCCCGTCGGCTTTCTGGATGATAATCCGCAGCTCAAGGGCGCCAAGGTGCATGGCATGCCGGTGTTTGGTACTCTCGATCAGGTGGCGCGGGTCGTCGATGATATGGGCGTGGATGTGGTGGTGATCGCCATCCCCTCGGCGAACAGTGCCCAGGTGCGGCGCGTGGTCGAGCTGTGCGAGCAGGCCGGCGTGGTATTCAGAATCCTGCCGCGTATGCAGGATCTGGTGTCCGGCATGGTAAGCGTGCGTGATTTGCGCGAGGTGGCTATCGATGATCTGCTGGGCCGTGAGCCGGTATCGCTGGATTGGCAGTCGATCAGTGACGGACTGGCGGGCAAGACCGTCCTGATAAGCGGCGCGGGAGGTTCTATCGGTTCCGAACTGTGCCGGCAGATCGCACGCCTGGGGCCGGCCTCGTTGGTGCTGTTTGAGCGTGGCGAGTTCAATCTTTACAGCATCGAAATGGAATTGCGCCGCGAGTATCCGAATCTGGTGCTGCATGCCTGCCTGGGCGATGTCTGCGATAAGGTCGCCGTCGAATATGTACTGAGCAAGCACCACCCCGAAATGATCTTCCACGCCGCCGCCTATAAGCATGTCCCCATGTTGCAGAGCCAGGCACGCGAGGGTGTGCGCAACAATGTGCTCGGCACCAAGACACTGGCGCTGGCGGCGGATAAATACGGTTGTGCCAATTTCGTGATGATTTCCACTGACAAGGCGGTCAATCCCACCAATGTGATGGGCGCCAGCAAGCGGGTCGCCGAGATTTTCTGCCAGATGCTGGACCGGCGTTCGAGCACACGTTTTATCACTGTGCGATTTGGCAATGTGTTGGGTTCGGCGGGCAGTGTTGTGCCGCTGTTCCAAAAGCAGATCGCGGCAGGTGGTCCGGTCACCGTCACCCATCCTGAGATCACCCGTTATTTCATGACTATCCCCGAGGCCTGTCAGCTCATTATGCAGGCGGGCGTGATAGGGCAGGGCGGGGAGATTTTTGTGCTGGACATGGGTGAGCCGGTCAAGATCGGCTATCTTGCCGAGCAGATGATCCGCCTGTCTGGCAAGATCCCCGGCGAGGATGTGCAGGTTGTGTATACCGGGTTGCGGCCGGGCGAAAAGCTGTACGAGGAATTGTTTTATGCGCAGGAGGGGCTCACCGAAACCGGGCATGACAAAATCATGCTCGCGCAAAGCCGCGAAGTCGATTGGCGCTATTTAAATGAGACCGTCGACGCGATGGAGCGGGCTAGCAAGGACTATGACGAGGCGCAATTCATGCCTTTGCTAAAGCAACTTGTGCCTGAAATGGGCGAGTCGCCCGCACTCCCTGTGGTGCAGCCATCCAATGTGGTTGAGCTCAAGCGCGGCAAAAGGTAAGCAAACGCTCGATTTCCTTCTTGACCGATTCCACATGTGCCCGGACAGCAGAAGCGGACACTAGCCCCGCTTCTGTTTTTATCGCTCTTTCAAGCCGCGCTACGGCGGCCCGCAATGCGGGCACCCCGCACTGGCATGCCGATCCATGTAGTCTATGAGTATGTTCCAGGAGCTCCCCCATATTCCCGCTGGCATAGGCGTCATCTAGCCTGCTTCGTTGTCCGGGCAAATCATCCAGCAGCATGGCCAGCAGGTCTGCGGCAAGCGCGGCATTGCCTCCCGCCACATGTAACCCTAATGTCTCATCGAACACCGTAGCATTGCTCGCCTGACTCATGTTCGTGGCGGGTGCCGTTTCCGGTGCCGTGCGGTGTACCCACTTTTCAATCATGCGCCACAACTGTTCTTCCTGAACCGGCTTGATCAGCAAATCGTCCATCCCTGCGGCGCCAATGTCGTTGCGTTCTGCGATGAGGGCATCGGCGGTGAGGGCGATGATGGGTACGCGTTGCCCCCCCGATTCCCGCGCCCGGATACGGGAGGATGCCTCCATGCCGTTCATCACAGGCATATGAATATCCATTAGAATGACGTCGAAGCACTGTGTGGCTGCAGCATTGATGGCGTGCTGGCCGTCTTCGGCCTCGGTTGTTTTGGCGCCTTGTTGCCGTAACAATGTGGTCATGAATTTGCGGTTGATTGGGTTGTCATCCGCCACCAATATCCGCAGGCCCGCAAACCGCTGCATGGCAGCCGCAGAAGTTGGCGATGTTGGCAAGGAGAAAGCATCTTCTTCGGCAGGTGCGTTACTGGTGGCAGCGAACCGGCATAGCACCCGATAGAGATCCTTTTGCCGGCACGGCTTGACCAGGCAGGCATCCGCGCCGCTGGCAGAGATGCGGCTCACAGTCTCTTGTCTGTTGTCGCTCATAAGTACGGCGACCTTGCAGTCATAATCGGCCTTGATCGCCTTGACTGTTGCATAAAGCGTGTCTGATTCGAGATCATGTTGCGAGGTGCCAATCATCACCATCGGGCAGTGGATACGCTGGACGACGGCATCGTGCAACATCGGATTTAGGGCTGATGGGTCCTCGGCCTCCATAACTGACATACCCCATCCTGTGAGGGTGTGATAGGCCGCCAGCCGTGCCAGAGGATGTGGCTCATACAGCAAGACCGTATAACCTGCTAGCGGAGTGGCGGCGGGCTGGGCATGGTGTGGGGTGGCGAGGTTTTTTCCGTGCAAGGTGAACCAGAAGGTTGATCCCTTGCCGGGCTCGCTTTCCAGTCCGATTTTGCCACCCATCTGTTCGACCAGTTTTTTACAGATGGTAAGCCCAAGCCCTGTCCCACCATATTTGCGTGTGTCCGAGGTGTCTATCTGGGTGAAGGTCGAGAACAGCCGTCGCTGATCCTTTGAAGCAATGCCGATACCGGTATCGGTGACGCTGATGCGCAGCGCGGTCTGCTCGGCATCTTCTTCATCATCTAGCATAACGCGGACCACTATGCTGCCCGTATGGGTGAACTTGATGGCATTGTCCACCAGGTTGGTGATGAGCTGTTTTACTCTTAGAGGGTCACCACCAAGATGAGATGGCACATCGGAATAGACAAGCGGCACCAATTCCAAGTTTTTCTCATGGGCGATGGGCGCGAGCAAGGCCAGCACTTCATCGAGGCATTCGCGCAGATCACACGCGACATTTTTCAGTACCAGTTTACCTGACTCGATTTTCGACAAATCAAGAATGTCATTGATGATGGCAAGGAGATTTTCAGAGGATTTGCGGATAGTTTCGATGTAGTCACGCTGTTCATCATCCAGTTTTGTTTTTAGGATAAGGCTCGTGAATCCGGCAATTGCGTTCATCGGGGTGTGAATCTCGTGACTCATATTGGCAAGGAATTCTGATTTCACCTTACTTGCTTCAAGTGCATTGTGACGTGCGCTATCCAGTTCTGCGTTTTGCAGCTCCATCATGTCCAGTGTTTTGCGCAAATCCATTGTGGCTTGGGCTATTTTCCCTTGCAGGCCCTCTTGAGCGGCTTTAAGTGCGGAGGTCGTTGAATTAATGCCTATTTCAAGGGCGCGCAATTCATCACCGGATGTGGGTGCGACATGAATTTCAAGATCACCCTGTTCCAGTCGTTTCATCGCCTGGATTACATTCAAGATCGGTTGGGTAACACCTCGCGCCATGCGTAGCGCGATTAATGCGCTCACTATCAATCCTGCAAGAATCATAAGCAGCGCGGTGACAAGTGCCTGTTTTTGTCTTACCACGGTGCTTGCCCGTGACAGCGCGATGGTGACATGCCCAAGTAGCCGGTGTTGCGCGCTTCTTGTTGTGTCTGCGTAGTCATCGATGGCGATGCCGGTGAGAAGGATCGGCGAACGGAACACCAGGAATTGTTTATCCGCTGAGAGTGTTGTGAAGATGTTTGATCCCGTCTTTATTGGCAAACCCGCAAGTGCCGGGGACGCGCCTGATTTGACAAGTGACACACCCTGGGTGTCGGTGATAACGGCCGAGACGACATCGGGCTCCTTGAGCGCAGCATCCACCAGGCCATGCAGAATGCCATGGTTGCCGGAGAAAACTGCGTATTCGCTAGACTGGGTTATATGTGTTGTTATGGCATTGCCGCGATTCAGCAATGTCTGCTCAAGGTCTGCGATGCGCATGCTGGTAAAGTAGGCGGTGATCAGCAGGGCGATAACCGTGGCGGGCAGCAGCGCCAGAAGCAGGATTTTCCTTTTGATGCTCCAGTGCTTCATAAGGATGGTTTATCTGTTTGTTGTAACCGAAGCTGGAGTTCGTTCTCGTTGGGTAGGCGCAATTCAAGAGAGCGTGCCACCTGACGGTTGATCGTGATGGTGTAATAACGCGGATACTGTGGCGCCGGTAGTTTCCAGTTTCTGGTGGCGGCCAGGCGCAGCACTTCCGCGACTTGTTGTCCGATCTGTGCGGGTGTGGAATAGACCGCCATAAGCGCTCCTGCCCGGACATAGGCCTGCGAAAACCCGATGACGGGAATTTTCTGGCGATAGGTTGTCAATAACAGATTCTGCACCGTGTAACGATTGAATATCAATGGGTCAGGGATAGCCAGTATCATGTCGCTTTCTGCTAGTACATCGTTGAGTGTTGCTATCAGCGAACTGTCATTTTTTGCAATGCGGCTGTAGATGCGTAAACCTTCCTTTTCTGCGGCGTTTTCCATGTCTGGAAGAAGTGTTTGTGAAGCCGTACCCAGCACTACCCCAAGCCGTTTGCATTGCGGAAGTGCCAGGCGTAACAGATTGATCTGTCGCGGTAGCGGCTGATCAAGATAGATAGCGGACAAATCGCGCACAGGATTAGCTTCCGACCGCCGCTGCTGAGTGACGCCATCAAAATTTATTTTTGGGATGAGGGCGTGAAGCAACGGTGTTTTGGAGATCGCCGGGATATTCAGTTGTCCAACTTGCTGTGCGGCTGTCGTGCCCAGTGTGACGACAAGATCAGTATCCAAAAAGTCCCGCTCTCGAACGTTGTTGTTATCCAGCGATGCCAGAGGAACGATATTGATATTGAATCCGTTGTCAGAGTATCGCGCAAGCGCGGCTTTCATGCTCTCTATCAATTCTGCGTGGGAATCATCTTGCGGATTGGCGATTATTGTAATATTCGCCGCGCTGGCAATAATGGCCGGCGACATGATGAGCAGGAGAAGGCCAAGCAGCAAGTGCATTTTTCCAAAAACACAATTGATCACGAAACGAGACATTTCTCTTGCTTCATTTCACGATCACACTCAAGCGCGGTGATCATTGCAGGTCCAGTGTCAGTGTTGCATACCAGCGCGAGTCGAAGATATTCTGGTATCGGTATTCCTGATAGCCATCCAGGACATTTTGAGCGACCACTGCAATTTCACCACGATGGAACGGGCGGGCAAGACGCAGGTCGAGTCGTTTCATTGCGCCGGCACTCTCCGCTGTAACCATGCCTATGTAATAGACCTTGTCGGTTTGATAATACCCAAGGCTGCCCCGTAAATTGCTCGGCAAGTTTTGCATAGCCAGCAGGCTGAGCGAATTGGTGGGGGCTGTCGTCGAATAGCGAATCCAGTAGTTGCTGCTGTTGATGTCGGTATAGGCATAACTCAATATCACTTGTGTGCTTTTGTGGGGAGCGTATTTTATCTGGGTTTCCGCGCCACGGATGGTGGCGTTGTCGCCATTCAGGAATTGCCGGGTCTTTCCGTCAACATTGTCGGCGGCATAAGAGGTTTGGCCCGCACTGATAAGGCTCTTTATTTCGTCCTGAAAAATCTTGATATCCAATGAGAGGTTCGCCGCTGGGAAATTGCCGATATAGCCCAGTTCGCGCGAGACGATGGTTTCCGGCATCAGATTTTTACTGCCAAGATAAAGGTGGTTTCGTAACGGCCCGAAGGTTGCCTTATAGTCGGCGCGGTCTTCGTATATCACTGGCGTGCGTAGCGCTTTTGAAACACTGGCGCGTAACGAATGGTGTTCGTTGATCAGGTAGTTCACCGCTACACGTGGTGCAATATCCGTGTTGGTGATATCGTTATTTTCCAGCATTGCACCCATGTTCAAAAGCCATGCCGGGGTGATACGCCACTCACTGGAGGCAAACAAGCGATGCAGCCTATGGTTAAGTGTTTGTGTCGTGCCCAGAAACGTGGGTGAAGTGACCTGGTCGACGCGGGTGCTCGCGCCCCATACGAAACGCCAGTTTTCAAAGGGACTCAGGTTGTGTTGCAGTTCCAGGTCATAACGCTCCGCTGTCACGTCCTCGTTCATGGGGAGTTGCGCGCCGCCGATGACTTTCAGTGGTGGGGTGAGCCATGCCTCACTGGCCTTGTGGTAATTGTGAAAGAATTGAATGCTGATTTCCTGGTTGGCATTCATGCTGCGTTGCCAGCGGAGCTGTTCATAGCGGCTGTTTACGGTTCTTGTGTGTTCGTTATTGGTGGGCGTGGGGTTGTCCTGTGTCGGCGGCTCGCCCATACCGCGCGGGCCGGTGTTGAGTCCGAATTGAAACATGACAGTGTCATTCGTATTGGGACGGTAATCGGCGCGCAGTGTGGCCAGAGAAACACGTTTACTGTCATTGCGGTTATCAAAGCCCTCATCCTGGCGATGGCCCAGGGTAAGCCGGTAGTCGAGGTTGCCGCTTGTGCCGCCATGGCGCAAAAAGCCCTCCGCCACGCCTTTGGAGCCACCTATCGCCTTGATGCGTGTGCCTGCATCCTGTGATGCGTGGCGTGTGATGATATTGATAACACCCTGAAAGGCGTTGGCGCCATAACTCGCCATGTTCGGGCCGCGTATCACCTCGATGCGCTCGATGTCGTCCAGTGCGAGCGGCAGGTCACTCCATTGCACGCCGCCGAAGGCCGGGGTGTACACCGAACGTCCGTCAACCAGGACTTGCAGGCGTTTTGCATAGGTATCCGCCAGGCCATGGTAGGTCACGGTTTGCCAGTGGCCGCTCGCATACCCTACCTGAAAGCCCGGCACCAGCCTGAAGAGGTCGGCCAGCTCGCGCGCTCCCGAGGCGCTGATCATGTCCCGATCAATGACCGTGGTTGCGGCGGGCGCTTCAACCGGGGGTTGAGAGAGGCGTGAGGCAGAGAGTATGACAGGCATTTTCCCAAGAAAATCCTCGTCCGCGAGCCATTTTGTGCCGGCGTCCTTGGTATTTTCCGCATGTGTCTTGTCTGCCATTAATAGCATGATTTCCAAACACGTCAGTACTGCCACTTTCAGGGCGTGGCTGTTTTTATACATAGAAGGGATTCCGAGATTAGAATGTATTTTTCGGGGGGTGTCAGTCGGGGGATAGCCAGGTACGCTGTAAGAGAATAACTATCGGCTTTATTCTAAAGAAAAGGGCGTTTGTCTGCAAAAATTGAGATAAAATTAGCCGTATCCTAGAAACGGCAGTTGACCGCTTCTTTGGACGCTTAGCAATATGTTTTGAATTAGGCTTTATCATGCCCTGCGAATGCACCTGTTTGGTGAGCCCGCTACGGGGCGGATTGCACGGTTTTCAGTGCGCATAGCAGCGTTGCAACTCCTTGGAATGGAACAACCATTTCGCGTCGTTGCGCCTTGCCCTGCACCCCGAAAACCGCACACTCCACCCCGTCCAACTGCCGTTTCTAGGATTATGAACTTCTCAACACTTGAAACATTTGTCGGCAACACCCCGCTGGTCAGGTTAAAGCGTCTGCCCGGCGCGACCAGCAACACCGTTCTGGTGAAGCTGGAGGGTAACAATCCCGCCGGTTCGGTGAAAGACCGGGCAGCCCTGAGCATGATACGTCATGCCGAGGCGCGCGGTGAGATTGCGCCTGGCGATACCTTGATCGAGGCCACCAGCGGCAATACCGGGATCGCCCTGGCGATGGCCGCCGCCATCAAGGGTTATCGTATGGTGCTGATCATGCCCGAACACATGAGCGTGGAGCGTCGCGCGGTGATGAAGGCCTTCGGTGCGGAGCTGGTGCTTGTTCCGCGAGAAGGGGGCATGGAGGCGGCCCGTGATCTGGCTGTGCATATGGAGCAGGCAGGGCAGGGTAAGCGGCTCGATCAGTTTTCCAATCCTGACAATCCCTGCGCCCACTACGAGGGGACCGGCCCGGAGATCTGGCGCGACACCGGCGGCAAGATCACCCATTTTGTCAGCGCCATGGGCACCACCGGTACCATCATGGGCGTATCGCGCTATCTCAAGGAACAAAACCCCGCTATCCAGATTGTTGGCGTACACCCAGAAGAAGGTGCCAATATCCCGGGCATCCGCCGCTGGCCCAAGGAATACCTGCCGAAGATTTATGACGCCTCACGGGTGGATCGCGTCATGGAAGTGGGGCAGATGGAGGCGGAGGAAACTACGCGGCTGCTCGCGGCACGCGAGGGGATTTTTGCCGGCATTTCCTCCGGCGGCGCGCTGTATGCGGCGCTGCGTCTGTCACAAGAAGTGGAGAACGCCGTTATCGTCAGCATTGCCTGCGACCGGGGTGACCGCTATCTGTCTACTGGGGTATTTCCTGAATGAACGTATTTGTCTTCGATATTGAAACGGTGCCCGATGTCGAGGCAGGCCGGCGGCTGCATGCGCTGGAGGGCTTGAGCGACAAAGATGTTGCCGAAGTGATGTATCACCTGCGCCGCCAGGAGACCGGCGGTTCGGATTTTCTCCGCCTGCACCTGCAAAAGATCGTTGCAATCTCCGCAGTGTTGCGCACCCGCGATACAGTCAAGGTGTGGTCGCTGGGTGAGCCGGAGGCCCCGGAGCAGGAGTTGATCCAGCGCTTCTACGACGGCATCGACAGATTCACCCCTACCCTGGTGACATGGAATGGCGGAGGATTTGATCTCCCCGTGTTGCACTATCGCGCCTTGCTGCACGGCATCGCCGCGCCGCGTTACTGGGATACCGGCGATGATAATCGCGAGTTTCGCTGGAACAATTACCTGAACCGCTATCATGACCGGCATACCGACCTGATGGATGTGCTGTCGGGTTTTCAGGCGCGCGCCACCGCACCACTGGACGACATCGCCACCCTGTTGGGCTTTCCCGGTAAGATGGGCATGCACGGTGCGCAGGTGTGGGATAGCTACCAGCGCGGCGATATTATTGGCATCCGCAACTATTGCGAGACGGATGTGCTCAATACCTATCTCGTCTATTTGCGATTTGAGTTGATCAGGGGGCGCCTTACTGCTGAGGCCTATGCCAGCGAATGCCAGCGCCTGCGCGATGCGTTGATCAAAGAGAACAAGATCCACCTTGGTGAATTTCTACAGGCGTGGCAGCAATAAAAAAAACGATTGAACCGCAGAGAACGCAGAGGACGCAAATGCCAGGCAGGACGCCCAAATGCGGTGGGTGCAGGGATGCACAGGAACCGCGAAACTCAGAGAGTTAGCATAACTAGCACACCCACCCGGCGGGTGACTCGGAACACCTTGCCAAGGCCTTGTTTTTACCCTGCGTTCTCTGCGCACTCAGCGGTGAATAGCCGTTTTCAGGATAAACTCTCAAGCATGACAAGACGTAATCTCAAAAAAATGCCGGTCGAACCGGTGCGGGCCGATGTTGAATCTCTTACTCAGGACGCCCGTGGCGTGGCTCATATCGGCGGCAAGGCGGTGTTTATCGAAGGGGCGTTGCCGGGCGAGGAGGTGATGTTTACCTATGTCGCCCGCCACAGGCGTTATGACGAAGGCCAAGCGGTGCAGATACTCAAAGCCTCCCCGCACCGTGTCGAACCACGCTGCCCGCATTTCAATGTATGCGGCGGCTGCAGCCTGCAGCACATGGCGGTCGAGGCGCAGATTTTGGCTAAGCAGCAGGTGCTGCTCGACAGCCTCGCGCACATCGGCAAGGTGGCCCCTGAATCCCTGCTGCCCCCGCTCACCGGGCTGCACTGGGGATATCGGCGCAAGGCGCGTCTGAGCGCGAAATATGTGATGAAAAAACCGGCGATGCTGGTGGGCTTCTGCGAAAAACGCAGCAACCTGCTCGCAGACCTGACGCGCTGCGATGTGCTTGATCCCTCCGTGGGTGAGCGCATTGTGGAACTGCGGGCTTTGCTCAATGGCATGGACGCACGTGACCGCATACCACAGATTGAGATTGCAGTAGGCGACCACCAAGCCGCCTTGGTGTTTCGCACGCTTGCCGATCTTGATGGCGATGATCAAAACAGGCTGCGTGGGTTTGGCGAGCGTCACGGTTTTCAGATCTATCTGCAACCGGGCGGACCGGAGACAGCGAAACTGCTATGGCCGGAGTCTGCCACGCTTAGCTATCGCCTGCCGGATTACGATCTCGAGTTGTTCTTCCTGCCCACCGATTTTACACAGGTGAATGCCGAGCTCAACCGCCCGATGATTAATCGTGCGCTGGAGCTGTTGGACCCACAGCCCGGCGAGCGGATACTCGATCTGTTTTGTGGCTTGGGCAATTTTACACTGCCACTGGCGCGGCGCGCGGGTAGCGTGGTGGGTGTGGAGGGGAGCGAGGCGTTGGTGCAGCGTGCGCGCGACAATGCGCAACGCAACGGCATCGCCAATGTTGAATTCCATGCCGCTGATTTGAATCTTACCGTGGACTATTCGTGGGTCGGCCCCGGTTTTGACAAGATACTGCTCGATCCGCCCCGCACAGGTGCCTTTGAGGCCGTAAAACACCTGCCTGCGTTTGGCGCCTCGCGCCTGGTGTATGTCTCATGCAATCCCGCCACCCTGGCGCGTGATGCCGCCGAGCTGGTGCATAATCACGGCTACCGCATGGTCAGCGCAGGCGTCATGGACATGTTCCCGCATACCACGCATGTAGAATCAATCGCATTATTCGAGCGGTGATTCACGAATAGGCTCTTGATCCGCAAGCTCCACGACATTCTGTGGTTGTCCGGCAAAGAATCCGCCTATATTTTCAATCGTTGTTGATAGGCTGCGGTCTAACGTCTCGACGGTGTTGAAGGCATTGTGGGGCGTCAGGATAATATTTTCACCCAACTGTAACTGAAAACTGTGCAGTGCCTGCTCAAGTTGCGTTGATGCCAGGTCACGCGGCAGGGGGGCCTGGGCATGGAGCCACACCATTTCTCCCTCGAAGCGATCCAGTGCCAGACCGCCAAAGTGTCCCTCCGCCTGCAGTCGCGCCAATGCCCGGCTGTCGATCAGTCCGCCGCGCGCGGTGTTGACCAGCACCGCCCCCGCCTTCAGTGATCGCAGCCGCGTTTCATCGAGCAGGTGATGCAGGGTGCCGGTATAAGGCAGGTGCAGACTGAGGGCATCCACCTGTGGCAACAAGGTGTCAAGGTCCAGATAAACCACACCATAATCCTGGCTGAATTGTTCATTGGGCTGGGGATCCCAGGCCAGGATGCGCATGCCGAAGGCGTGGGCGAAGCGCACCACCCGCGCCCCGACCGGGCCAGTGCCGATTATCCCCAATGTCTTGCCGTGCAAATTCTGCCCCGTGAGGCCGATGCGAGAAAAGTTGCCATTGGAACATCGCTTCAACGTGGGCGTCAGGCGCCGCATCAAGGCGATGAGCAGGCCGAAGGCATATTCCGCTTTTGCGATTTCACCGTAGTGCGGCACATTGCACACGGTTACCCGGTGCTGCGCTGCCGCTGCCAGATCGATATGATCGAAACCAGAAGAACGTGTTGCCACGAGGCGCAACGCTGGAAGCCGTTCGCATATATCCATGGTAATCGGGCTGTCAGTGAAGATTGAGATCGCTGCGCTCTTTTCCGCAAGCGCAGTATTTTTCAGACTCAGCGGTTCCTCCACCAGCCGGGCGTCCCAAAACGGATAATTATGAAGCGCCTTGCGCAGCAGCGGGTGCTGATCTTCCGAGACATCATAAAAGGTGATATCGGCAACCATATAGATTCGCATCCGTTAAAAGCATTTTACTAACCGTCTACACTGCGCAGTATGAGTGGAAATAACCACATTTTCCTTGATCTAGATCAATGTTTTTTGAGTTGACTGGATATATATTGGTTTCGTAGTTCCCACTTAAGGAAAAGGAGATATGTCATGACCAATCTTGTGAGATTTAATCCCTTTGATATCAGTGCCTTTGACAACAGGCTTGAGGAGTTGATGCGGGATTTTGTCAGGCCGTTGCGCCATGAAATGCTGGGCAAGCCGACGGTCACACTTGACATTTCCGAGAATGACAAGGCCTACACCGTGCGTGCCGAGATGCCAGGCGTGAACAAAGAGGATATTAATGTAACGATCAATGGCAACCAGGTTGCCATCAGCGCCGAAGTGAAAAAAGAGAAGGAAGAAAAGGAAGGCGAGAAGGTGCTGCGTAGCGAACGCTATTATGGCAGCATGTACCGCAGCTTTACGCTGGCGCAGGAAGTGGATGAGACCGAAAGCCAGGCAAAATATGCTGACGGCGTGTTGACGCTGACGCTGCCGAAAAAGGCGGTGACCGCAGCCAAGAAGCTTGCGATAAAGTAAGGGTGCTGTGGCGGTATTGCAACTGGTTTAGTTGCAATATGTAGCGAGTAAGTAAACTGTCCTGAGTTGTAGCACATGATCTGTTCGGTTTTATAGTGGCCTTCCACGGGGGGGCAGACTATGAACCGGGCAGAATTCATGCAGGAACTACGTAAGATGCGATTTGAAGAGGCGTATAAAGGCTGGACAGAGAAGCGCTTAAGCCAGCGCGAAGCGGTAGTTGTCAAGCTAGTTGTCGCCTGAATGCTTGAATTTATGCTGCCTTTTTGAGTTCTAAATTTTCCTCCTTTGGATCGGTTTTTTCGGCGACTTGTTGATCGGGATTCAAGTGAACTACGCGGACTGGCCGCCAGTTTCGAGTAACGCCACTCCAACGCTCTGGATGCCTTTTCTTCGCTGCTTCATAGACGTCGACGCGCTTCTGTAGCAACGCGGTGTCCAGGCCCGCATGGCGCTCTGCGGGGGTAACGAATCTGATGGCACTGTGACGATGTTCATGGTTGTACCAATGAACAAACATGCTGACCCACTGCCTGGCGGCAATGAGACTTTCAAACGGTCGGAGGGGATAGACTGGCCGGTATTTCAACGTCTTGAATAGCGACTCCGAAAAAGGATTGTCGTTGCTGACCGCCGGGCGACTGAACGATGGCATCACGCCCAGCGCTTGCAGGGTGGCCAGCATCGTGGCGCCTTTCATCGGGCTGCCATTGTCAGAATGCAACACCACCTGATTCAGTGCGATGTTTTCCCGCTTGCAAATATCGCGCATAACTTCGCTTGCCAAGTCACTACTTTCTGCATCATAGATCTGCCAGCCAACGATTTTTCGGCTAAAAATATCCATGAACAAATACAGATAAAAATAGATTCCCTTCACCTGCGTTCGCAGATAAGTGATGTCCCAGCTAAATAACGCATTGGGCGCCGTTGCACAGAGCGCACGCGGCTTGTGGCGCTGTTGCGCGGGTCGTTCTGCGCCACGATGCCTGAGCTGATTTTCTTCTCTCAGAGCGCGGTAAATGGTTGACTCGGAAGCGATATATTGCCCACGGTCGGCCAGCCGTGGAACGATTTGACCTAGCGGAAGATCCCCAAATTCGTCTGAATTTACGACTGCCAGCAGGCGTTCGCGTTCCAGCACACTGAGCTTGTTTTTGGGCGCCTGCAACCGCATGGGTCGCTGATCGCCGCGTAATGGGTCGAGCTGCCAGCGTTGCAAAGTGCGTTCGCTGAGAGAGATCGCCGCACAGGCGCGATCCTGGTGCGCACCTGCAGCGATTGCTTCCGCCACCAGTGCCATGACTTGGCCGCGCTCTGCGAGGGAGGTCATTTGACCTCGTCCTCCCAGAGTGCGCGGAACTTTTTTTGCAGGATCAGCAAGGCTGCCGCCTCCGCCAATGCCTTCTCTTTTCGCACTAACTCACGCTTGAGTTTCTCATTTTCATCTTTCAATGTCCGAAATTCACGGGTGCCTGGTACCGCTTTCACCTCGGTACAAAAAGCCGTTTTCCAGCTTGTCAGATGATGGGCAAATAAACCTTTTTCACGACACCACGCATGCAAGGTCTCGCCTGACAAGCCATGGGTTTCATGCAATGCCACCAGTTGCTCCTCCGTACTCCAGTCCTGGGGCCGTTTCTCTTTTGTCACCGATACACTGAGCTTGCCCATCGATTTCCTTTTCATCCAATTCTTTAAAGTATGGAAACTAACGCTCAGGTCTTCCGCCACCGACCGGACTGTCCGATCTCCACGAGAAAATACCTTGACCAGTGCTTGTTCTATAAATGCCTCAGAATACGTTATTTTCATCGTCGCCTCTATTTTAGAAAATTAAAATTTAGAGGCGACAACTAGCCTGACACAGGGGGGAAGCGGCAGAGATACTCGGCGTGTGTGACCGCACCTTTCGGCGTTATGTGCAGCGCTTTGAGGGCGACGGCGTGGAGGGCTTGATTGACTATCGTTTAGGGCAAGTCTCCCACCGACGGGCACCGGTAGACGAAGTCATTGCGTTGACCACCCTGTATACCACACGGTATAGCGGCTGGAATACGCGGCACTTTCATGAGCGCTATCAACAAGGTGGCGGTAAGCGCAGTTACACTTGGGTGAAGAGTGCCTTGCAAAAAGAAGGCGCTGTAAAACGCGGGCAGGGCAAAGGCAAACACCGCAAACAGCGCGCCCGGCGCGCCCTGCCGGGCATGATGATTCATCAGGACGGCAGCACCCATCAGTGGGTACCAGGGGTGTACTGGGATTTGATCGTGACGATGGATGATGCCACCAACGTGCACTACTCGATGTTTTTTGTCGAGCAGGAAGGCACCGCCTCGAGTTTTCGGGGGGTGCGTGAAGTGATTGAGCAGAACGGCCTGTTTTGCTCGTTTTATAGTGATCGGGGCAGCCATTATTGGACCACCCCGGCGGCGGGAGGAAAGGTTGATAAGGTGAATCTGACCCAGGTTGGTCGTGCCCTCAAGTAGTTAGGCATCGAGCAGATCGCGGCGTATTCGCCGGAAGCGCGGGGGCGATCTGAACGCATGTTCCGCACCCATCAGGAACGTCTGGTGAAGGAGCTGGCGCTCCACGGTATCACCACCATGGAGGCCGCCAATCGCTACCTGAAAGGAGGTCTATCAACCGGCCTTCAATCAGCGCTTTACGGTGCCTGCGGCGGAAACGGGCCGTGCCTTTGTGCCGGTCGTGGGCGTTATCCTGGATAACATTTTGTGTGAGCACTTTGAACGAACCGTGGGCAAGGATAACTGCGTGCAGTTTGAAACCCTGCGCTTACAGATCCCCCCGGATCAGCACCGGATGCATTACGTCAAAGCCACTGTCCAGGTGCAGCGTTATACGGATGGGCGTCTGGGGGTATTTCATGGGCCGCGCTGTTTAGCCCGTTATGCCGCTAATGGGCAAGTACAACACGATGCCAGGGTGCAAGCGGCTTAACACCCCTCAGTGGCTCTATTTTGAGGTTAATGAGAGTAAAAACCAACACGTTTACGCCACGATCCGCTGCGTGAACGGCCTCCCGAGCCAGGGGGTTGTTTAAAACCAAAAGCGGACGGTTGATGTGCTACAAAACCGGACAGGTCTATTTGTTGCTAACACTGGTTTAGTTGCAATACCGCCATGCAGGCTGGGTTTCGGCAACCTGCTCCGTGCGTTGCTCTACCTCTTGGCGCCCCATCGCGCTGTAAAAAGCCCCGTGTGTGCCGGGTAATAGTAAAAGGGTGGGGTACGTGGCGCTAATCTAAACTTACTCCGCATTTATAAGGCGAATGCTCCGCGAGTTCCTGCATGTATCTTCCCATGACGATTTTCTCCCGGGTCAGAAAATCTTCGATGGCGTTACGGAAGCCTTCGTGGGCGATCCAGTGTGCGGAATAGGTAGGTGTGGGTAAAAAACCGCGACTGATTTTGTGTTCGCCCTGCGCGCCGGCCTCGAAACGCTTGATGCCGTGTTCGATGCAGTAGTCGATGGCGCGGTAATAACAGGCCTCGAAATGCAGGCTGTGGAAGTGTTCAGTGCAGCCCCAGTGGCGGCCATACAAGGTATCCCGACCGCGCAGAAAAAAGGCCCCGGCTACATGGCGCCCGTCGTGGCGGGCCATGATGAGCAGGGTCTGATCGGGCATCGTCCGCCCTAGTTCCTTAAAAAATTCTGGTGTCAGTGAGGCTATACCGCCTTTTTCATCGAAGGTGGATGCGTAGAAAGCATGGAAGATGTCCCATTGTTCATCGCTGATCTGGTGGCCATTCAAAAGCTCCAGTGCCACGCCTGATTCCCGCACCTGGCGGCGCTCGCGCTTGACCTTTTTGCGCTTCTCTGCGGAAAAATCACTCAAGAAATCATCAAAATCGCGGTATCCCTGGTTCGTCCAGTGGTACTGGCAGCCGACGCGCCGCATCAGGCCGTGTCGTTCCAGTCGTTGCGTGTCGGCATCATCGGTGAACAGCCAGTGCATGCTTGAGAGGTTTAGATTGCGGGCATGGTTCAGCGCACCTTCGATCAGCAGATCGGCGACGGCTTCGCGATTGGGCGTGTCGGCCAGCAGCAGGCGTGATCCGGTGGCGGGAGTGTAGGGGATGGAAACCACCAACTTAGGATAGTAGTGTAACCCGCTGCGCTGATAGGCTTCGGCCCATGCCCAATCAAATACGAATTCTCCATAGGAGTTGTTCTTGAGATACATCGGCACCGCGCCGAGCAGTTGGCCGTTATCTTCGACGATAAGGTGCTGGGGCCACCAGCCCGCTTCCGCACCGACACAGTGGTGGCGCTCCAGTGCGGCGAGGAATTCATGGCGCAGAAAAGGGTTTTCATCGCCAGCCAGGCTGTTCCATTGGGCGGCGGGGAGGGTGTTGAGACTGTCGAGGAGGGTAAGTTGCATACCAGAGAAAGCGTCTGTTACCACTGTGCGGCAACAGACGAGGCAGTGGAATTAGCCAGTCTTCCCCAAGCCATCCAAATACCGCTCCGCATCCAGCGCCGCCATGCAGCCCGAACCGGCGGAGGTGATGGCTTGCCGGTAGATGTGGTCGGCCACGTCGCCCGCAGCGAATATGCCGGGGATGCTGGTGGCGGTGGCGTTGCCCTCGGCACCGCTTTTGACCTTGAGGTAGCCGCCGTTCATCTCCAGTTGTCCGTCGAACAGGTCGGTATTCGGTTTATGCCCAATGGCGACAAAGACGCCCTGTACAGAAATGTCCTTCGTACTGCCATCCTGCATGCTCTTGATGCGCATGGCGTTGGCGCCCTTTGCATCACCTAGCACTTCATCAAGGGTGTGGTTCCACTCGATGGTGACCTTGCCACTTTTCACTTTCTCGACCAGGTGGTCGGCGAGAATCTTTTCAGATTTGAATTTGTCGCGGCGGTGTACCACGGTGACGTGGGAGGCGATGTTGGAGAGGTACAGCGCTTCTTCCACAGCGGTGTTGCCGCCGCCGATGACCGCAACCGGCTGGTTGCGGTAAAAAAAGCCATCGCAGGTGGCGCAGGCCGATACGCCGCGGCCTTTGTAAGTCTCCTCGGAGGGCAAGCCCAGGTACATCGCCGATGCGCCGGTGGCGATAATCAGAGCGTCACAGGTGTACACCCCGCTGTCGCCTGTGAGACGGAAGGGGCGTTGCTGCAACTCTGCTTTATTAATGTGGTCAAAGACGATCTGTGTGCCGAAGCGCTCGGCGTGTTTCTGCATGCGCTCCATGAGTTCCGGGCCTTGCACGCCTTGGGCGTCACCGGGCCAGTTGTCGACATCGGTGGTGGTCATTAATTGCCCACCTTGCGCCAGACCGGTGATGATCACAGGATTAAGGTTGGCGCGCGCTGCATAGACGGCGGCGGTGTAACCGGCGGGGCCGGAGCCCAGGATCAAAAGACGGTAGTGTTTGGTTTCGCTCATGGGTATCACATCACATATATGGCTTGAGGGGCTGTATAATAGGGCACACTTCATTTATCAGTAAACAGGCTAGCATGTTTTTTGCCGCGGAGGGCGCAGAGTTTTCTTTTGGGTGCGTGGCGCAGAGCGTTGTGATGTGGCAACGTCAAACCGACATGAACCAGATGTATTTCTTTGATTTCATTGTGATCTCTGCGCCTTCATGGCTAAATAAATCTTATTTTAAGGGTTCGATTCTTGGCGCAAGCAACACGTAAAAAAGACGGCGGATCGCCATTGATCGGAGCCGTCAGCCGCGGTCTGCGCGAAGGCGCGCTCCTGGTGCTTGGTGCGATTGCGGTATATCTGCTGATATCGCTGGTAACCTATCACCCCTCTGATCCGGGCTGGTCGCATACCGGCATGACTGACAAGATTGAAAACAGCGGCGGCGTGGCGGGCGCGTGGTTCGCCGATGTTTTCCTTTATCTGTTCGGCTATTTCGCCTACCTTTTTCCAGTAATGGTCGGTATTGGCGGCTGGCTTCTGTACAAGGAACAGGCCGAGGACAGGGCGGAGGCGCTGCAGCATCTGGGGTTGCAGGTGGCGGGGTTTGTGCTGACGATGATGGCGGGCAGCGGGCTGGCCACGCTGCGCTTCAGCTCGAAAGTACCCGATCTGCCGCTCAATTCCGGTGGCATCCTCGGCGACGTGGTGGGGGGTACACTGGCGGGCGCATTCAGCCCCATCGGGGCCACGCTGTTCCTGCTGGCGCTGTTTCTCACCGGTGTCACACTATTTACCGGACTGTCCTGGTTTCGCCTGATGGACGCCACCGGGCGAATGACCCTGCGGGCGCTGGATAGCGCACGACTGAGTTTGTTGCGATTCAAGGAATACCTGGCCGGGCGGCGCGCGAGCCAGGTGCGTGGCGAGGCGCTGGTGGCCGATAAAGTCATGCGCGAGCAGCGCCCACCGCCGCGCATCGAACCTGTGATCAAAAAGGTCGAGCCCAGCCCACGGGTGGAGAAGGAACGCCAGATCACGATCCCGATGTTTGAGCATTCCGCAAATACCGAGTTGCCGCCGCTTGCACTGCTCGACGCTCCCGATGCGCACAAGGAGTCGGTGTCCCCTGCTGCGCTTGAGGCCATGTCGAGGCAAGTTGAAATGAAGCTCAAGGATTTTGGTATCGATGCCATCGTGGTGGAGGTGCATCCCGGGCCGGTCATCACCCGCTTCGAGTTGCAGCCCGCAGCGGGGGTGAAGGTCAGCCAGATCACGGGGCTCGCCAAGGACTTGGCGCGCTCCCTCTCTGTGATCAGTGTGCGCGTGGTGGAAATCATTCCCGGCAAATCTGTGGTTGGTTTGGAGATCCCCAATGAGCACCGCGAGATTGTGCGCTTGAGTGAAATGTTGCGCTCAAAAGAATACGACAACGCCTCCTCGCCGCTGAGTCTGGCGCTGGGCAAGAATATCGCCGGACATCCGGTGGTGGTGGATCTGGCCAAAATGCCGCACTTGCTGGTGGCGGGTACCACCGGCTCGGGTAAATCGGTGGCGGTTAATGCCATGATCCTCAGCCTGCTTTACAATGCTACGCCCAAAGAGGTGCGGTTGATCATGATCGACCCCAAGATGCTGGAGCTGTCGATCTACGAGGGCATCCCCCACCTGCTGACGCCCGTGGTGACAGACATGAAGGAAGCTGCCCACGCCCTGCGCTGGTGCGTGGCAGAAATGGACAAGCGTTACCGCCTGATGGCCGCCATGGGTGTGCGTAATATCGGCGGCTATAATAAAAAGGTGCAGGATGCCATTGACGCAGGCCAGCCGATTTCTGACCCTCTCTTTAAGCCAGCGCAGGGCATGGTAGCCCAAGAGCTAGCTCCGTTGCCCTACATCGTGGTGGTGGTCGATGAGCTGGCCGACATGATGATGGTCGTTGGCAAAAAAGTTGAGGAGCTGATCGCGCGTCTCGCCCAAAAGGCGCGTGCCTCGGGCATACACTTGATTCTGGCAACCCAGCGCCCCTCGGTGGATGTCATCACCGGTCTCATCAAGGCCAACATCCCGACGCGCATCGCCTTCCAGGTTTCCTCCAAGATTGATTCGCGCACCATCCTTGATCAGATGGGGGCGGAGCAACTGTTGGGGCACGGCGACATGCTGTACCTCGCACCCGGCACCGGCTTGCCAGTGCGAGTGCATGGCGCGTTTGTCGCCGACCATGAGGTGCATAAAGTCGTGGACCACCTCAAGCGTCTTGGCGAGCCCCAGTATCTTGATGAGATTCTTCAGGGTGACGATGCGGGCGGTGGGGGAGAGTATATGGGCGAGGATCAGCCGCCCGGTGGCGAGGCCGATCACCTTTACGATCAGGCGCTGCGTATTGTCACTGAATCACGCCGCGCCTCGATATCTGGCGTGCAGCGTCGTCTCAAAATTGGCTACAACCGTGCCGCGCGCCTCATCGAAGAAATGGAGCGTTCCGGTGTCGTCGGCCCCCTGCAATCCAATGGCGCGCGCGAAGTGCTCGCGCCGCCACCACCTTCAAGCGATTAGTAGGTATCATGCAATTACGAAACGAAACATTATTTCAGTCCTTGTGCAAGACGGCTGTCCTTATGGTTAGCCTTGCAGTATGCGTGTTGTCGGCGTCCGGGACGTACGCTGCGGACGCTAATGGCGAGCGCTTGCAGCGCTTTTTCACCGAGGTGAAAAGCCTGCGCGCCGACTTCGAGCAGACAGTCACCGACGCCAAAGGCAAGGTCATACAGGAGGCAAAAGGCACCTTTGCCCTGCAGCGCCCCGGAAAATTTCGCTGGGATTACCGCGCGCCCTACCAGCAGGTGATCGTTGCGGACGGGCGCAAGATCTGGGTTTACGACACCGATCTGGAGCAGGTGACAGTCAAACCCCTGGACTCCGCGCTCGGCGGCACCCCTGCACAACTGCTCAGTGGCATCCGGCCCTTGGAACAGGATTTCGTCATCACCGGCCTGGGGCCGCGCGACGGCCTTGAGTGGGTTGAGCTGGTTTCGAAGGCAAAGGAAAAGGAGTTTGAGCGGGTACGGTTAGGATTCGATCAGCGCGACCTGCGCATGATGGAGATAGCCGACAGCTTTGGCCAAAGCACCCGATTGAAATTCAGTAACTTACAGCGCAACCCTGCTATCGATGCAAAGACATTCGTGTTTGTCCCGCCTAAAGGGGTCGATGTGGTGAGCGATTGAGGAAGAGGGTATCCTGAAAAGTGGAATCGTAGGGTGCGTCCCACGCACCACAATCATTGGTGCGTGGGACGCACCCTACATAACTGAGCGTCAGCCATCGCTAGCTTCTATGGCTGACGCCTTTGATGCACTGAAAGGCCAAGGCTTGCCATCCTTGGCAAGCCCCCTCGAAGGGTAAGTTACTTAACTGGCCTTGGGGTGCCCGGCATCTTTATGTGCCGGGCATGTATTGATTCCCAGCAGCGTGTAAGCAGGGCACCAGCCGATCAGTGCCGTTGCGATTGGGATGATCCCGAGCCACCCCCAGGGTGTCTGGGGTCCGACAAACACCATGCTGATAAAGCCCAGCCCAGCAACAACACGAGCTATGCGGTCAATGTTTCCGACATTGTGTTTCATGGCGCGCCTCCATTATATAAGAATTACATTAAATACTAATATTATATTCCCGTATTTGTCAAGTGGCATTTACGTCGCCTGAAATTTTCCAGCAAGCGCGGCGCGTGCCTCGTAGGCCTGCCGTGCAATGCTGATATCCTCCAGAAAGTAAGGCAGCTCCTCCAGCAGAAGCGCCTGAGGGCCATCTACCAGCGCCTTGGCGGGGGCGGGGTGAAAATCCACCAGTATCATGTTTGCCCCGGCCATGACGCCTTGTGCCGTCGCATGCATGATGTCGAGTATCTTGTCGGGCGCACGGTCGCGCGTGCCGACGGAGTGTGAGGGGTCGATGCATACCGGCATGCGTGTCAGGCGTTTGACCACGGGTACATGGGCGAAGTCCACGAAGTTGCGGTGCGGGTCGCCCGCATTGGTCTTCATGCCGCGCAGGCCGAACACCACCTTGCGATTGCCCTCGCTGGCCAGATACTCGGCGGCATTCAGCGATTCTTCGAGCGTAATGCCGAAGCCGCGCTTGAGCAGCACAGGGAATTCCAGTTGCCGCCCGACGATTTTGAGCAGCTCGAAATTCTGGGTGTTGCGCGTACCGATTTGCAGCATGACGCCAGTGGGGTTGCCGGTTTGCTCCAGGGCGTCACGGATTTCATTGACGTGCGATTCGTGCGTCACTTCCATCGCGATGACCTTGATGCCGTATTTGCCCGCGAGCTCGAACACATAGGGCAGGCAGGCTTTGCCGTGGCCCTGGAAGGAGTAGGGGTTAGTGCGCGGCTTGTAAGCGCCCATGCGCGTGCAGACCTGGCCGTTGTCGCGCAGCGCCTTCAGCATTAATTCGACATGCTGCGGATTATCGACGGCGCACAGGCCGGCGAAGACATTGAGCGTGTCTTGTCCGAAACGCACGCCATTGTAATCAAAGTGCGTGGATCGCCCGTCGTCCTTGTGTCTTCCCAGAATCCGGTATTCTTCGGAAATGCGCACCACGCGCTCCACGCCCGGCAGGGCCTGAATGTCTTCCTTTGAGAGCACCGAGGTGTTGCCGATCAGGTAGAGTTCAGTCAGCACCTGCTGCGCGCCTGTTTCCTCATGCAGCCGGATCTGGATGTTCGGCAGATTGCTGAGGGATTCCATCAGCGTGAGATATTCCGCGCCGGATTTGTCTATGTTCGGTTTAAGTATGACGATCATTGGGTTTTCCCATGCATGTTCATTTGATGATGGAATTTTTGCATAAATATCACAGCATGTCGCGTCTTGCGGTTATGTCGCCACTGTGTAGTCCGTGCTCCCTTCTTCGTGTGGCCCAAATTTTCGTGGCTAATCACGCTGATTTACAGGCTGGCGCAACCGCATCAGGACAACCTGCCAAACTGGCTGGCTGCTCATTGATCAGCCACTCTTCGGGAAATGCGACACCATACCCCTGGGCATAATCGACACCGATCAGCTTGAGTTGATTCTTGATGCTCTCGTTTTCAACAGACTCGGCAATGGTCTTGATGCCCATCACCCGGCCCACCTGGGCGATGCAGGTTACCATGGCCAGATCGACTGGATCATCTATCATGTCCTTGACAAAGCTACCGTCGATTTTCAGATAGTCGACCGGCAGGTTTTTGAGATAGGCAAAGGAGCTCAGACCGCTACCAAAATCATCCAGGGCAAAGCTGCACCCCATCTTGCGCAGGCTGTTCATAAAGCTGCGCGCTGATGAGAGGTTGGCGATTGCCGCAGTCTCTGTTATCTCAAAACAGATGCGCTGGGTATCTACGCCACTGCTTTCAATTTCACTGACAACAAACGCCAGAAAGTTCTCGTCATTGAGTGATTTCCCCGAGAGGTTGAGGTTGTAAACCACTCTGCCATCATGCTCCATTGACATCATGGCTAGCGCATTTTTTACCACCCAGCGATCCACGTCCGACATGATGTTGTAGCGCTCCGCAGCAGGGATGAACGCCATCGGCAAGACCACCGCCCCGCCGTTGTCGTCACGCATTCTGAGCAGAACCTCGTAATGTATTGGGGCTTGCTCATGATTTAGTGGCACTACCTGCTGACGATAGAGTACAAACCGGCTATTTGCAAATGCTTCATGGATCTTGTGCACCCACTGCATCTCGCCCTGGCGGTTCATCAATTCACTGTCATTCAGTGTATAAGCAAAGATCCTGTTGCGTCCCTTGTCCTTGGCAACATAACAGGCGGAGTCCGCCGCGCTCATCACCTCGTGGATCGAGCCGATTTCCGGAGTGATCTCCACTAACCCCATGCTGGCACCAATATCAAAGGTTTTGCCCTGCCAGACAAATCGGTACTCACGAATCAGCTGGTGAAGAACCGCGGCAATTTCCTTAGCCTTTTCGATCGAGCACCCTAGCATGATCAAGCCAAACTCATCGCCACCAAGGCGGGCCAACAGATCGGAGTCACGGATATTCTCGCGCAACAGGTGTGTCACCTGCCTTAAAAGCTCATCTCCCGCAATGTGGCCGCAGGTGTCATTCACAACCTTAAACTGGTCGAGATCAAGATAGCAGAGCACATCAGCTTTACCTCCCTGTCTGACCCGCTCGAGTGAACGTCCGAGTTGCAGCTCGAATTCACGACGGTTGTAGAGACCGGTCAGTTCGTCATGGCGCGCCTGGTATGCCAGCTGCATCGCCATGGCCTGCTCGGTGCTGACATCGCGAAAGACAATGACCGAGCCCATGACTTCATCGCTGCGATCGCGGATACGCGCCACGGAACACTTGATTGCGTATTCATGGCCGTCATTGCTTCTCAAAAGAAACTCGCGCCTGATACCGGCCGCGGCATGCTCCAGCGTCTCATCTTCGAGAATGGCAGTCTCGGGCCTGCCGTTCTCCTGGTCGTAGGTAAGAAACACTGTGCCCAACAGCTCTCCGGTGGCGCTCCCATTCCTCCAGCCGGTCAGCTTCTGGGCAACCTCATTCATGTGCTCAATACGGTTGTTGTTGTCAGTCGTGATTACGCCATCGGCGATGGAGTACAGCGTCACCTCGGCCCGTTCCTTCTCCCGGAAGAGTTCGTCCTTGGAGATTTCAGTGGCGATACTGTGCTTAAGATCGCCCTTGAGTGAATGCCTGATAAAAAGGATAGTCGCCAGATAGGCCAGGAAAATCGCGGTGGGCAGTGCCGGGTTGATGTCGCTCAGGCTCATGTCGCGACAGAACTCGATAATAAGCGGCCTGCCGATACTGTTCATGTCAACAACCTGCCTGAACTCCGGCAGCAGCCATTCAAATCGGTCCGAATGCGAGGGGGCATTGTAATTTAGGAGGTGTCCGGCCACATCATACTTGTCAAAGCTGCTGTGATAGAGCGTGACACTGGTTGTTGTTGCATCCAACGAGTCCAGTACATAGGATTGCAGCATCTCAGGGGAGACCACCACGGCAAACAGGCCATCGACATGCTCAATCCGCTCTTTGATATCTTCAGGAACGATGTTGCCTTTATAGACGGCCTTGAAGAGGATGAACATCGGTTTTCCGGCAAAGAGTGTGACCGGTTTTGAGCTCACCGTCTCACCACTTTCAATGGCCGCGCGGATGGATTTCGCCAACTCCGCATCGGAAGAGAAATCGACCCCGATCAGATGAGAGTTTGCCGGCTCGAGCGGCTCGACAAAGGTGAGCGGAAAATAGAGCTGCCGCATTTTGGCTGGGATGAAATCAGCCTCGCCTGTTCTGTCGAGGATATTGAAGGCGGCATAGCCTTCCTCCCGCATCTGCGTCTCAAAGGCGGGGCGTTCCTGTTCATTAACCTTCCTCAGATACTGGATGGAGTAGACATGGGGATGGTTGGCCAGCATAGCCCTCGTGAAGATGGAGAACTCACTGTGGCTTTTTTCGATGTGCGAGCGATGCCAGCCCGACAGTGCTGAGATAACGGCCTGGCTGTCGTTGATTTTGTTCTGCAACTGCGCGTAGGCAGCCTCGGTACGATCCCGGAAGTTGCTCTCGGCGGTCTTCACATCTATTTTGAAAGCGATCGCCAGCATCAGCGCTGCGATTAAGGTGCAGGTCAATATCGCCACACTCATGCGCATGCGATAGGTATGGATGAATTTTGTCTGCTGGCTACTTTGCACGGAATTTCTTGCTTTTCAACATGATGAAATCAGGAAGCTTGACCCCCATCCTGGCTGCAAGCTCGGGATTCACATACATATCCCAGCGCTGGCTCGGGATGATCTGGATCTTCACAGGTGGGGTGCCTGCCAGTATCTCAAGGGCGCTTTTGGCCGCCCACTCGCCATGCTCACGGGCAATCTTGGTCATGCCGAGGGCGGCATAGCGCATCATCCAGTCATAGTTGGTCAGACTCAGCTTGACGCCATGCCGTGAAACTAGCTGATGCGCGTGAGTTTCATTCCAGTCAGCGATACCTGAATCGGTCCCCAGAATGACGAAGTCACTCTTCTGGGCCTCAAGGTAGGCTCTGTCCCACTCTGCCTGGCTGTTGGCAAGGCGTTTGAAGAGTTTCAGATCATAGCGCTGCGCCACCTCCTGAAAGCGGACATAGCTCTTCTGTTCCGTCTCGGTATCTGCACCGATGTAGAAGCCTAGGCGGGCGGTGGGCACTATCTGCCGAATCATTTCGTACATCTCGTGCAGCGGCGAGACCTCGATCATGCCGGTGACGTTGCGAAAGGGATAGCCATACTCGGCAACAGTCAAGTTGATACCACAGAATACAAACGGAATGGCGCTCTCTTTGAAGTAAGGAACCACCACGTATTTTGAGGCGTTGTCATCAGCAACGATCACCACATCGGGGCGCCACTCTTCGATGTAGTTTTTTACCTCAAGCCCTTTGGCAATCTTGTACGCTTCATTTTTGTGGCGTTTAGTGTCCATGTTGAGCTGTTGCAGCTCACACCGGCCCTTGAGAACATCGCGAACCCCAGCTTCGATGCCATCGGCCCAGGCATAACCCTGATGATAGGATGAGACAAACAGGCAGCGTGCCGCTTGAGCCGATGTTATGCTGCCCATGCCCAGCAGTAGCGCCGCAATGAGCATGATGCGGGAATGGTGAATGCCGACCATAGAGCCTCTTGTCTTAATCTTGCTTGATGCCTATTCCACATATGGAGAGTGCTGTCTTGCGCCTGCAACGTTCCCCCGGCATAAATACCACATTTCTTTTTGATAAAGTACCGCGACCCAATTAATCAATACAAGCTAACCACTTGGCCTTGTTTCCCTTTTCTATGGGGTGAAGACAAAAGGCATTGTATAAACAGTATCTTATCCGTGAGATTGAATGTATCGAAAAGCCATCAATCCCTCCATTCGGCGCCGCTGCCAGAAATGACTCTTGGGAGGTTCCCTGGAACGGCCCGATCGGTTCAATTAGGTTGAGTGGATATCAGTTTTCCCCGGAGGAATTGTAATTTGCTAGCAGCCTGTCGGACTTAGGGGATCGTAGCGAAAAAGTGGGGGAGCGAGGACAGTTTTTTGCTATTTTGAGGAGAATAGCTGGCACTATTTAACGAAAAATAGCGGAAAAATGGACCGCTCTCCCGCTTTTGCAGTAGATTCGACCTAAGTCCGACAGGCTGCTAGGCCGAGGCGGTGAGGACTTTTCTAATCGCCAGTCACAAGGATGCGCAGGAGAGGTGATTTTGAGTGGGCTCTGCAGTTGGGAAGGTTTCAATTTCGATATTAAACACCACCGGCTAACCTGTGCAGCGTAAGAGACAAGCGAAGGCTAGGCGAGCACCATGGATGAGATTTCCCGGCGGGATCATCACATTGTGCGCCTGAGCAGGGGCCGCAATTCCTTGAGCGTGCGCGTGTTCAGCACATCCTTTTTCTCCAGCCAACCACGCCGTGCCTGCCCCACACCAAAGCGCAGGTTGTCCAGGTCCAGGGTGCTGTGGGCGTCGGAGTTAATGCTTACCAGCACGCCTTCCTCCTTGGCCATCTGGCACTGGGTGTCCAGCAGATCAAGGCGCTCCGGGTGGGCGTTCAGCTCCAGATAACAGCCCCGGCTCTTGGTCTTGCGGATGATGCGTAGCATGTCTACGTCGTAAGGTTCGCGCTGTTCGAGCAGCCGTCCGGTGGGGTGGGCCAAAATGGTGAAGTGGGGGTGATCCATGGCGCGCAGGATGCGCTCGGTCTGTTTGGCTCGGGGCAGATCGAACTTGCTGTGCACCGCGCCGATCACCAGGTCCAGCCGTTCCAGCACGGAATCCGGCAGATCCAGGCTGCCGTCTTCCAGGATGTCCACCTCGATGCCTTTCAGTACCGTGATGCCTTTCAATTCGGAATTTAGGCGGTCAATTTCGTCGATCTGTTTCAATAATCGTTGCGGGTCGAGGCCGTGCGCCACGGTCAGGCGGCGCGAGTGTTCGGTAATGGCAAGGTATTCAAAACCCCGTAACTTGGCCGCCAGCGCCATGTCCTTGATCGTGTTGTGGCCATCGGTAGCCTTGGTGTGGGCGTGCAGATCGCCTTTCAGATCGCGCAGCTCAACCAGATGCGGCAGGCGTCCTGCGCGGGCTGCCTCGATCTCGCCGCGATCCTCACGCAGCTCCGGTGGGATATACGGTAACCCTACCGCCCGATATACCGCTTCCTCGGTTTCCCCGGTGATGCGCTCCTCGCCCTTGAACACCCCGTATTCGTTGACTTTCAGGCCTCGTTCCTGCCCCAGTCGGCGGATGGCGATGTTGTGCGCCTTGGATCCGGTAAAATACTGCAATGCGGCGCCGTAACTTCCCTCATCGACCCGCCGGAGGTCCACCTGGAGACCGCTGCGCAGCACGACGCTACTGCGGGTGGTGCCGCTGGAGAGCACGGTTTTTACTTCATCGTAGGCGGCGAATCGCTCCATGACGGGGCTGTCGGGGCCAGCGGTGACCAGGATATCCAGATCTCCCACCGTCTCCTTCATGCGCCTGAAGCTGCCCGCTACCACCACCTGCCCGACGCCCTTGACCTTTTTCAGGTAGGCCGCCAGCGCATTGGCATACTGGCTTGCGACGGCCAGCTTAAAGCGCCGCGCCTGGGTTACGTGTGTTTTCACTGACTCAAGGATGCGCTGCTCAGTCTTTACACCAAAACCCGCTAGTTGCCGAATGCGCCCATCATGTGCGGCGCGATAGAGCTGCTCCAGTGTTTGCACGTCCAGGTCGTGGTAAAGCGCCTTGACCCGCTTCGGGCCAAGCCCAGAAACTTTCAACAGTTCAGTGATGGCGGGTGGCAGCTCCTTGTGCAGTTTGTCGAGCATGGAGCATTTTCCGGTTTCGACAATTTCACGGATCTTGGCCGCAAGATCATCGCCAACTCCTGGCAGTTGCGTTAAATCTTCTCCTTTTTCCAGCAGCGTCTTGATGTCGCGTCCCAGCTCGCCCACTGTGCGGGCGGCATTGCGGTAGGCGCGGATGCGGAAGGGGTTGGCACCCTGAATCTCCAATAAATTGGCGATCTCCTCAAAAATCGCGGCGACATCGGCGTTGTGAATGGGCATGGCTGGGGTGTTTGTTCTTCGCGTGGTTTGAGGGAAAACATAACACAAGAAATCTGCATGACTTTTGATCTATATCAAGGAAACCGTATGGCGAAGCAGTAACAATAAGCCCATAGGATTGTTTATCAAAGGACACGGCCATGAAAATCACCCTCAGCGTTATCAAAGCGGATATCGGCTCCATCGGCGGGCATATCGCGCCATCGCGGCGTTTGCTTGAAACTGTGCGGGCTTATGTGCAGGAACATGGGAGCGGCCTGATAATTGATAATTATGTCAGCCACACCGGCGATGACATTGCCATATTAATGACTCATACCCACGGCACAGGGAATGAACAGATTCATAAACTGGCCTGGGATGCCTTCATCACTGGCACGGCGGTTGCCAAGGAGCAGGGTCTGTACGGCGCGGGGCAAGATCTGCTGAAGGATGCGTTTTCGGGCAACGTCAAGGGCATGGGTCCGGCGGTGGCGGAAATGGAGATCGAAGAGCGGCCCAATGAGCCCTTCCTGTTTTTCGCCGCTGACAAGACCGATCCCGGCGCCTTTAATCTGCCGCTTTACCTGGCGTTCGCCGATGTCATGAACACGCCAGGCCTGATCCTCTCGCCTAATATGTCCAAGGGTTTCCGGTTCGTGATCATGGATGTCAACAACACTGAAGGCGACCGCGTCATAGAGCTGAATGCCCCAGAGGAACTCTACGATATCGCCGCTTTATTACGTGATGCCGAGCGTTATGTGGTGGAGTCCGTCTGGTCTCGCGCCAGTGGCGAACAGGCGGTGGCAGTGGCGACTTCGCGCCTGCACAACATCGCCGGCAAATACACCGGCAAGGACGATCCGGTGATGCTTGTGCGCGTGCAAATGAATTTTCCCGCCACCGGCGAGGTGCTGGCTCCGTACTCCATTGGCCATTTCGTCGCCGGTTGCATGCGCGGCTCACACCAGATGCCGCTGATGCCCGTCGCACTCAATACCGGCACCAGTTATTTCGACGGCCCACCACTGGTGAGCTGTGCGGCCTTCGCGGAGCACAACGGCAAGCTGACCGAGGCATGGGATGCGTTCGCCCATCCCTTCTGGAATACGGTGCGCAACCGCGTCGCCGACAAGGCGCAAGAGATGCGCCGTCAAGGTTTCTTCGGCGCGGCCATGCTGCCGATGTCCGAACTGGAATACACCGGCATCATGGAAACACTCAAGGTATTGGATGCGCGCTTTACGGTGCGTGGCGATTGAAACAGTGAGGGTGGCGATGGTAATCACATCAACCGCATTCAGTCACAATGGCACCATCCCGCGGCTATATACTTGCGATGGCAATGATGTCTCGCCACCCCTTGCCTGGTTCGGCATTCCCAGCGAAACGAAAAGCCTGGCACTGATAGTGGATGATCCCGATGCGCCGGATCCTGCCGCGCCAAAAATGACTTGGGTGCACTGGGTTCTGTATAACATTCCACCCACCGTTACGGGGCTTGCTGAAGGGGTTCCCCCCAAAGAGTTGCCTGCCGGGACGCTGCAGGGTATCAATGACTGGAAGCGCACCGGATACGGTGGTCCGTGCCCACCCATTGGCCGCCACCGCTATTTTCATACGCTTTATGCATTGGACGTGATTCTTCCTGCCTTGGGGAGTCCAGGCAAGATGGCTCTGGAAAAGGTAATGCAAGGGCACATTTTAGCCAAGGCGGAATTGGTGGGCACTTATCAGAGGGGTAGATAATAGCTTGTCATGAAGGAGGGCGATATCGTTGGTCAGGTTGGCGCGCAAGTGGCTATCTGGCATGATTCCCCAACATTAAACCTAAAAACGGCAGTTGACCGCTTCTCTGGACGGCTAGAAATATGTTTTCAATAGACTTTATCATGCCCTGTGGGTTCACCTGTTTGGTGAAGCCCGCTACGGGGCGGATTGCACGATTTTCAGTGTGCATGGCAGCGTTGCAACTCCTTGGAATGGAACAACCATTCCGCGTCGTTGCGCCTTGCTCTGCACCCCGAAAACCGCACACTCTGCCCCCCGTCCAACTGCCGTTTTTAGGTTAAACCGATCACGAACTCTCATTACTAAGGAGGCATAAATGTACAACCATATCCTGGTTCCTGTCGATGGCAGCAGTACATCCGATCTTGCCGTGCAAGAGGCGATCAAGCTGGCGAAGGATCAGCAACAAACTCAACTACGCTTTGTTCATGTAGTAGAGGAGGCGCGCGTTTTTTGGTACGGAGAAGGGTATAGTGATATCGTCAGCCTCCAGACTTCCTTGCGTGAAGCAGGCAAAAATATACTGGGTAAGGCTGAAACACTAGCCCAACAGGCTGGGGTCACATCTCAAACAAAGCTGCTTGATGCCGATGGTGAACGGACCGCCAGGGTGATCGTGGAGGAGGCCCAAAGCTGGCCCGCCGATGTTGTCGTCATGGGTACCCATGGCCGGCGTGGTTTTGATCACCTGATTTTTGGCAGCGTGGCGGAAGGCGTGGTGCGTATCGCGCCAATGCCGATTTTGTTGATTCGCGGAGCTAAGAAAGTAGGGTGAAACCCTACTGGAAGAGACCCTAAGCAGGCTGAATGAAAACACGCCATCCGCCTGATGTTGTATCTCCCTCGTTAGGCGGATGGCGCGGCAATGTCAGACCATATCCTTCAATGCTTTCAATGGCTGAATCTTGACCGCAGTGCTGGCCGGTTTGGCCTTGAACACCATCTCTTCGCCGGTGAAAGGGTTGACGCCCTTGCGTGCCTTGCGGGCCGGTTTGGTGACGGTTTTGATCTTCACCAGCCCTGGCAGTGTGAACACCCCGGCAGCACCTTTTTTGATGTGGCGCGCAATCAGGGAGGACAATTCATCCAGCACAGCAGTGGTTTGCTTCTTGGTCAATCCGGTGTTTTCCGAAATCGTCAACAGCAACTGGGATTTGGTCAAAGGCGCGCGGATAGCGCTTGTGCGGCTGGGGGATGCTGCTACGGTTTTTGTCTTTACGGGAGCTTTGGCGGCAGGTGCGGCTTTTTTCACTGTCTTGGCGATGCTCTTTTTCTTTACGGCCATGTAGTAACCTCAGTCATGTTGTAGAGTTTTACGTTAATCAACGCGCGGTTTTGCTGCGAGTTGCGCGCATCGCATGGTAACTGACTCATTTGCGGAAGATCAAGCGGCTTGCAACCTGTTTAAGGGTGGCGCAGATAATCGTCCCGGCCATATTGTGATAGGATTGCAGTAACCCTGAAGGAATCTCCCCATGAAGGGGACAATGGCAGCGTCCCACAATGATTGAAACCGACCGTCTGATTACACCCGCGAATCTTCGTGAAGACGATGTAATTGACCGCGCCATCCGCCCCGCGCGCCTGGCTGATTATGCCGGCCAGCCCGCCGTGCGCGAACAGATGGAGATCTTTATCGACGCAGCAAGGCGCCGCGGCGAGGCTCTTGATCATACCTTGATTTTCGGGCCACCTGGATTGGGCAAGACCACGCTGGCGAATATCATCGCCAATGAGATGGGCGTCAATGTCCGGCACACGTCCGGCCCGGTGCTGGAACGCGCAGGTGATCTGGCGGCGATACTGACCAACCTTGAGCCGCGTGATGTGCTGTTTATTGATGAAATCCATCGCCTCAGCCCGCTCATCGAAGAGACACTGTACCCCGCCATGGAGGATTACCAGCTCGATATCATGATCGGCGAGGGGCCTGCGGCACGTTCCATCAAGCTTGATCTGCCACCCTTCACATTGGTGGGGGCGACGACACGCGCGGGTTTACTGACATCCCCCTTGCGCGACCGTTTTGGCATCGTGCAGCGCCTGGAGTTTTACTCCACGGTTGATCTTGCCTCAATTGTGGGGCGCTCTGCCCGAATTCTTGGCGTGACGTTAGAGGAAGAGGGTGGGCATGAAATCGCGCGCCGCGCGCGCGGCACACCACGTATCGCCAACCGTTTGCTGCGCCGGGTGCGGGATTTTGCCGAGGTTAAGGCAAATGGCGCCATTTGCCGCGATGTGGCTGATCGGGCGCTGAATTTGCTCGGGGTAGACGCCAATGGTTTTGACGCGATGGATCGCAGATTGTTGTTGGCCATTCTTCAGAAGTTTGATGGCGGGCCAGTGGGTGTTGACAGTCTGGCGGCGGCAATTGGCGAGGAACGTGGCACGATAGAGGATGTTGTTGAGCCTTTTCTGATCCAGCAAGGCTTTATGATGCGCACGCCGCGTGGACGGGTGGCAACCCGCAACGCATATCTGCATTTCGGCTTGGTGCCGCCGCAACGGGACATCGTCGCTTTGTGCGGGGATGACCGGTCGACACAGGACAGGCTTGATCTATCGGAAGAAGGTGGAGCGAGATAAGTGTGCTTATAACATTGAACACAGGGGCGGAGTTTTATGCCGCCCCCATGACCGCTCGTGCCGAAACCATGTTTGCCAGATGATATTATGAGTTTTTATCGTCCAAAATCAATTTTAAAACTTATCCTTATAGGGTTTGTCTTCGTTTCTCTTCCTCTTGTTGTTGCTCTTGTTATCGCGGGGACCTACGTTGACCAGCTGGTTAAGCAAAGCCAGCAGGCGGTGCAGCAGACGGCTCAAGTCACTAGTGGAAGCAGAATGCTGGTTGAACAGGTTACTACCATGGAGCGAAGCGCCAGGCAGTTCCTGGTATTGGATGATGAGGCCATGTTTGGCGTATATACCAGCACCCATCAGGATTTTTTGCTAACGGTTGCTAAATTATCACAATTGCCTTTCGATCAAGCGCTCAAGGCAAAGTTGAAAGAATTGGAGACAAAAGCGCAAGATTTATTTGCCAAGTTAAGTATCCAGGTTGGCGATAAGACGCAAAGCAAGACGGAAGCGGTGATGGAGTTTGTCACCCTCTCGGAAATGGCGCAGGCGTTTTTTACGGAAAGCAGCCGGTTAGTGGATCGCGAAGTGGAGATTCTGCAGGAGACGGCGGGCACCGCTCAGCGCACCCTGTTCTGGCTGGGCATCGCGCTGGTGCCTCTGGTGGGTGGGCTGATTGGCGTGTTCGCCGTGCTTATTACTAGGCCAATCAATCGTATAGATCAGGCAATCCGCCAGCTGGGCAATGCCGAATTTTCTACTGCAATTGCCGTGACGGGGCCGCGCGATCTGGAGTCCCTTGGCGAGAGGCTGGATTGGCTGCGGCTACGCCTGATTGAACTGGAGGAGGAGAAAAACAAATTTTTGAGAAACATTTCACATGATCTAAAGACACCGCTGGCGGCGATTCGCGAAGGCAGTGAATTGCTTGTGGATGAGGTGGTGGGAAAGCTGACCGATGAGCAGCGTGAAATCGCGCGGATCTTGCGGCAAAACGGCATCCAGCTGCAAATCTTGATCGAGGGCTTGTTGAATTTCAATATCGCTAGCGCACGCAGTGCGCAGGTTCAATTCAGCCAGGTGAAATTGCATGAGCTGATTGATAAAGTAATTGAGGACCACAGGCCGGCATTCATGGCAAAAAGTATCCGCCTGGATAAGAGTTGTGCTGAGTTGGCGGTGGCGGGGGACAGGGAAAGATTGAGGATGATTATCGATAATCTGTTGTCTAACGCTGTCAACTATACTCCGCACCAGGGAACAATAATGATACGTCTGAGGAGAATGGAGAGCGCAGGCAAGCAATGCAAGACAGACAATCAGCATGAGGGAGCAGTAAAGCCGGGCGCCGATGTTGCGGTGCTAGACGTGGCGGATAGCGGTCCCGGTATCAACCCCAGTGAGCGACACAAGGTCTTCGAAACATTTTATCGCGGCAGTATCCCCCATGATGGCTATATCAAGGGCACCGGGCTGGGGCTGTCGATTGCAAAAGAATATGTCATGGCACATGGGGGTAGTATTGAACTGGTTGAAGATGGCACGCTTGCTAGCGGGGCGCACTTCCGGGTTACATTGCCGGTGGGTGGGGTATCCTGATGCGTAGGGTAGGTTTATTCTTGTTGATGACCTTCACGGTTGGCATTATTCTTGCTGGATGTGAGGCGATAGGGTGGAAACTGGTTAAACAGGAGCATATTGCAAAGCCAGCAGCTCCTGTACCAAAAGATCCTGGCCTTGAAATCGCGCCTTTGCTGGCATATTTTCGTTATGCTGCGGGGCTTCCTTCCGATGCGCTTAATAAAGAGAGCGCCCAGGCGGAAAGCGCTTTTAAAGCGAGCCAGGGTGTTGTCGAGCGGGTTAAGCTCACCATGTTGCTCGGTTTGCTGGGGCCTACCGAAAAACGCGACGAGGCGCGCGCGCAACGGTTGCTGGAAGGTTATCTGAATGACGACACGGCAACAAGCAGCGAAACGCTCAAGGATTATGCCGCTTTCCTGCGTGGCGTTATTATTGAGCAAAAAGGCCTTAGAGAGCGTAATAATGTGCTTGAGACAGAGAGGCGGGGGCTTAGGGAGCGTAACAGCGTGCTTGAGACCGAGCAAAAGGGTTTGAAAGAACGTTATAACGCCCTCGAAGATAAACTGCGCGAGGAAACCGCGCGCGCGGACAATTTGCAGGGTAAGCTTGACACTCTCAAGGCGATTGAATCAAGTATCCTTAAACGGAAGAGATAGCACGGTACATATGAATACGGCAAAGAAAAAAGTAATGGTAGTGGATGACGATCCTGGCTTGCTGCGGCTGATCGATATTCGCCTTAAAACGGCGGGCTACGATGTGATTACCGCCGAAAGCGGCGAGCAGGCGCTTGCCAAAATGACGGTGTCCCGCCCCGGCGTAGTCATTACCGATCTGCGTATGGGCGGGATGAGCGGAATGGAGCTTTTTGAAAAACTCCATGACCGCGATCCTACCCTGCCGGTTATCATTCTCACTGCTCACGGCTCCATCCCGGATGCGGTCGATGCGATGAAAAGCGGTGCCTACAGTTTTCTCACCAAGCCCTATGACAGCAAAACCCTGCTTGATCATGTTGAGCGCGCATCGAGGCTGAGCGGAGATCACCCCCATGCCGAGCCTTCTTACAATCGCGATACCGCCTGGCGGGCGGAGATCATCACCCGCAGCGCCCTGATGGAAGACTTGTTAAGCCAGGCATGGTTGGTGGCAAACAGTGATGCCAGTGTATTTATTCACGGGGATAGTGGTACGGGAAAGGAGCTGCTGGCCAAGGCGATTCATAAGGCCAGCCCCCGTAACACCAGGCCTTTTGTTGCGATCAATTGCGCCGCGATGCCTGAAACATTGCTGGAGTCGGAGCTATTCGGATACGCCAAGGGCGCATTCTCGGGCGCGGTTAAAAATCACAAGGGCTTGTTTGAAGCGGCGCATCAAGGGACGTTGTTCCTGGATGAAATAGGGGACATGCCGCTCGCATTTCAGGCAAAGCTTCTCAGGGTGTTGCAGGAAAGGGTCGTGCGTCCCGTCGGCGCCACTCAGGGCGTGGAGGTGGATGTCAGGGTCATTTCGGCTTCGCACCGCAATCTGGATGAACAGATGGCGAAGGGCGATTTCCGTGAGGATTTGTACTACCGTTTGAATGTGGTCACCCTGGATTTGCCGACACTGGCGCTGCGGCGTGAGGATATCCCCTTGCTGGCTTCCCGGTTTCTGGCGCAGCTTGCTGAAAAAAACAAGAAAAAACTGGATGGATTCGCCCCTGATGCGATGGAGCTGCTGGTCACTGCGCCTTGGCCAGGCAATGTGAGGCAGCTATACAACGTCGTGGAACAAACTGTCGCGTTGTCCGCCACGCCGATCATCCCGGCAAAGCTCGTGCAGAAAGCGCTCCGTGACAAACCGGCCGATATTCCTTCCCTGGTGGAGGCGAAAAGCCGCTTTGAGCGCGAATATCTTGCGCAATTGCTGCAAATCACTAACGGTAGCGTCACCCAGGCGGCGCGCCTGGCTAAACGCAATCGCACGGAATTTTACAAGCTACTGCATCGCCACCATCTTGACCCCTCCCTTTTTAAGCCCGCCGCTGTATCAGCCACGGAGCTTCCGGAAAAGCTCCATACTTGAGTTGTTCCGGGAAATACCCGGAACAACGTTTCGATAGTGTGGACCCCCTATCTCCCTCGGGGATGGGGGCGCCCAGGCTATTCCTGACTCGTCATACAGATTTATCCCATCTCATATTTCACAATAAAAAGTGAAGTATCGTAGGGTGCGTTCCACGTACCCTACAACATCATTGTCGTTTTTAACGCAAATTGGAATTAGATACCGACCCAAGTGTTGCTGAAAGCATCCTTCGGCAATGGTTTCGATCTCCCCAGACGGTTCAGTATCCCAGCCCTTTGAGAAACCGCAATTATTCAAAAAACGTTTGCCGTCTCTATCCTGAGACAGTCTAACGTATTGTAAGTAAATGCCTTTATATAATTCCTGACAATGCTGTAGCTGTATAACAACGCATCACCCCCGACTTTGCGAGTGCCTCATGGATTGGACCTGATTAAGTCGTGGCGGACATTTATTAACACATTGATATTTATATTAAATAATATTTTATATAATACATGGCATGACGATTGCTTTAGCTTCATTGCAGGGTGAAAATTCCCAGGGACGGGCCAAGGATGGAGCCTGATAATATGCTGGAAAAAAGTTGCTTCGCGGCTTTTTTCAGCAAGGTTACCAAGATGTCGATGAGTAATGGAGGGGTTGATGATGTACAACAGGGAAAATATGCTGCTGAATGTGGCGCTGGCAGGGCTGCTTGCTTTGTCGGGTGCTGCGTTTGCTCAAGGAATGCTTGGTGAGGCAGAGAATGCCGCACCGGATCTTGTCAAGGTCGATACGGATGCCGATGGTTTTGTCACTCTAAATGAGGCGAAACAAGTGAAAGGTCTGCCGGAGGCTTTTGGCCAGGCAGACAAGAATTCGGATGGAAAACTTGATGGCTCAGAGTTCGAGGCGGCAGTCAAGGCAATGCAAAGCTCGGGTAGTTAATTGAGATGATGCCGGACATTACAGTCGGCATTAATTGAATAGCAGCGCAGGACTTTCAACGGATTCTAACATCCTGCGGGCAACAGTGTTTTACCCCCCTTAACGCGGCTGCGAGGCCGCGTTTTTTTTTGCACAGAAAAAAGCCTTGGAAAAGCACCTGTTTTCTCCCTGAACGCTAAAGTACTTGTGAATAAATGCCGATGTTTAGCGATGAGGTAAAACCTCCGTCTGGATGCTGAATCAACATCGCAAGGTATTCGGCTAACCTGTAATCATTGGTGAGCACCTTTCACTTACATAGCACATCAGGCCAAGGAAATGACGCACAATAGCCATTCAACCCAATCACATGATTACACTGATCCCGCAGGGAAGCGCGCATTTCAGCGTTATCCTGTAGATCTGCATGCGTTTATCAGAGCTTCAGGCGATTTACGTATACCATGCGTCATACGTAATTTCTGCATCGGCGGCATGTTTATAAGTTATCGGCACTCGGCTGGTATTGAGGCGTTGTCGCAAGGATGTTTTCCTGCTGCCGGCGATGTTATTGCCATCCATTGCGTTGTCCCAACAACAAACCAAAGTAACCGGCTGCAATTCCAGGCACGTGTCGTCCGTGTTTTTGAAGGTGGCGTGGGTATAGCGTTCATTAATCCTAACCCGGCTGCTTTGCGGGTTATGCAAGACTTTTCCTTACAGTCAGGCAATGAGGTGTTGAGCGGACAACCGAAGCCTGATGAGATTATAAAGGAATGTAATCGTGTGATTGAAGATACGCTTGGTGTCATCACCAAAAGCGTGAACTCAAAAATGTCGAATCGCATGTTTGAGCTATCCCGTGATACAAGAAATCATAAGGAACAGAATGCATATTTTAATGCGTGCGACATTTTGAGTCGATCATCCGAAATTTTGGCGGGCCTTTTTCGCGCTGCCGTTCATGAGAGACTGATAAAACTTGGGCCCGATAAAATGAGGGTGAAACTGAGTGCGAAATCTGATAAGAACGGTCTTTCCACGCCCGAATTGTCCCTTATCGGAGATGAAGCGCTGACCGAATGGTTGTCTGTTTCTGATATTAATTATAGCGTTACATCTAAGCACAAGAAATTGCTCGTTGCGATAGAACAACGCATTTCCATAGTGTTGAATGTACGCATCGGTGAAGATAACAACCCTTATGCCCCCGGACTCTTTACAGAGTCTTTCTTGATAGCTATTAAAAGCCTTGACCTGGATCCTATAGTCAACACAGCCTGTCTCGCGATTTTCAAGGATGTGTTTATCGAAAAATCATCCGATCTTTACGCGAGTCTCGACACTGTCCTGGTGGATTTCGGCGTATTGCCCGATCTAAAGCTAAAGCACAAGGTGCTTTGGGGAAGTACGTCATCGCGAGCTGGTGTGCAGTCTCCGAATGCCCGTGGAGATGCCGACACGGCAGGGCGCAATCTATACCAGGTCGCTCACGAGATACGCAAACTCCGAGAAGAAATCGCTCAACAGATTTCTCGTCAAGCTGAAACTCCGCCTGTAACACAGGGTGACGCATCGCGATCAACGCAGATGCCTGATCAAGTGTACACAGCCTCTGATGTAATATCGGCTTTGGCCCGCTTGCAGGCGGATCACAGTGTACGTATCGCAGGCAGTAACGAGCCCACAAATATCAAGGATCGCGTCCTCTCCATTCTGGAAGGCATTAATCCAGAAAGCGCCCATAAAGAGATCAGTGCACACGACAGCAGTATCATGAATGTCGCTGGCGACCTGTTTCGTGCTGTTCAGAGTGATTCGCTCGTGGCTGACAGCGTTAGGCCTTGGCTCAAGCGTCTTGAATTGCCCATTCTCAGGCTTACGCTTGAGGACAATGCGGTGTTTCTTGACAGGACTCATGTCGCACGCCAAGTACTAAACAAGATTGCCCAACTGGAAATTCATGACGACGAACTTGCGAGCTCCAGCCAAAGCGCCATTAGGAGCACGATTGATCGCCTGATAGACCGGATCAACAATGAGTTCGATGGGACCACTGATGTATTTGAGAAAATCCTTATACAGCTGGACAGGCTAACTGAAATCCAGGATAAGGCCTATGCAGAAAATTTGAAGGATGTGATCACGGCGTGTGAACAAAACATCGTGGCTGCGGAATCGGGAGATGAGCCTGAAAGAGAGGAAGCAGGTTGTAATGTGGGAAAAATGGTTGAAGCAAGCACGCCGCCTCAAGGAGGGCGACTGGGTATTGTTTTTGACCAGTGACGACAAGGCGCAGCGGCTCCGGGTTGCATGGCTCAGCGAGCTCAATGGCATATATGTGTTCGTGAATTCTCGGGGTTTGAAGGAGAAGGCAGTCGACATCAAGGACCTTGCCAGAAAGATGCATCGAGGCACGGCCATACCGCTGGATAATACCGATGACCCGGCGATGGATCGCGCTCAGTATGCGGCATTGCAAGAATTGCACGAGCAATTGCTCTATGAAACCACTCATGATCAGTTGACTGGCCTGATCAGCCGACGGGAGTTTGAGTCCATGCTTGGCAAGGCAGTGGCAAGCTCCCAGCAGTCAGGATTGCGACATGTGTTATGTCTTGTCGACGTGGACAAGTTCAGCGCAGTCAACAACAGCTGCGGGTATGCGGGCGGTGACAAACTGCTCAAGGAATTGGCCGCCTTGCTTCAGAAAGAGTTGGATGGTCGAGGTGTGCTGGCGCGATTTGGTAGTGATGAGTTCGGCATGCTTGTGGAGAACTCTTCCCTTGATGATACTCTGGCTATTGCCGAGCAACAGATTGATGCCGTCACGAGTTACCGCTTCGAGTGGGAAGATAAGCGTTTTTCGGTAGCACTTAGTATTGGGCTGGTTCCGGTGAATGCGCGCAACAATAGCATCACAGAGTTGTTGCAGGCAGCAGAATCGAGCTGTCATCTTGCTAAAGATATCGGAGGCAACCGGCTACAGGTCTATCATGCCGGCCATTCCCAGCTGGCGCAGCGCAGCGCGGTAATGAAGTGGGTCGGCAAAATCGATGAGATATTGGAGGAAGACCGCCTGTTGCTTTACTGTCAGCGCATAGAGCCGATTAATGGAGGCCCCTCGGTACAATCCCATTTTGAGATACTTCTTCGCGTCGTGGATGACCAGGGAAACATCCTGTCGCCCCATGAATTCATACAGGCGTCAGAATGGTACGGACGTATGGTGGCGGTGGACCGTTGGGTAATTACAAAGGTTTTTAAATGGATGGCGGACCACCGCAACGCGCTTGAGGATGTCGCCGCTTTTACCATCAATCTTTCAGGGCAAAGTGTCACCGACGATAGCTTTATAGATTTCGTCCTTGAGCAGATGAATAACACGCAAATTCCACAGCATAAAGTATGCTTCGAAGTCACGGAAACAGTCGGGATCACCAATCTTTCGGATGCGTCGGCATTTATAATGGAGATGAAAAAGACAGGCTGTACGTTTGCGCTGGATGATTTTGGAAGTGGCATGTCAAGCTATGCGTATCTTAAAAATTTGCCTGTGGATCTCATTAAAATCGACGGCATATTCGTAAAAAACATGGAGAGCAATTCAATCGACTATGCATTGGTAAAGTCTATTTGTGAAGTCGGTCACTTCATGAACAAAAAGGTAGTGGCGGAATTTGTGGAAAACGAAACGATTCTGAACCTGCTTCGCGAGATTGGCGTCGACTATGCGCAGGGTTATGTCATAGATAAGCCCGGCCCGCTAGACCGTCTTCTTGCAGTGAAAGGCATCCAGTAATCCCGATCCAATATTAAGTCTGCCTCAAGGGGCGGCTGGGCCAGGGTGCTACTGAACCGCCGTAATATTCCGAATCCTAGCAGCCTGTCGGACTTAGGTCGAATCTACTGCGAAAGCGGGAGAGCGGTCCATTTTTCCGCTATTTTTCGTTAAATAGTGCCAGCTATTCTCCTCAAAATAGCGAAAAACTGTCCTCGCTCTCCCACTTTCTCGCTACGATCCCCTAAGTCCGACAGGCTGCTAGCGTTAAAAAAACGCCTTCGATTACGCAGTTTATATACCGTCATCCCCAAAATCCCAAGTAAAAATACACCGGCGGCAAAGGGATGCATTACGGTGTATATCACGGGGGTCAGGGCTACCCTGGTGGCGATCTTCAGGTTTTCATGATGTGCGATTAGATCCGCAATCGGGGGTGAATATCTGTAATACAGATCAACAAACGCCCTGCCTGCGCGATGGGGCATGAGCACCCTGTCCCTGAAGTCCCTAAGCGTTTGCACGTGGGGGTCGAGATATGATCCATACGCGGCAGTGGCGATGAAACAGCCGCCGCCGGTGCCGGCAGTTGTGCCGCCGCCACCGGGGGAGGGCGCGGCAGTTACTGTGATGTTTGCCGCAGCACGGTTGTTCGCCGCGTCAGGGTCGTTTTCGTTTTCTGTCGCTGTGGCGGCATTGCTGAGCGTCCCCCCTGCCGTGGGGATAATGACGATAGTTAGAGTTGCACTGGCGCCGCTATTGAGTGTTCCCAAAGCACAGGTGGTGGCGCCGCTGCAACTACCCTGGCTCGGCGTGGCGGATATAAGAGTTCCACCGGCAGGCAGGGCATCTCTAAGCGTTACACCCGTGGCGGCATCGGGGCCGTTATTGGTTACGGTGATGGTATAAGTGAGATTGCTTCCCGCCGTCACCGGGTTTGGCGTGCCGGTTTTTGTAACGGAAAGGTCGGCAATGCCAGGTGCGGTGATCTTGACTGCGAAGGCGTCGTCCAGGCCACCGGGCAGAGACTGGAAGGCGCCTGATGTGGTGGGAAAGTTTGTCGTTGGGGTGGCGCCGGTGAGGTAGATGGCGCGGGAGGTGTCCACAGCGATGCCGTAGCCCGCATCATTGCCCGTGCCGCCGAGATACGTGGAGTAGATGAGTGCAGCGCCTGTGGCGTTCAACCTAGTCACGAAGGCATCGGAAAGTCCGCCGCCAAGGGCAGGCTGGGTGGGATTCGCGGTGGGGAAGTTGGGCGACCAGGTAACGCCAGTCATATAAGCATTGCCATCGCCATCTACGGCGATGCCGTAACCAAGGTCGTTGTCGTTGCCGCCGAGGTAGGTGGAATAATCAGGTGCGGCGCGGCTTGTATTTATCTTGGTGACAAAGACATCTTCATTTCCGCGAAAGCGGGTTTGAAAGGCGGAGGAGGTGACCGGAAAGTCGGTTGAGCGAGTGGTGCCCGTTACATAGATTCCACCCGATACGTCCACGGCGATAGCCGTGCCTTGCTCACCGCTGCTGCCGCCGAGATAGGTGGAGTAGGCGAGCGCTGATCCTGCGGCATTCAGTTTTGTGACGAAGGCATCGCCTCCACCGGCGAAGTTGGCCTGGAAGGCTGGCGTAGTTACAGGGAAGCTCTTCGATGTGGGGTCGCCCGTGGCAGACATGGTAACGCCCGTCACGTAGGCATTGGCGGCATTATCCACAGCTATGCTGGAGCCTTCGTCATTGCGTCCGCCACCAAGATAGGTGGAATAGACGAGCGCGGATCCCGTAGCATTCAATTTCGTTATAAAGGCATCGAAATCAGTCGCCGGATTGCCGCCTTTGTCGCGTTGCAATGGGGTTGCTGTGGGGAAATCAGCCGATCCGGTGCTTCCGGTGATGTACGTATTGCCGGAGGTATCAACGGCGATACCGTGGCCCAGGTCATTGCCATTTCCGCCCAAATAGGTGGAGTAGACCAACGTGCCATTGTTATCCAATTTCGTGACGAAGACGTTGTCGCCCCCAAGGGGGGTGGCTTGGTAAGCTGACTTGGTGGTGGTGAAGTTGGTTGATAAGGTATTGCCTGTTACATAGGCGTTACCGCTCGTATCCACGGCGATGCCGCGTCCTTCGTCACTGTTGCTGCCGCCCAAATAGGTGGAATAGATCAGCGCGCCACTGCTATCCAATTTCATTACGAAGACATCACCTGTCCCGGAAAAACTCGCGGTACCGGTTGTGGGAAAATTGGTGGAGAAGGTGTTGCCAGTAATGTAGGCATTGCCTGCGGTATCCACGGCAATCGCGCTGCCTGAATCGCTACCGTTGCCGCCAAGGTAGGTCGACCAGGAAAGCACCGGGTCGATGACAAGGGGTTTGCCGGCATCATAGGCGGCGATATGGAAGCCCGCCGCATGTTTGTTCTTGAGCACATAGTGGCCAGCGACACTCTTTTTGACGCCGTTGATGACCTGATAAATGCGTGGCTTGTGCTGGCGGATTTCGCCGCTGGTGGTGGGCAGAACCAGATCGCCCTGGGTGTCGATTTTCAGTGACGTTCCCGGCGCACCCTCGAAGGCAAGCGTAATCATTCGGGGATCGGTGCCGGGAGCGACAACAAAATCGTATTCCAATTGGCGCTGATTGCCGTAGTAGACCAGATCCACGCCGGGATAGACATCCTGGTACGTGACCCGCGCATAGCGTGGTATCTGGGCGTGCCATTTATTGGGATCATTGCCGATGAAATAATTGCTCTGGCCGGGCTGTGGTTCTGTCCCGGTGATTTTGGGATTGGGATTGGCGCCAGCCAACTTCATGCGCAGCACGCTGCCTGTTTTTCCGCTTGCGGTAGTCTTGCGCAAGACCAGCATGGCCTCGCGGGGAGTTAAAAACAGGGTGTGGCCGTTGCCGCGTGACAGGAATTTTACACGGGCGTTGGCCTGACCTTGATTGACCTCGAAAGTGAGTGGCGATTTTCCATAACTTTCCACGATGATTGCACGAGCGGTTTTGCCGGGAGCAAAGAGGGCAGGCGGGATTTTGTCAGGCGCCTTCGGTGCGGGGAGAGGCTGCGCGGCGCGGGCGTTGCCGGAGAATCCAGGCATGATGAAGGCCGTGACGGCCAGTAGTCCCATGGCCGACACAAGAAGCACCGTCCGGTTGTTACGCATATCCCGCTACCCCCTTTTCCTTGCGAATGCGTCGGAGGGATTTAACCTAAAAACGGCAGTTGACCGCTTCCCTGTATGGCTAGCAATATGTTTTTAACAGACTTTAGCATACCCTGCGGGTTCGCCTGTTTGGTGGGGCCCGCTACGAGGTGCCGTTTTTAGGTTTAACCTGCTGCGTGGTTTACTATCCGCTCAATCCTCTTTTTTGTCCAGATAGCTGACGAGAGTTTCGCGCAGGCAATCAAACTGTGCTTCTGAGTGCAATGGCTGATTATTTTTATCGGTGACAAAAAACACGTCTTCGGCGCGCGCACCGAAGGTGGCGATTTTGGCGTTTTGCAGTCGTACGTCGCATTCCATGAAGGCCCGGCCAATGCGCGAGAGCAGCCCGGGCCGATCTGCAGTGATTAGCTCCATTACGGTGCGCTGGTTGCTCGCGTCGAGACTAAACGTGATTTCGGTGGGAGTTGGAAAGAATTTAAGCCGCCGTGATGGACGCCGGCTGACATGGGTCCGTTTTTCACCACCTTGTCCAAGATGTTGTTTGAGGGTGTCAAGAATCTCCTGGATGCGATAGGCGTTGGCAATGGGTTCTCCCGACGCCTCCAGAACTATATAGGTGTCCAGCGTGAAACCGTTATGCGATGTGATGATGCGCGCGTCAACGATGGTCAGCCCCAGTTGGTCAAACGCCTGGGTCGTGGTGGCAAAGAGATGATCCTGATCATAGGTATAGATGAAGATTTCCGTGCCTCCGCGCGGGGTTTGCTGGCGCACCAGGACCAGCGGCAAACTCGCCGGGGAGCAATGACTGATGGCTTGGCTGTGCCAGGCTATTTCATCGGCGGAGTGGCGCAGGAAATAGTCGTCGCCCAGCTCATGCCATAGCTTCTCAATGGACGCATCGTCGAGTGCATGTTGTTTTAACAGGGCGGACGCCTGTTGCTTGACTCCGGTGATCCGCTCGGTACTGTCGATGATATGTTCCAGGCCGCGCCGCAATGCGCGCTTGGTTGACTTGTAGAGTTCCGTCAGCAGTGAATCTTTCCAGCTATTCCACAGCGTCGGATTTGTGCCGCGGATATCTGCCACGGTGAGCAGGTAGAGGTAGTCCAGGTGCACCTGATCTCCGACTGTCGCGGCGAAGGCGGCGATCACCTGTGGATCCGAGATATCCTTGCGTTGTGCGGTGCTGGACATGATTAGATGGTGTTTTACCAGCCAGCCGACGAAGCGTGCATCATACTGGCTCATGCCGTGATGCAGGCAGAACTCCATGGCATCATGCGCGCCGAGCTCGGAATGATCTCCTCCCCGGCCCTTGGCGATATCATGGAAAAAACCGGCCAGGTTCAGGATCTCGGGTTTGGGTATGCGCTGTACAATGTCACTGCACAGTGGTAGTTCATGGGCGAATTCCGGTACTGTGAGACGGCGCAGGTTGCGCACTACCATCAGCGTATGTTCGTCCACGGTATACACGTGGAATAAGTCGTATTGCATCTGACCGACGATAGCGCCGAACATCGGCGCATAGGCGGCAAGCACGCCGTAGCGGTTCATGCGCCGCAGTTCGTGGGTGATGCCGTGTGGCTGGCGCATGATCTCCATGAACAGGCTGCGGTTGCGCAGGTCATCGCGGAATGTGTCATTGATCAGGTAGCGGTGGTCGCGGATCAGGCGGATGGTCGTGGCGCGCACCCCCTTCAACTCCCGGTGCTGTTGCAGCAACAGGAAGATTTCCAGCAAGGCAAAAGGATAACGCCGGAACACGCCGTCGTGCGTTACCTCGATAAATCCATTGCGCGCCTGAAAGCGGTTGTTGATGGGTGCTGCCACCGCCTCGCTGTCTGCATAGAGGATGGCCTCCTGGAAGAGTTGCAGCAGCATTTCATTGAGTCGGCTCAGCTCCATGATGGTGCGGTAATACTCTTTCATGAACTGCTCAACGGCGAGCCGGTGCTCCTCGTCATGGTAACCGAACTGCTGAGCCAGGGCGTGTTGATGATCAAACAGCAGCCTGTCCTCGCGCCGGCCAGTCAAGGTATGCAGCGCGAACCTTACCTGCCAGAGAAAATTCTGGCCTGCGATCAGCGCCTGATATTCGGATTCAGTGAGGAACCCGTGATCGACCAGATCATGCAGGGTGGTGGCGCCAAAATGGCGCTTAGCCACCCAGCCGATCATCTGGATGTCGCGCAGCCCACCTGGTCCTTCCTTGACGTTCGGTTCCAGATTGTAGGCGGTGTCGTGATATTTGGCGTGCCGGGCAATCTGCTCCTGCCATTTAGCTTCGAAAAAGCGCCGGCTAGGCCAGATCCGTCCCGGACCCGTGGCGGTGCGCATCGCCTCGAACAACGGCTGTGGCCCGTCCAGCAGGCGCGCTTCCATGAGGTTGGTCGCCACTGTAATGTCGCGCTCGGCCTCGGATACGCACTCCTGCAGCGAGCGCACGCTATGTCCCACCTCCAGGCCGATATCCCAGAGGAGTATCAAAAACCGTTCGAGCCGTTCCTGGTAGATTTGATGATTGTTGTCGCGCAGCAGCACCAGCAGATCGATATCCGATCCGGGGTGGAGTTCGCCGCGTCCATAGCCGCCGACTGCCACCAGGGCAAGATCATCGCTATCGTTATTGATGACCAGCCGGTGCCACGCCTGGATTACAAAGTAATCAATGGCTTCGGCACGGCTGCGCACCAGCTCGGCGGCGGGCGTGCCATTGAGGAAGCGCTCTTTAATCGCCTGATGGGCCGATTGCAGGGTGGCGCGGAATGGCGGGAGAGAGTTGCCGCCCTTGTTCAGGGCATCTTCAAAGGCTGTCTTGTCAAACAGGGGCAGGTTGTTAGATGTCATCCTCGGGCCGCTTGGTCAAAACTTCAACACCGCTATCGGTGACCAGCACGGTGTGTTCCCATTGCGCCGACAGGCTGCGATCCTTGGTTACCACCGTCCACCCATCGGGCAGAAGCTTCACATGGCGCTTTCCGACATTGATCATCGGCTCAATGGTGAATGTCATTCCCGGTTCCAGCGCCAAACCGGTGCCCGGTGTGCCGTAGTGCAGCACCTGGGGATCTTCGTGAAACACGCGGCCAATGCCGTGACCGCAATATTCACGCACGACCGAGCAATTGTTGGACTCGGCGTGGCTCTGAATGGCATGCCCAATGTCACCCAGGCGTATACCGGGCCTGACCATCTCAATACCGATACACATGCACTCATAGCTGATACGCGCCACCCGTTTGGCGACCACCGATGGCTCCCCGACAAAAAACATCTTGCTGGTATCGCCGTGATAGGCATCTTTGATCACAGTGATGTCAATGTTGACGATATCGCCGTTTTTCAGCACCTTGTCACTGGGGATGCCATGGCATACCTGATGATTGACCGAGGTGCAAATGGACTTTGGAAAACCATGATAATTGAGCGGCGCGGGGATCGCCTGCTGCACATTAACGATATATTCGTGACACAGGCTGTTCAGTTCTCCGGTGGTGATGCCGGGTTGCGCGTGGGGGGCAATCATATGCAGCACATCCGCTGCAAGCCGCCCCGCAATCCGCATTTTCTCAATTTCTTCAGGGGTTTTGATGGAGACGGTCATAATATAGGGTTCGATAGATCAATGGCTTATCTTACCGTTATTGGTGCCGGTCTGCCAGTCACGTTTAACCACTCTTTTAGTTGCATTGATTGAGATATGACTTGGTTTTATGGTATAAAACGCAGCTAAGCCATGAAGCCCGGCAAATTGCCGTGGTTCATGGCCCGGTTCCTCTGTGGCGCATTGCCTCAGAGGCATTAAATCACACATGCGCCGTCACATATGTCAGGGTGCCCGCCAGAACCAATAAACAGGCGGGTTGATATATGGGGCGCATGGAGGATTAACCCTAACTTTGGAGCATAAAAATCATGGCAATTGTATCCATGCGTGACATGTTGGAGGCCGGTGTTCATTTCGGCCACCAGACCCGCTATTGGCACCCCCGGATGGCGCAGTACATCTTCGGTGACCGCAACAAGATCCACGTCATCAATCTCGAAAAGACCCTGCCGCTGTTTAATGACGGGATGAATTTTATCAGCAGCCTCGCGGCCCGCAAGGGTACCGTCCTGTTTGTCGGCACCAAGCGTGCGGCCCAAGAAGTGGTCAAGGAAGAAGCGGCCCGTTGCGGCATGCCTTATGTCGATCAGCGCTGGCTGGGCGGCATGTTGACCAACTTCAAGACCATCAAGCAATCCATCAAGCGCCTTAAAGAACTGGATGCGATGGTCCAGGACGGCAGCATTAACCGCTTCAATAAGAGAGAGGCGTTGGGGTATGCGCGCGAGCTGGAGAAGCTGGAGCGCAGTTTGGGTGGCATCAAAAATATGAAAGGCGTCCCCGACGCACTGTTTGTGATCGATGTCGGGCATGAAAAAAATGCCGTGAGCGAGGCGACCAAGCTGGGTGTTCCGGTCATCGGTATTGTCGACACCAATAATGACCCCAACGGCATAGATTATCCCATCCCGGGTAATGATGACTCGATCCGCGCCATCCAGCTGTATGCGCGGGCTGCGGCGGACGCAGTTCTTGAGGCGCGCGCCACGATAGTCTCGACCGGCGGTGCCGACGAATTTATCGAAATGGATGAAGAAGGGCAGCCCGCCAGGGCGCCAAAAAGGCCCGTGAAAGCCCCTATGGCGAAGAAGCCGGCCAGAAAGCCGGGTGCTGCGCAGCAGGCTGACGCTCCGGAGTAACGCCGGAACCGTATCCGGCTCGGGTAGATGAGGGGCGCAATGGATGGCGCCCCTCTGACTATATTGATGTATTTGTTAGGTTAAGTGGGGAATTTGGTTATGGAAATTACAGCTGCGCTGGTAAAAGAGCTGCGCGAACGTACTGGCTCCGGAATGATGGAGTGCAAAAAGGCCTTGGTTGAGGCCAACGGCGATATCGACTCCGCTATTGAAACAATGCGTAAGTCTGGCCTCGCCAAAGCGGACAAGAAAGCTGGGCGTGTCGCTGCCGAAGGGTGTGTTGTGATCCAGCTTAACGGTGACGCGACGCAAGGCGCCATGGTGGAAGTCAACTGTGAAACCGATTTCGTTGGCAAGGGTGACGATTTTGTGGGTTTTGCCGGGCATGTGGCAAAACAGGCGCTGGCTGACAAACCTGCCGATCTGGATGCTTTGATGAACCTGCCTTTGGAGGCGGGTGGTGATAAGAGCATTAACACGACGCGCCAGGAAATGGTCGCCAAGATCGGTGAAAACATCAGTGTGCGCCGTTTTGTAACAATGACCGCAAGTGGCGGCGTGGTTGGCTCCTATCTGCACGGCGGTCGTATCGGCGTGCTGGTGGAGTTGCAAGGGGGCAATGCCGCTTTGGCCAAGGATATCGCTATGCATGTTGCCGCCAGCAAGCCAGTGTGCGTCTCGCCGGATGAAGTGCCGACTGACATCGTCGAGAAGGAAAAGGAAATCTTCCGCGCCCAGGCTGCGGAGAGCGGCAAGCCCGACAATATCATTGAAAAGATGATCAGCGGGCGCATCCAGAAATTCCTGGCCGAAATCACCCTGGTGGGGCAGCCGTTCGTCAAAAATCCCGATGTGACAGTCGAGAAGCTGTTGCAGGATGCCAACGCAAAAGTAGTGCGCTTCCAGCGTTTTGAAGTGGGCGAGGGCATCGAGAAGAAGCAGGAAGACTTTGCCGCCGAAGTGATGGCCCAGGTACGCGGGAGCTGACGGTGACTGTGGCCCCCAAACCCGCATTCCAGCGCATCCTGCTGAAACTCAGCGGCGAGGCGCTGATGGGCGATGGTGAGTTTGGCATCAGTCCTGATGTTATCAATCGCGTTGCCACCGAAGTGAGCGAGCTGGTGCAGATGGGTGTTCAGGTTGGTCTGGTGGTCGGCGGCGGAAATCTGTTCCGTGGCGCCGGCCTGGCGGACGCGGGCATGGATCGGGTCACCGGCGACCATATGGGCATGCTGGCTACCATCATGAATGCCTTGGCGATGCAGGACGCGCTGGAGCATCAGGGTGTGTTTACGCGCGTCATGTCGGCCATCAAGATCAACCAGATCTGTGAGGACTATATCCGCCGCCGTGCCATTCGCCATCTGGAAAAGGGGCGGGTGGTGATTTTTGCCGCAGGCACTGGAAATCCCTTTTTCACCACGGACTCGGCAGCTAGTCTGCGCGCTATCGAAATTGGCGCGCAGCTTCTGCTCAAGGCCACCAAGGTGGATGGTGTCTATTCGGCGGATCCGATGAAGCATCCTGATGCCGTGCGCTATGAACGCATGACTTATGATGAGGTGCTGGAGCGCAAACTGATGGTGATGGACATTACCGCGATCGTGCTTTGCCGGGATCATAAAATGCCGCTGCGGGTATTTGATATGAACAAAGCTGGTGCGTTGCGCTGCATCGTTATGGGCGAAGATGAGGGTACGCTTGTAGAAGGAGAGGCAAAATGATAGATGACATTAAAAAAAGCGCCATCGCCCGCATGACCAAGAGCATTGATGCGCTTAAAGATGAGCTGACCAAGGTGCGCACTGGACGCGCCCATCCCAGCTTGCTTGATCATGTGATGGTGTCTTTTTACGGAAATGAGGTGCCGGTGGGGCAAGCCGCCAACGTTACGGTGAGCGATTCACGCACGCTTACCGTGACGCCGTGGGACAAAAACATGGTTCCCGTCATTGAAAAGGCGATTCTGACCTCCAATCTTGGTCTCAATCCCTCTACCGCCAGCGGTACCATCCGCGTGCCTTTGCCTGCACTGACCGAGGAGCGCCGCCGTGACATGATCAAGGTGGTGCGCGCCGAGGCGGAGGCCGGCAAGGTCGCTATCCGTAACATTCGCCGTGACTCGAATGGCGAGCTGAAAGAGTTGCTCAAAAAGAAAGAAATCTCCGAAGATGAGGAGCGTCGGGCGCAGGATGAAATTCAAAAGTTGACGGATAAATACATCACCGAAGCGGACAAAATACTGGCGGCCAAAGAGGCCGATCTGATGGAGATTTAAAAACGCGGGGTTGGGGGCTGGCAATTCAGAGCCTGTTCCCAGCCCCCTGACCTGCGTGCTGTTATCCCGCGCTTCCCCCACCATTTTTTGTGCAGGCATGTCTACGACGGCAAATAACACTAATCCAGCCGCATACCTTCCCCGTCATGTGGCGATCATCATGGATGGCAATGGACGCTGGGCCAAGAAGCGCTTTCTGCCGCGCATCGCCGGCCACCGCGCCGGCGTGGAAGCAGTACGCAACGTGGTTCAGGCCTGCTCTCTGCGTGGTGTCGAGGTGTTGACCCTGTTTGCATTCAGTAGCGAGAACTGGCGCCGCCCCCCCTCGGAAGTCGGGCTGTTGATGGAGCTGTTTATGACTGCCCTGGAGCGCGAGACCCGACGCCTGCATGAAAACAATGTGCGCTTGAGGGTCATCGGCGAGCGTAGCGCTTTTTCCGGGAAATTGCAGGAGAAAATTATCGCAGCGGAACAGCGGACCGCTGCCAATTCCGGGCTGACGCTGGTTGTGGCGGCTAATTATGGCGGTCGCTGGGACATCACACAGGCTGCCCGTGTCGTAGCGCAAAAAGTCGAGGCTGGGCAGTTGCACGCATCCGAAATCACGGAAAATGTCCTGGAGCAGCACATGGCGCTGCACGGCCTGCCTGATCCCGACTTGTTTATACGTACTGGTGGGGAGGAGCGCATCAGTAATTTCCTGTTGTGGCAACTGGCCTACACAGAATTTCATTTTACCGAAACATTGTGGCCGGATTTCGACGCGCGGAGCTTCGATGGTGCGCTGGCCTCTTTTGCCAGGCGCCAGCGTCGTTTTGGGCGCACCAGCGAGCAGGTGGAACAGGAACAAGGACACAAGGGTGCTTAAACAACGTTTGCTTACCGCTGCCATCCTCATCCCTTTGGTTGTATGGGGCGTTCTCGCGCTGCCAAACACCGTATTTGCATTGTTGCTGGCGGGCATCGTCATTGCGGGGTTCTGGGAGTGGGCTGGCTTGATGGGCATCGCCGAGCCTCTCGATCGGCTGATGTATATCCTGATAGCGTTACCTTTTATGTGGTTTGGCGGCACGCTGCCGGCAGGCATGCTGGTCGGCGCATCGGTGGGGGCAGTGTGGTGGTTGGTGGCGATTGCATGGATGTTAAGGTTCAATGTTCACCCTGTTGTCGTCCCCCCCAGCCTCATAACAGGAGGCGGTGCGGGGATGCTGACGCTGATACCTGCCTGGATGGCGCTGGTGGTGTTACATGGGAGCGAGTCCTACGGCCCAAAGTATGTATTGTTCCTCATGGTGTTGATCTGGCTGGCTGATACGGGCGCCTACTTTGCCGGACGCTTGTGGGGCAGCCGCAAACTGGCGGCCAATATCAGCCCCGGCAAGACCTGGGAGGGTGTGTGGGGCGCTTTGGCGATGACGATGGTGATGGGGCTGGCGGGCGGCAGGCTGCTGGAGGTTGACCCGGTCATGCTGCCTGCGTTTGTGTCGCTGTGCGTGATCACGGTGGTTTTTTCAATCGCGGGCGATCTCCTGGAAAGCATGTTCAAGCGGCGCGCCGGTGTCAAGGATAGCGGCAAGCTGCTGCCAGGCCATGGCGGCGTGCTCGACCGGATTGATAGCCTGACCGCCGCCGCGCCGGTATTTTTGACAGGGTTGCTGTTGCTGGGGATGCTGGGTTGATCGGCGGTCACTCCCAGCCTCCTGCGCTGTCCGTGGATGGACAAGTGCCGGGAGCGCACGATGCGCTGGAGCGGCCCTCTGGCGACACTTGTACATCCAGGTACGGCGTTACTGTGCTTGGCGCCACTGGCTCTATTGGTGTCAGCACGCTCGACGTATTGTCGCGGCACCCGGAACGTTACCACGTCGTTGCCCTGACAGCGAATTCCGATGTGGACCGTTTATACGAACAGTGTCTTGTGCATCGGCCCGAATATGCCGTAATGGCGGATGCCAATGCGGCGCAGCGCCTGCATGAGCAGTTGCGCGCAACCGCCCCGGAGATCCAGGTGTTGGCTGGCCTGGAAGGGTTGGAAACCGTCGCTGCCCTGCCTCAGGTGGCGTATGTTATGGCCGCTATTGTTGGCGCCGCCGGTCTGCTGCCCACGCTTGCCGCAGTGCGCGCCGGCAAGCGCGTACTGCTGGCCAACAAGGAGGCGCTGGTCATGGCCGGGCGGATTTTTATGGATGAGGTCCGTGGGAATAACGCCGAGCTGCTGCCTGTGGACAGCGAGCATAACGCGATCTTTCAATGCCTGCCGGCCGACCTGTCCACCGGTCTGGACGCTGCCGGTATACGGCGCATACTGCTGACCGCCTCGGGCGGGCCGTTTCGCAATATCCCCCTTTCCGAGCTGCATCATGTCACCCCGGATCAGGCCTGCGCCCACCCTAACTGGGTGATGGGGCGCAAGATATCCGTCGATTCAGCTACCATGATGAACAAGGGTCTGGAGGTGATCGAGGCCTGCTGGCTGTTCAATACCAGCCCGGACAGGATTCAGGTGGTCTTGCATCCGCAAAGCGTGGTTCACTCCATGGTCGAATACGCCGACGGTTCGATACTGGCGCAGCTTGGCAGTCCGGATATGCGTACCCCCATCGCCCATGCCTTGGCGTGGCCGCAGCGTATTGAATCCGGGGTTGCCCCTTTAAGTCTTTTCGATGTTGCGCGGCTGGACTTTGAACGGCCCGATTTCTCCCGCTTTCCTTGTCTGCGCCTTGCCTACGAGGCGATGCAGGCGGGGGGCACTGCCACGGCGATTCTCAATGCGGCCAATGAAATTGCGGTAGCCTCTTTCCTCGACGGCAGACTGCCGTTTACCGCTATCCCCGCCGTGATTGAGCGCGTGCTTGCCGATGTGCCGGTGCGCGAGGCCGTTAGCCTTGAGGTTATTCTGGCCGATGACGCGCTGGCGCGTGAGGCTGCTGAGCGCAGGGTGGTAGAGGCTACGAGCAAGCGCGCATGATGAGTACCATTCTATCCTCAGTCTTTTTCTTCATCATCGCCATCGGTGTACTGGTTACCGTCCATGAATTCGGCCATTTCTGGGTGGCGCGCAAGCTGGGCGTGAAGGTGCTGCGCTTCTCGGTTGGTTTTGGCAAGCCCCTGTGGATATGGCGCCGTGGACCTGACAACACAGAGTATGTCATCGCGGCGGTGCCGCTGGGCGGCTATGTCAAAATGCTTGATGAGCGTGAAGCACCGGTCGAGCCGCACGAAGTGCACCGCGCCTTTAACCGCAAGCCACTGGCCAGCCGCTTTGCCATCGTCTTCGCGGGGCCACTGTTCAATTTTCTGCTGGCCATCATCGCCTACTGGGCGGTCTTCATCATTGGCGTGAATGGCCTCAAGCCGATTGTTGGGGAGGTTGCGCCGAATTCCATCGCCCAGCGCGGCGGTTTTCAGCAGGGGGATGTCATCCTCAGTTTAAATGGCAAGCCGACGCCGACATGGGAAACGGTGGTATTTTCCATGCTGGACAAGGTGCTGGATCAGCAGGTGGTGACGGTGCAGGTTCAGGATGCAAACCGCCACCCGATGACGCGTACGCTGGGTCTGAGTGCGGTGACAGGCAGCGATCTGGATAAAGGGAATCTGCTCGACAGCCTTGGTATGCGCCCCTTTCGCCCGGCTATTCCGCCCATCATTGGTCAACTGGAGGCCAGTGGTGCCGCCGAGCGGGCAGGAATAGTGGTGGGTGATAAAATTATTGCCGCCGATGGCCAAGCCATCGGTGACTGGGAGGCGTGGGTTGAATATGTCAGACCCCGCGCCGGACGGGTCATTCGTGTCGAAGTCGAACGTGAAGGTGTGCGTAGTACCATTGATCTGCAACCCGTTGCCACGGTAACCAAAGAAGGCACAATAGGCCGTATCGGCGCGGGCGTCAAAATCCCCGGGGAATTGCCGGAAGAGCTGCGTGCCGTGCTGCGCTATTCGCCAGGTGAAGCCGTGGTGCAGGCCGTGGTCAAAACCTGGGATATGTCCGCGTTGACGCTACGCATGCTGTTTAAGATGGTGACGGGGGTACTCTCCGTGGACAACCTTAGCGGCCCCATCAGCATCGCCCAATATGCAGGGTATTCCGCCAGCGCGGGAGTGGTGTCGTTCCTGGGATTTCTTGCCATTGTGAGCATCAGCCTGGGCGTGTTGAACCTGCTGCCCGTCCCCCTCCTGGACGGCGGGCATCTCATGTACTATTTGATTGAGTGGGTAAAGGGTAGTCCGGTGTCGGACGAGGCGCAGATATTCGGTCAGCGGGTGGGTATCGCACTATTGGGAACGCTGATGATCTTCGCCTTTTACAATGATCTGACACGTCTGTTTGGCTAGCCGATTAAACCTAAAAACGGCAGTTGGCCGGGGGGGGGCAGAGTGTGCGGTTTTCAGGGTGCTGGGCAAGGCGCAACGACGCGGAATGGTTGTTCCATTCCAAGGAGTTGTAACGCTGCCATGTGCACTGAATATCGTGCAATCCACTCCGTAGCGAACTCGCTAAACAGGTGAGACTGGAGATTATGGAAAAACATATTTTAAACATTCTTTTAGCTGCTAAATGAAGCGGTCAACTGCCGTTTCTAGGTTTATACGACTTGGATTACTAATGAGAGCTCCGAAAAGAAGGGCGTGGCTAATTTTTCTGGGTATGCTGCTGGCATCGCATGCGTGGGGCATGACACCATTTGTCGTCAAGGACATCAGGCTGGAAGGTTTGCAGCGCACCTCTCCCGGCACGCTCTTTAATTATTTGCCCCTTAACGTCGGCGATACGCTGGATGACGCCCGCTCCTCGGAGGCTATTCGCGCCTTGTTCAAGACCGGTTTTTTCGATGACGTACGATTTGGCCAGGACGGGGATACGCTAATCATCACGGTAAAAGAGCGCCCTTCAATCTCCAGCATCAAGATCGCTGGTAACAAGGACATCAAGACCGAGGATCTGACCAAGGCGATGAAGCAGAGCGGTCTTGCGGAAGGCCGGATTTTTGACCGTTCTCTGCTCGACAAGGTGGAGCGTGAGCTGCAACGTCAATACTTCAGTCAGGGAAAATACGGTGTAAAGATCAAAGCGAAGGTTACATCGCTGGAGCGTAATCGTGTCGATATCGTCATCGACGTCGTCGAGGGTAAATCTGCGAAGATCCACCAGATCGCCATCGTTGGCAACGCGGCGTTTGGTGATGAAGTGTTGTTAAAGCAGCTTCAAATTACTACGCCAACACTGTTTTCCTTCTTTACCAGTTCGGATCAGTATTCCAAGCAAAAATTGGCCGCGGATCTGGAAACCCTGCGTTCCTACTACCTGGATCGCGGTTACATCAATTTTAATATCGATTCCACCCAGGTTTCCATCACGCCTGACAAGCGTGATGTCTATATCACGATAAATATTACCGAGGGCGAGAAATTCACCGTCAAGGAGGTCAAGCTTGCGGGTGATCTCATCTTACCCGAAGCGGATCTGCGCAAGCTGATCAGCGTGGCTGAAGGCGCCGTTTTTTCGCGCAAGGCCGTCACCGAAAGCGCCGCGCAAATCGCCGAGCGTCTTGGTTCGGACGGGTATGCGTTTGCCAACGTCAATCCCAACCCTGAAGTGGACAAGCCAAACAAACAGGTGTCAGTGACGTTTTTGGTCGATCCCGGCAAGCGGGTGTATGTGCGCCGCATTAATGTAGCAGGCAACGCTAGAACCCGCGATGAAGTGGTGCGGCGCGAGATGCGGCAGATGGAGGGGGGATTGCTGGCGACTGACAAGATCAATCGCTCGCGGATACGTTTGCAGAGGCTGGGCTTTTTTCAGGACATCAACATCGAGACGCCCGCTGTTCCCGGCGCAACGGATCAGGTTGACGTGAATGTCAACGTAACGGAAAGATCCTTGGGTAGTCTGACGGCGGCAGTGGGCTTTTCGCAGGTGCAGGGCTTGCTGCTCAGCGCCAGCATTAGCCAGGACAACTTCCTCGGCAGCGGCAAGCGCATCAGTGCCGAAGTCAATAACAGCCGAGTAAACACCATATACAGTTTTTCCTATACCGATCCTTATCATACGCCGGATGGCGTGAGCCGGGGGTTCAGGGGATTTTTCAGGCAGACCAACGCTACCCGGTTGTTTGTCGGAAGCTATCTGTCGGATGTGTTTGGCGCCGGAGTGAATTATGGTTTTCCGCTTAGCGAACACAATACCGCGCGCTTGAGTTTTGACTATGAACATACCAGGATTAAAACCACCAGTTTCACACCTAAGTCCTATGTGGACTTTCTCAATGCAAACGGGGACACTTTTGATATAATCAAAATGTCCGGCGGCTGGACCCACGACACACGCAACCGTGCGATCTTCGCGGATAACGGTATGTTGCAGAGTCTTTCTGCGGAAATGTCGGTGCCAGGCAGCGGCTTGCAGTTTTACAAGGTGTCTTCACGCACGCAGGTGTACCACCCGTTGACCAAGAGCCTGACCCTGGTGATGAATGGCGAGGTTGCCTATGGTGACAGTTATGGCGGGACTAGCGCCTTGCCTTTCTGGGAGCGCTATTACGCAGGCGGCGTCTACTCTGTGCGCGGGTTCAGGGCGAACAGTCTGGGCCTGAGGGAAAACAACAGGGCGCTGGGCGGCGCCTTGAAGCTGGTGGGGAGCACAGAGGTGATTTTCCCTGTACCCTTTATGGAGGAGAGCAAGTCGTTCCGCCTGAGTGCCTTTTTTGATATAGGTAACGTCTATACTGGCATTCAGCAATTCAGCGCAGGCGATTTGCGCTACTCTGCCGGAGTAGCCGCTATTTGGCTGTCCCCCATGGGGCCGCTGAATTTCAATCTGGCGAGACCGCTTAACAAGAAGGCGGGAGATATCACTGAGTCGTTCCAGTTCTCGCTGGGTACTTTTTTCTGAAATAACTCGGAGTAAATGTTGTGAAAAAAATTGCATATCCTGTTTTTGGTCTGATGTTTGGGTTGATGTTTGGGTTGATGTTTTCGATGGCGGCTGCGAATGCGGCTGATTTGAAGCTGGGTTATGTGAATAGTGCCGAGCTGATGGAGAAGGCACCTCAGGCAGATGCGGCACGTGGTAGGTTCGAGCAGGAATTTGCCCCACGGCGTAATAAGCTTCAGGCTGAGGTGAAGGAGCTCAAGCAGCTCGAAGAAAAACTGGTAAAAGATGGCGTGACCATGAGTGAGTCCGAACGCGCCAAAATGGAGCGTGAGGTGCTCGCCCGTAAACGGGACCTCGGCCGCATCCAGGAAGAACTGCGCGATGATGTCAACATTCGCAACAACGAAGAGCTTGGTAAATTGCAGCAGATTGTGAAAGAAACCATCGATACTCTCGGCAAGGAAGAAGGTTACGACATGATTTTCTTCGACGTGGCTGCCTTTGTTAACCCCAAGTTAGACATTACAGGCAAGGTGCTGCAACGTCTGCGGGATAGACCCAAGGATGTGTCAGCATCGGCGAAACCTAAAAAATAAGCCGGGCGGGCAGCAAGTGTTGCCTCCACTCGGGAGTGCGCCGGGAATCACGCTGGGCCAGCTCGCGGAACGTATCGGCGGCGAGTTATACGGCGATGCCGCGTGTGTGATCACCGGGGTTGCAACACTGCAAAGCGCGCAATCTGGCAACATCACATTTTTAGCCAATTCGCGTTATCGGAAATATTTGGCCTCAACGCAGGCCAGCGCCGTCATCCTTTCTTCAAAGGATAAGGAAGATTGCGCGACCGCTGCAGTGGTTGTGGCTAACCCTTATGTTGGATATGCCCGCGCCGCAGCATTGTTGTACACAGGCCGTGAAGAGACGAGCGTTGTGGGCACCCACCCAACGGCGTGTGTCAGCACTGACAGCCGGGTGCACGAAAGTGCCTCGATTGGCCCTCACTGCGTTATTGAGGCGGATGTGAATATCGCCGCAAACGTCAGTATCGGGCCAGGTTGTTTTATTGGCAAAGGCGCGGTGATTGGCGAAGGCAGCCGTCTTCTTGCCAACGTCACAATATGTCACGGTGTGCATATTGGCAAGCGCGCCATGATTCATCCCGGCGCGGTAATCGGCAGTGATGGATTTGGTATCGCCAACGATAATGGCGTGTGGATCAAAGTGCCGCAACTGGGTGGCGTGTCTATTGGCGATGACGTTGAAATTGGCGCCAATACCACCATTGACAGGGGCGCGCTGGAAGATACAGTGATCGAGAACGGTGTGAAGCTGGATAACCAGATTCAGGTAGCCCACAACGTTTATATCGGGGCCCATACCGCGATTGCAGGCTGCGTGGGTATTGCGGGCAGTGCACGTATCGGCAGGCGCTGCACCGTCGGGGGCGGGGTGGGTATCAGTGGTCATCTGGAAATTGCCGATGATGTGCATGTTACCGGCATGTCGTTTGTGACCAAATCCATAAAACAGCCCGGAGTGTATTCTTCCGGCATTCCCGCGGATACCAATCAGCAGTGGCATAAGAATACCGTGCGCTTCCGGCAGCTGGATGAGATGGCGCGTCGTTTGAAGGTGCTCGAAAATCTGCTGAAACAGGTGCAAAAACAAGCGTAGCCGCGTACCTTTCTGGTGCGGTATGATAAAAACTGAACGTGGGCCAGCGCGAGGCCTTTTCCATAGGCCCTGCTAGGTAATAACAGAAGATAGAAGGATAAGAATCTTGGAACCGCTCGATATTCGCGAGGTGCTCAAACACCTACCCCACCGTTACCCCTTCATGTTGGTGGACCGGGTGCTCAACTGCGTCCCCGGCGAGTCCCTGGTGGCGCTGAAAAACGTAAGTTTTAATGAGCCTTTTTTTCAGGGGCACTTCCCTGATCGCCCCATCATGCCCGGTGTGTTGATTATTGAGGCTTTGGCGCAGGCCACGGGCATCCTGGCGTTCATCACCACCAATACCCGGCCCACTGAAAGATCACTTTATTATTTTGTCGGCATTGATAATGCCCGCTTCAAACAGCCGGTCATCCCAGGCGATCAGCTGATTCTTGAGGTCGAAGTGACGCGTGTCATAAAGACGGTCTGGAAGTTTCATGCTGTTGCCAAGGTGAGCGACAAGGTTGTCGCCAGCGCCGATCTGATGTGCGCGGAAAGGGAACTTGAGCCTTGACAGACTCTCTGATTGCATCGAGCGCGATAATTCATCCAAGCGCGCGGCTTGCCGCTGGGGTCAGTGTTGGCCCGTTTTCTGTCATCGGGCCGAATGTTGAGATCGGTGAAGGCACGTGGGTTGGTCCCCATGTGGTCATTAATGGTCCTACCCGCATAGGCCGCGACAACAAAATCTATCAATTTTCCTCGATAGGCGATGCGCCCCAGGATAAAAAATACCATGGCGAGGATACCTGGCTCGAAATTGGCGACCGCAACCTTATTCGCGAGTCGTGCACAATCAATCGCGGTACAGTCCAGGGTGGTGGAATAACCCGCATCGGCAATGACAACTGGATCATGGCCTATGTGCATATTGCCCATGACTGCGTGCTGGGCAATAACATCATCATGTCCAACAACGCCTCGCTGGCCGGCCATGTGACGATAGAGGATTATGTCATCCTGGGTGGCTTCACGTTGGTACACCAGTTTTGTTGCCTTGGCGCCCACTGTTTTACCGCGTTCAATACTGGCATATCCAAGGACGTGCCACCTTTTCTCATGGTGTCAGGTTACCGGGGCGCGCCCCATGGCCTCAACACTGAGGGTTTGAAAAGGCGCGGTTTTAGCGCTGATGTCATAAGTGACCTGCGTCGGGCATATAAAATCCTTTACCGCTCCAATCTCACCGTGGATCAGGCGCTTGAACAGCTCGGTGAGCTGGCGGCGAGCCATGCCGAGATTAAGCTGCTGGCGGATTTTGTGCAGAAGTCGTCACGCGGGATAATCCGGTAAAGAGGGAGGGGATCACAGCCATCCCCAACCGCTCATGTTTCCCCCAAAAGTTCCCCCGCCTCACGCACCATCCGGCTACGGCCAAACAGAAGTTGCCACCGGCCACCACCGCACTGGCGCCATAATACCGCAGAGCGTATTGCCGCCAGCAGCAGGGCGCGTACTTTGTTGGCATTGTCGGGGTTGGACAGGTAGCCCTGTTCGCCGCTGACGATAATGCGGGGGTTCAAGGTGCTGATGGTGTCGCTGTACAATCCGGCCAAGCTGGCGATGACGTTGCTGTGAGTCTGGGAGAAATGCTGCGCTTGGCCTCTTGCCTTTTCGATGCCTTCGGCGATTTGTTGCAGCATCTGAGAGTTTTTTGCCATTTGGCGTTCAAGGTAGAGGACGGCGACGATATAGCGCGTGATTTCCATGTTGCGTGGCTCGCTGCCACCGCCGAGCTGGGTGCGCAGCCGTTTGAGTCCGGTGCTGATACCGCGCACGCCACCATAGACGGCAGCTGTCGTGGGTGGGTTAATGTTGAAAATGCTGTTGATGCACACTTCAAAATCACCGGTATCCATGGTGCCTGTATGCGCAATCTGCTGTACCAGGTGGGTAGCCTGAAAAGCACCGGCCAGGGCAATAATTCGTTCTTCGCTGCTATGGCTCATTGTATGTGTTGTGCTTGTGGTGATGTGGATCGGTTGCGAATTGCATCTGTGCGGTTTTCAGTGTATTCAATGACGCCCCCGCCCAGGCACTCGTCATCAGCATAAAACACCACCGATTGGCCGGGTGTGACGGCCCATTGGGGCTGCTCGAATGTCACGTGGCATATGCCATCTTCCAGTGTTGTGATGGCGCAGGCTTGATCCGCTTGGCGGTAACGTGTCTTGGCTGTGCAGCGTAACGGCAATGCCGGTGGTACACCACGCACCCAGTGCAGATGGCTCGCTGCGAGCGAGCGGCTATACAGCAACGGGTGGTCATGGTTCTGGGCGACGAGCAGTGTATTGCTGTCCAGGTTTTTGCCGACGACGTACCAAGGGGTGCCATTACCCCCTTGCCGCCCGCCAATGCCCAGGCCCTGGCGCTGGCCAAGGGTATGATACATTAGCCCGTCGTGCCGGCCGACGCGTTCGCCTTCGGGGGTACGCATCTCTCCCGGCTGCGCAGGCAGGTAGCGGGCGAGAAAGGTCTTGAAGTCGCGCTCGCCGATAAAACAGATGCCGGTGCTGTCTTTTTTTGCTGAGTTGCCGAACCCCGCTTCGGTGGCAATCCGACGCACCTCCTGCTTAGTTAGTTCACCAACAGGAAAGAGGGTCTTTGCCAGTTGCTCCTGGCCCAGGGTATAGAGGAAGTAGCTTTGATCCTTGTTGGCATCGAGCCCTTTAAGCAGGCGGTATTGCCCATTGTTTTGCGTTACCCGCGCGTAATGGCCGGTGGCGATATAGTCCGCCCCCTGATTCATCGCATAGTCGAGAAAGGCCTTAAATTTGATCTCTTTGTTGCATAATACGTCTGGATTGGGCGTGCGCCCGCGGCTGTATTCATCGAGAAAGTAGCGGAATACCCGGTCCCAGTAATCCTTGGCAAAGTTAACCGCATCCAGAGAGATGCCAAGCCGGTCGCATACTCCCAGTGCATCGCGCGCGTCCTCGGCGGCGGGGCAGTGGCCGTCGGGATCGTTTTCTTCCCAGTTTTTCATGAACAGGCCGCTGACATCATAGCCCTGCTGTTGCAGGAGCAGAGCGCTCACTGATGAATCGACGCCGCCGGACATGCCGACAATAACGCGGGTTTTGGTAGGATTGTGCATCTCTAAAGAGTCAAAAAACAGAGTTTTCGGGGGTGAGAGTAATGAGTTCTATATTGGGGCGTAATTGTAACAAATAAACCCCAGCCCGGAGAGGTGTTTCGTGTGTTGGAAATTGGCGGGGTGAGGCTAATTTCGCCAGCCCCGAAAATGTAATTTCCGTGTTACTGTGGGGTTCTGGCGAGACGGAAGCCGATGATGTTGCTCCGGTTTACGGCTGTGGCGTTGGTGCGATTTTGTACGCGCACGTTTTTGGCGTCGCCCCTCCAGGAGCCGCCGCGCAGCACGCGCCCGGAACTTGCGCAGAGGCTGGTCCAGGCGCTGCCGTCAGCGGGTGCGCCGCTATAATTATCGTGATAGCAGTCTTCCATCCACTCCCACACGTTGCCGCTCATGTCGTGAAGACCAAAGGCGTTGGCATTTTTGCTGCCCACGGGTTGCTGGTGTTTGCCGCTGTTTGCGTTGAACCATGCAACGGCGTTCACGTCGCGGCTGCCGCAATAAGGGTGGTTGCCACCCGCGTGGCAGGCGTATTCCCATTCGGCTTCGGTAGGTAAGCGATAGACGCCATGGTCAGTTGCCGCTTTGCTCTTGTTTAGCCATTCGATAAAGTTTTTGGCCTCGTTCCATGAAACATCAACCACGGGCGCAGTGTCGCCATGGGCGTTGTATTTCATGAACTCGTCGGTGACCAGCTCGGTGCGGCCAGTGGCGATGATGAAGCGTTTGAACTGACCAAGAGTGACTTCGGTTTTGCTCATCTGGAAACCCGGTATGCTGACGCGATGCTGCGGGCCTTCGTTGATCAATGCGTCCAAGTCGACTGCGGAGCAGCCGGCTGGAGGTGTCTGGGAGAGCTTCTTGCCTCCCCCTCCCGGTCTGGTTGCCGCTTGGCACGAGCCCATCTGGAAGCTGCCAGTGGGTATGTCGGTGAACTTTAGGTCGATGAAGCTGCTGAATTCGCCGGCATGTGCAAAGCTGGCGACCAGACTCAAGCAGAGTGTGGCAACAATATTGCCAAGACGCGTTGGCAAGTGACGCGGCAGACGATGGTGCGCTCGGGGCATGCTGGTTCCTAAAGTTAAACCTAAAAACGGAAGTTGGCCGCTTCTTTGGATGGTTGGCAATATGTTTTGAATGTGTTTTAACGACCCGCCTGTTTATGGTAAATCCCTGACAACACGAAACCCATTGCCGTAGTACCAGTTTCCGGGCGAGGCGGCGAGGCGGTAAGTTGCGCGCGCGAAGTCTGAAGTGAACTTCCAGGAGCCACCACGAAGAACCCGCGCGGTGGTGGTGTCACGCTTCCAGTCTGAGCCGTGGCGGGTGCGCATGATGGCGTCGTACTCCTGTTGTTCCCTGCTTAAATCCGTGTTGTTGACGCGCACAATATTCGCGGAATTATTGTGTTCCTGCTTGCCTTGGTTGAGTTCCGGAGCGCCGTGCGAAGCATTCGCGCTGTTCTCCGTCCAGGGACGGCCATCAGCCGGTGCGCCACGGTAACTATCATGGTAGGCATCCTCTACCCATTGCCACACGTTGCCGCTCATGTCGTAGAGTCCCCAGGCGTTGGGGGTCTTGCGTCCAACATTTTGCTGATGCCGGCCATCGCCCTTGGGGACATCGCCATCGTGCCATGCGACTTCATTCACGTTATTGCTGCCGCAATAAGCATGGTTGCCGCCCGCACGACAGGCATATTCCCACTCTGCTTCGGAAGGTAACCGGTACGTGCCACGGTCATTCGCCGGTTTGTGCTTGTTGAGCCATTCGATGAAATCTTTGGCCTCTTGCCAGGAAACCTGCACTACTGGCGCGTCATCGCCGAAAGCGTTGTATCTCATAAAGTCGTCGTTGATAAGATTCCATCCCGACGATCCTTTAGTGCCTCCCGAGGCACTGACATAGTGTTTGAACTGGCCGAGGGTGATCGGGGTTTTGCCCATCTGAAAAGCGGATATGCTTACGGTATGCTGTGGGGTTTCGTTGTCGTTTACGTTGGTATTGTTCTCGGGGCAGTCGGCCGAGAGCGGTGCTTGGCCGAGAAAAACGCGGATTTTGTTTTCCTTCTGCATCTCGGATGTTATTTTGCATGAGCCCATCTGGAAATGGCCGCTGGGTATGTCAACGAACTTCAGGCCTGCGAAATTGGTGAATTCCCCAGCCTGTGCTAGCCCGGCTACCAGGCTCAGCGCGGCCAAGAAGGATCTGGCCAGTGTGGGTGTGCGGGGCGGTGAGCGATGTAGCGCTTGAAGCATGACTAGATCCTCTTGATATTAAAAATTCAAATTTTCGCAACCCGTCGTGTGCCGCCTGGTTAGGAAAACCAGCGTAAAAAAGCCGCTGCGGTCAGCGCTGTGGCTCCCATCCCAGTCAGGGCATGCCATGCGCGATGACGGCTTTTCTCGCTCCACTGCTGTGCGCCGCGCAAATAAAGTGCCGCAAGCACAAACCCGGAGACAGCACAGAGCACCTTGATAACCAGCGCCCCAATAGCTACCGCGTGCAAGTCGGGGAATTCACCGTAAAAATAGAAGCTGACGGTGCCAAAAATGACACCGCTGGCGACTTGGGCGCCCCACGCGATTAACACCAGCCACGCCATGCGTTTTTTGAGCTGGAGTTGGTCCGGGTTGGATTTCAGGGCAATAAAAGAGCCGCCCACCACTGCGGCGGCTCCGAAGTTATGTATGGCCTGGGTTAATGCATAGGATAGGTTCTCGAGCTGCATGCGCTAATTCGCTGTGACTTTGATGCAGCTCTCTTGGCCGATGGACGCATGGCCTTTGTTGACCACCTTTATGCACAGCGTGTGAGTGCCGACGGGCAGGGGGTCAAGACTGAAACTGCTCTTTAGCTTGCGCAAAATCCCGGCCTCTTTGCCATTGACGTAAATGTGCGAATGGTCGCCACCGACATTGGGCGTAATGCTATAAACGACGTTTACCGGTTCGCCGACTTTGACCTTGCCCCCATCAGCGGGGGATGTGATTTTCAGGTTGGCGTCGGCCAGTACGCTGGAACCCCACAGCACTACCCCAAGCGCGAGCGTGGCACGCGAAGTGCGGATAAGTTTTCTGTGCATTTTGTGAACGTCTCCGTTATGTTGGGCTGCAAAATTCAGAGGTAAAAAACCCCACTAAATCGGTAGAATATTTGTATGTTTTTAGCATACTGACGCGCGGTTGTAAAGATGAGTTTTGCGCATCGGTTTGAAGCCCCTAACAAAATGAAAAAAATACATTTACAATTTGGTTGCACCTTAAAATTATCCGGAGGAGTAAAGATGCCGCGCCAATTGGTGGATGATGCGCTGTGGTCTGCCATAGAACCCCTAATACCGCCACCCAAGCAGCGGCGTAAGCGGTATCCTGGCCGCAAACCACTGGATGATCGCCAGATGTTGACCGGTATTCTGTTTGTGCTGCTGTCGGGCATTCCATGGGAAATGCTGCCGCAGGAAATGGGGTGTGGGTCGGGTATGACCTGCTGGCGACGGCTGCGCGCCTGGCAAAAGGCTGGCGTGTGGGACCAGCTGCGCGAGGTGCTCCAGGTCAAGCTACGCGAGGCGGGTAAGATCGATTTCGCGCGCGCCATCGCTGACCCTTCCGCCACAAGTGCCGCGAACAGGGGGGCTGGCCGTGACCGGCTGATCGCCGTAAAACCAACAGCAAATACCAGACCTTCACGGACGCGCAAGACATCTCGCCCGACGCCATTGTGATGGAAACCAGCCGCAATGACATCGCATAACGGCTGTCACTGGTCGAGGGTATCCCTCCTCGATTCACGGCTACGACGCCGATCCGATTGATTTGCTGGCAATTTTCAAGGCGATATGGAGAGTCATTTTGTTAGCGACTCTTTAACCCGGATTGTCCATAGCCCCAAAACCGTTCGCCCTGAGCCTGTCGAAGGGCCGTTCATGGTTCGACAAGCTCACCACGAACGGTGGTGTACGTTCTATTCGCCGTGGGACAATCTGGGTTTAAATGAACCCGAAACGTCCTTCAAGGCATCTCGGTTTGATAGCTGTTAGAATGTGCCGATGTTCTTTGCCAACGACAGAAAGTATTTTTTTCGCCCCCTCAACAGCAAATACCGTGAGCAGGCCGTGGAGTGCTTGCGGCAGTTATACGCCTGCTTCTATAGCTCGATGGCGGACTATAGCCGCAGCTATAATCGTGAACAGGTGATTGAGGTTTTCCAGGAGGCGATTACCCGCACGCCGCTATTGGATGGTGATACCGATGATGAGTTTGCAGCGCCGGCGCGCGGTGAGCGGGATCTTGCCAATTGGGTGTTGAATCTCTTGATCGAGTATGGCTGGCTGGAGCGGCTGGCCGATGAGGCAACCTTGCAGAGCACCTATGCGTTTACGCGCTTCGGGCGTCTGTTTACCCAGCCGATGGTGGAGGCAGGGGGTGGCCGCTTCAGAACCCGTCACCGCAATACCCGCAACACCCGCAATGCGCTGCATTCCTTTGTCGAGAAGGGGGAAGTGTATGACCTGTTGGACGCCTTCGAATACTCCGAGCGCATCATAAGTGATTTTAGCGATGTAATTGCCGAGCTGGACGAGCGCAAACGCGCCCTGGTGCAGGCGGTGGAGGCTCAGCAGGTAGTTCAGCGCGCCAGCGACGAGTTCTTTGATTTCATGGAGAAGCGCTTCATGCCGGATCTCTCTATCCGGCTGTCGGCCGACAGCGTGGAAAAGTATCGCGATGAGATTCAGGCGTTGCTCAACAAGGCACGCCGCAAGCAGAAAGAGTTCAAGGCTGGCGCAGAGCGTGAGCTGCGCAAGATTGCCCCGGAATTGCAGGGCGACGATTCCAGGCAATCGCTCTATCTTATGATACTCAACGGCATCGAAAGCCGCATGCACAATGCCAGCGAGGTGATGTTGCCTGCGCTGCGCCATGCGCTGAACAGTTTCACGCGCCGTGCGGACATTATTATCCGCCAATTGAGTTATTCGGGGGGCGGGCATCCCAGCCGCTTGCTGGCGATTTGTCAGGAATTGGCGGCGCAGGATGAGCTCGGGCAGGCTGCGCGGCTCGCCGCCGCCGGTCGCGTCATGGCGGCGCTGAATGTTGCCGCCGTGGTCGATCCGGACAGTTTGCGGATCAATGCGGTGCGGAGCCGCCGCGAGGTGAATTCGGCGGTGGAAGAACATGGCGTGATCGACAAGGCCGCCCGCCGTGAATTGTTGATTCAACAGGCTCTGGAATTGGCGTTTGCCGTTAACAACAAAGAAATGCGCGATTATGTCGTCGCGGCCCTCAATAAAGGGCATCGCATTCGCAGCCAGCATTTGCCGGTGGAAAATGCCAAGGGATTGTTGATGAACGCGCACGCGATTGAAGTGGGGTCCGCCGGACAGAATTCCAGCGAATTCGCTTTCCGTGTCGAACCGACCGGGCAACGATTACCCACCGATTATTTCGTGCTGACCGATGAATTCATTATCGAGCTGATAGAGGCGGATAGCCATGCTGAGTGACTATATTGAAAAGGCGCTGGAATCCGAGCGCATCGATCTGGACGAGTTCCGGGAACTCCTGGTTCGCCTGATGAATTACGGCGTGTTGTGCCGCGCCGAAAGCCAGGTCGAACAACAACTCTATGATCGTTATTTGCGCGTTGCCGGTCTGGTTGAAGACTATCTCGGTCTGATCGGGATTCGTATCTTTCACGACCGGCGTTTCGAGTATGTGCGTTTATATCCGCCCGGCAGTCAGGTGCCCGGCATGGAGGGTGTCGAGGACACCGCCTTCGGCGGCAGCTTGCGTAGCCGTTTGACGCAAAACGAAGTGGCGCTGATCCTGGTGCTGCGCGTTCAATACGACAAGGCGCTGCGCGAAGGGCAGATAGATGAAAATGGAGGCGTCGCGGAATCCATGGAGTCGTTGGCGATTGCCATGAGGAATTTGTTGGGGCGCGCGCTCCCGGACAAGCTGACCGAACGCAAGCGCCTGTTTCAGCGACTGCGGCAGTTGCGGCTTATTGATTACCGGAGCGAGGAAGATATCGACAGCGGCGAGGCATGGTTGAAGATACACCCGATGATCGTCAACTTTGTTAGCGATGAGGCCTTGCAGGCCATGGAGCAGGCCGGAAATATGCCCGCCGGAGCACAGACAATGACAGCAGCGATGGACGTGGACGATGTTTCTTAAGCGCTTTGTTTTTATCAACTGGGGGAATGTGCCCCATATTGAATTCGAATTTGGCCCAGTCAACCTGTTTTCCGGTGGCAATGGCTCTGGCAAGACGACGGCGGCCGACGCAATCCAAACAATTATGACGGCGGCGCATGAGAATCTGTTCCAATATAATCCTGGTCAGGATGAAACCACGCAGCGCGGTCGGGGCGGCAAGCGGGTGCGTACACCGGCTTCGTATGTGTTGGGTTGCGACGATGGCAGTTATGCGCGGCTGGAGCCGACTGATGGCTATCTGGCGGCGGTGTTTCATCCTACGCACGGAGAGACGGCAGACCCTTTTACCGCGATCATCGGCGTGCGCGCCTGGCTGGATTTGTCCGCCAACAATGCCGTGGCGCGCCAGGATGAGGCGATCTATCTGATTTTGCCGGGTGAGCAATTGTCCTTGAGTCAATTGGTACGTCAGGATAAGGGGGGTAAGCATGTCGTGCCGCTGGACAAGATTCAGAACGCCTTGATCGGTGATTTCGGCAAGCGGGCGGTGGAGAAGTACGACCTTAAAAAAGCCTATTTGCGGCGCTTGTACGGTGCGCTGCGCGGACGCAGTGATGCGGTAACCGAAACCGAGGCGGTCGCTGCCGCCAAGGCCTTTTCGCGTTTCATGGCCTATAAGCCAGTGCAGGGCATCGACCGCTTCGTGGCGGAAGAGATCCTGGAGAAAAAGGATCTGGGTGAAGCGGTTCGCTCGGTGTCCAGCCAGCTTAAAACCATTCATGCCATGGAGCGTGATGCTGCCTCATTGGTCGATTCCATCCGCATCCTCGATGAAGCCACGCGTCACAGTCAGTGCTATATCGAACAATGGGTCGAACTCAATACGCTGGAGTGCACGCTGGCGCAGCATGAGTATGTATTGCGCCAACGTGAATACCTTGCCGCCAAGAAGGGACAGGATGAGTATCGCGCAGCTATCGCAGCCAACGAGAGCCAGCTTCGGTTGCTGGGGCAGCGCCGCCGCCAGGTCCACGACGAGCTGGTGAGCCTCGAAGCGCAGCGCATGGGCATCGCCGCACTGCAAGACAAAGACCGCCTGGAGCGCCAACGCGAAGAGCAGGACAGGCGGCTCGTCGAGCAGGCAAAAAACCTGCTGGTGCAGGACAGTCAGTTGCAGTCTAACCTAGCCCATAGCCAGGCCATCATTGCCAGTGTGTCCAAGGTCGATGTGGTGGATGAGTTGCCGCACGTGGCTGATCTCGGCACCTTGGCATTAGGCAAGCAAGTGGCCGATCACGTGAGACGTGGCGACATCGACTTCCGTACTCTCATGCAGCGCGAGTTCACCGGTGATTTGGCTGCATTGGAAAATCATCTCGATGCGGCGCGCAAGGCCCAGCAATTGAGCAATCAATGGGTGGCGCATTGGCATGATGCGGATGTTCATGGTGCAGGCGAAAGTTTGCGGGAGCAGGTGTCCAAGTTGGCGCACCGGCGCGAGAGCCGCTATGAAATCCTTGATGGCCAGCGTCGTCAGAAGGCGCAGGAAATCGAGCGTCTGCGGGTCCATCAGGTCATCTATCCAACGCATGTGGATAAGGCGCTGGCGGCGATCCGCCAGCAATGTCCACAGGCCGAGCCACGGGTGCTCTGCGATCACGTTGAGGTGAAGGATGCGCGCTGGCAGTCGGCCATAGAGGGTTATCTTGGTGGCGCACGATTTTCGATTATTGTTGCGCCGCAGTGGGAGGCAGAGGCGATTCGCATCGTGCGCCGCATGCCGGGGCGCGACAATAAAGCGCGTGTCATCCAGGGTGAAAAAGCGCGCCAGGATGTCGAAAAAATCGCACTGCACGCCGATTCGATTATTCATGTGCTTGATTTTACCCATGCCACCGCGCGCGATTTTCTCGTTGCCAGCTATGGAACGGTGATGCGGGTGGAGTCCACGGAACAATTGCGCCACACCCGGCGCGGCCTGACAGTCGACGGCATGGGCGCCGGAAACTACAGCATGTGGCGCTGCGATGTGCCGGACAGCGAACTGGTCTTCGGTGTTTCGGCGCGCGAGCGCGCACTCCGCGCGAAGGAGGCAGAGCTGGTACATATCCTCGGCGAGTGGCAGAGTGCCAACGACAGGATGCAGTCCGCAGCCGCACTATTGAAGGCGGTAGATGGTTTAAAACACCTGGAGTACGCAGATACCATCGCAGCCATGCTCGAAACTCATCGTGACTTGCGGAAGCTGGAGAATCTGTTGCGTCAGCTCGATCTTGGCGAATACCGCGATCTGGAAAAAAAGCTGGAAGAGGGCAGGGGGGAAGAGCAGTCCTTGCGCGCCCAGGAGGCGGAATTCAACAAACGTAGCGGGGAGTTCGAGGAGAAGTTGCGCGAGTCCACCGAGCGTTGCAAAAAGCTCAACGACTTGCAGGATAAAAATCGCGCGTATTCCGAAAGCCGCGAGGAGATGCTGCGTGCTATCGCTGTGGTATGGAGCGGTTTCAATGTCGATGAGCGCCTCACCGCAGCGGATCAGGAGGCGCAAGACCTTAACCGGGAGGTTGCGCTCAATGTGAAGCAGGATATCGAAAGCCGGCTCCATACCAGCGAACGCAGGATGAGCGATGCCGTCGACGCGCACAACCAGCGTTGCCGCCCTGGCGATGCTGTTGTCTATATTGGCTTCGAGGGAAAATACGATGAAAACCTGTTCAAGGCGATTTGCGGTTTGCAACGGGAAATTGATCGCGTTTTTAATATCCTCAAGAACAATATTCTGGTGGAAAAACACCAACAGCTTGCCCAACTCAAGGAAAGTTTCAACAACGCTTTTGTTTCCCACCTGTGCCATGCCATTTATCAGGCCATCAGCACAGGCAAGCGGCAGATCGACTTACTCAACAAGGAACTTGAACATCACCACTTCGGCAGCGACCGGGAATCTTTTCGCTTCGGCTACGATTGGGTGCCGGAATTCAGGGACTATGCCCGCTTCTTTGATGAGGTCATCAAGTCGCCGGGGTTGGGCGATGATACTTCCCTGTTCGATGCTGAGCTTTCCGATAAGTCACGCAAGGTCCGCGACGAGTTGATGGCGATGCTGCTCGATGAAGACGAGCACAAAGCACTGCGCGAGCTGGAGCGTATTGCGGATTATCGCAATTACCGCCGTTATGAAATCTACAAGGAAGTGGCGGGCAAGCCGCCGATTGCCTTGAGCGAATACGGAACCGGCAGCGGCGGGCAATTGGAAACCCCGGCCTATATCATCCGCGCCGCCGCCGTGACATCCGCGTTTCGTTTTGCGGAGGGTGCCAACCACTTGCGCATGGTGCTGGTGGATGAGGCCTTTTCCAAGATGGATGAAGCGCGATCACGCGAAGTGATCGGTTACTTGACCGACACCTTGGGCTTGCAGCTCATCTTTATCATGCCCACCAGCAAATGCGGCCCTTACATGGACTTGATCAGCAACGAATTCGTGTTTGCCAAATGCCCAAGCGACAGGCCGCGCGGCCAGCTCAACACGCGTGTGATCGTCGACCGCAAACAGTGCAATCAAGAAAAAATCAAAGAGTTGTGGGCGCAGCATCGCCGCACTGTATACCATCAGGCCGACCTGGATTTCATGGAGGATGTTCTGGCAGTCTCCAAGTCCTATAGACCATGAGGATGGGCTATTTTAGCCGATAGGAGCGGTTGCTGAGACTCAACTTACATTTCCTAAGAATCCGCTCACGAGGGCTGCATGCCGCCCCTATTTGCCCCAGGTGTTTTCGGCAGCGCCAAAAGAGCCGCCATTGTCTTTATCCCATCGCTTGGCGCCTGTTCCATCCAATTCCAGCATTCCATCGCTCTGCTGGCTTGTTCCCGAAATCGGTGTGGCGCGCACGGTGTAGGTTGTCGCTGTGGCGGCCGTAATGGACAGATTATATTGTTTTGTTGTGCCTTCCAGCGGGGCTTGCGCGGGAAAAATGGCGCCTGCCCCGGTACCCAGGGTTGGTGTAACACCGCCTGGTGTATAAGTATTGTTCTGTGTGAACACCCGTTCCATCACATTGCCCAAGGATATCAGCGCCGCCTGCGCCATTGCGCGGCGAGACTGTTTTACGCTGTCCTGGTACGAGGGATAGGCAATGGCGGCAAGGATGCCGATGATGACCACGGTGACCATCAGCTCGATCAAGGTGAATCCTGACGATTTATTTTTCATTACACATACGCTCCATAGGTGAAAAAACTTGATTAATGGCACGCTGCCGGCAATGTCGGCAGCGTGCCATACGACTCCTTATCGACGGATCTCTTTCCAGGACAGGCGGCCTTGCGTGGTTGATTTGCCGGTCTTGACGCGCCCTTCGTCCACACTGGCGCCGGATTTGTCCCCACTGTTTGCGGTGTACTGATGATCGCCCAGGAAGGCCGATTCCGCAGCGATGGCATCCTGTTGCATCCTCCTGCCGGAAATTGCGATGTTGGTCGTCGATGTGGTTGTGACGGTGCCGGGGGCGGCACCAGTGGTGTTGCTTGTAACAGTAGTTGTCGTGACACCCCCAACGGTGGTATTGGTAGTAATGGTGGTAGCGGTGGTGACGACGGTGGTAGTGACCGTGGCGGGCAACTTGTCACCGGCATCAACCTCATTGTTATTGGTATAGTCAAATACAGAGTCGCTGGGGCGTCCTCCGTTGGTGAGCTTGGCGGCCATCAGCCATGACGATCCACCAAAGCTGCATGCGGCGTTGTTGGGTGTCATGGTGTTGAAGAATACATAGTCGCCGCGCACCTTGGGGTTGACGACCACTCGCTCGCCGGTTGCTGCGCTGGCACTGTCGAGGTCGATATACCAGCCATACTTTGTGGAGTAATCCACGGTGTTGTCGCTGAGCACACGGGCATCCGACGCGAAGCCGGTCAGGAAGGTTTGCGCCACGAGATTGCTGCGAACCAGCGCTTTATCACCTTTATCCCACACCCCATAGAAGCTCTGAGTGCTGGTGTTGGTTTTATCACCATCAACCAGATATTGGCCCGTGCCGAACAGCACCAGCAGATTAGGTGCGTTGGAGGGCGAGCTGTTGTTGGGTATGGTGGGGTGTCTTACCACCGAGGGTTTGGTAGTGATCGGCTGGGCGGTGCCCGCTGCATTTTTTGCGGTAAACAACGGTTTCGGGGTGGTGCCCTGTGAGTAGGCGACCTTCCAATTTGGATTATTTTCTGCGGTATCCGATAGATCAAATGCCCACATATTGCCTTGCAGGTCCCCGGCGTAGACACGGTCGACTGTGCCATTACCGTCGAGATCGACAGCCGCCGGTGTGCCTAGTCCGTTACGGTCGGTGGTTGATCCCGCTTTGGTGGTGATTTCGAGATAGTCAGTGCCTGGGGTCCAGACGCCGTCCAGCCCGCCTTCCAGGTAAAGAATGAAAAGCTTGGCTTCCCCTCCGTCGTTGGCTAAGGTGTTAGTGTCGTTATAGCCGTTCCCCACAATGGCTGCCCACTTGCCGTTGTTCATGAGCGCAATCGCCGGCTTGCTGAAGGTATAACCGAGATTGGAGTCATCGGCATCCGTGAACTCCCACATCACTGTGTTATCGGCAACGGTGCCATCTTCAGAAAAAGCGTTTGGATTGGTGATATCCAAGGCAAACAGGCCACGGCCGCCGGCTTCTTGGCCGCCGACGAGTATGGTTTTCCACTCCACAGTACCGCTGGTGGTGGTTTTGATATAGACATCCGACACGGTAGGGCCTTGGTCGACGTAAAAAAGATGGCTGTAGGCTTTATCTGTCAGATAGTGCAAGCCCTTTCCGGCGCTGCTGGAAAACAGGTTGTGTGGGATATAGGCCATGACCTCTTCACCGGTATCTGCGTCGAAGCCGTGCAGCATCCCGTCATTGGCGCCGACATAGACGATGCCATCCCGGTCTTTTGCTGAGCTATTCTTGTAAGTGGAGTAGGGGGGGGCGCCGGATGGCAAAGGTAGCGTATCCGGGTAGTTGAGGCTCGGTTTCCCGACATACACCGGGTTAGAGTGCACGATGTCACCCAACCGGCTGCCGCGCACGCGGAGGCTGGGGGGTGTGGCGGGGTCGCCTTCCTTGGAACGATCGCCGCGCAGGAAGGCAAGGCGGTCAGGTCCATATGCGTCTGCGGTTCCACTGGGCCCCGTCTTCAGATCATTTTGCTGCACCGTGGATAGGCCGCTGGCAGAAGTATCCCACTTGAAGGGTATGCCCTTTTTTGTGGTGGCATTGTATGTCAGGATCTTGCGGTCATTGTTTGAGAGGTCTCGAGCATCAAGCTTGGTTGCCGCGTTCCAAGTTTCTGACGTGGCGAGGTTGCCAGTGACTGAATCCAGTTTGTATGAAAGCAACTCGCCGCTCCATAGCCCGGAGTTGAATTTGGCCTGATAAACCGCGCTGCTGGTGCCCAGGGTTGCAGTATTGAATGCCACGGCCGAGGCGCTCCCAGACTGGGAGGCGATGTTCGAAATAACTTTTGCCAAAGCCTCTGTCAAAGAATCGGCATCGGTTGCGGTAAAATACTGACCCTTGCCATAGCTTGCTGCGTCTTGCAGCATCTGGTTGGCAACGGAAAAACCGATAGTGTAGGTGTTGAGGTTTTGTTTTGGAAAATCAGCGGCATCGAAGCTGGTGCCGGTAAGATCATTGGTGGCCTTTCTCAAGTCGATGTCTTGCGCGAACTTGGCTATATCGTCAAGGTAGAGCGAATAGCCTTCTTTATCCTCTGTGCCCGATGACTTGAAGCCGTCCGAATATGGGGGGAAATTGGGGTAGTCTGTTGTCACCGTGGCGGGCGCGAGGTTGTCCCAGTTCGGCAATGCGCGTGATGTATCGCTGACATCATCAGGGTCGTTGGTTGGGAAATTATTGTCATAGGTTGGCAAACCATCGGTAATGATAATGGTGAAATTTTTCTGGCAGCGGTATTGAATAGGGCTGGTATATGTGCCGCTGCTGTAATATCTGCTCATTCCCCTGAAATAGCGCGTTATTTCGTAATAAGCTTCCGCCAGGGGGGTCCAGGTGGCGGCCGTCAGGCCGGAAATGGCGTTGGTGAGTGTCGTCTTGTGGGTGGCATCAACATTCTTGCATTCTGCCCGGATGATCCCGCCCTCCTCGGTGTTTGACGGATTAAATGATGCGATACCAAAGCGCATGCCTGTGGTGTTTGTGATGAGCTTGGTCGCTTCCGCTTTGGCAACATTCATGCGGTAGTCGTTGGGAATAGTGCCGGCGACAGTAAGATCGGTATTGTCCGAGTATTTATCGAATAGGTAATTGAGGTAATTGCCGGCGTAGCGGGTGTTGTAGCCGCCGCGCGGATCCGGAAGCTTTAGGCACTTGGTACTGCTTGCAGCTTTTCTCCACAAGCCACCAAACGAGCATGTGCCGAGACTGGAAAGACTTATATTTCCGTTATCTGGATTAAAACCCCAACTGGTATTATAGGTGGTGGCGTTGTTGTACTCTGTTGCCCAGATGATGTTGTCCATACTACCGGAATTATCTATCAGGATCATGACGTTGGGTTGCACAGGCGAAGTCAGGAAGAGCGGTACATTGGACAGTGTGCCAGGCGCCGCCTGTGCGAATGGCGATGCGAAGACCAGCATGTAGGCGAGCAAGGTGCTCCAGGCGGCGGGTTTCTTCAGTATTTGCAGTTTCATGACGGTTCTCCTAACACAAGGGTGTCAGCGTAGTTCAACGAAATGGGTGAATAGGTGTGTCGATTAATAGGGCGTCAGAATCTCTTGCCGTAGTACTCTTGCAGAATTACCGTGGCATTATCGGATCCTCCCGTGCCCCTGGCGGTGATGCGAACATTGGTAACCATGCCTTCCCCGGTTGCGCATCCATAGCAGCTCTCAAGCTCCGGGTTGGTTTTTCCTGTCGTTGAAACGAACTCCACGATGTATCGTGGTTGAGTGTTCACGCCAGGGATGGCGCTGCCGCGATAGGCTATGGAAGCACCGCCAGTCCAGGTGGCGTTGCTGTAGATGTCTGGGGCCAGCGCGGTGGAGGTATTGTAGAGCCCACCCGTGCCATTGAACGCGGCGACCGCTGCCATGCCCTCGACGTATGCTTCGGCGTCTCTCAAACCCGCTTCGGCAGCCTGGAAAGCGAGGTTCTGGTCACGGCTGTTGCCCGCCATTTTTTCTTCTAGTGTTGAGGTGCCCATGGCGGTGATGCCGATGATGGTCAGCACCAGCAACATCAGCATGCTGACGATGAGTACAGATCCGCGCTGGAATGGAATGTTCATATCACAGGCCCTTATTGCGTATGCGAATGGTTGTGGTGAAGACGCGCCGCAGGCGCCGGTCCGTTGGAGTGATGGTTGCTCCGTTGAAGATATAAGGCTGCGGCTGTGTCGTGATATTGTTTTCAGAGCTGCGCAGCAACAGGCTCACGCGTACGCTGACCACGTTGCTCATGTTGAGGCCACCTGTGCCGGCGGGAAGATACCTGTTTGCCGAACCATCTGCCGGTGTGTCCGTATCTTCTCCATATAGTATTTGCATGTTTTCCACGCCCTCGGCCAGGGGTTCAGACACCATGGTGGAGCCACTGGTGAGACGTCTGCGGTAGAGTGTAGGTGCATTGTTGTTCGTCGCGTCTGTCCCGATGTAATAGGCAGCGCTTTCCATCCGCATGACTTCCGCATCGGTTTGATATGTTTTGCTTAGATTGACGCTGGTATTTGATGCCGCCGCGTGGGCGATGGTGATCACGCCGCCGCCATTGGAAACATTGGTGGCGGCGAAGATATCCGCGTTGGCGCAATCGGAAATAAACAAGATGTCGCCCGCAGCGAACATACCTGCGGCGGTTACAGGGTCAACCTGGATGTTGGCGTTTACTACGGTCATGTTGCCGGTTAGACGGACACCGGTGGGTGATGCTCTCTTGATAGCGAGCACATCTGTACCGGCCACAACATCCGCGCTGGTCAGCGTGTTTGTGGCTGTGAGGCTCACAGGGAGACTTGGGTATTCGTATCCCATGATGCCGCCCGTAAATGATGCGGTGGTGGCATCTTGGGCGATATTGTTGACGCTTGATGTCTTGCTGGCGCAGCCGGTGTATCCCGCCATGCGAATATCGTTGGTGAGAAACTGCATCGAAAACCGCCCGTTTTCCTGCATTCTTGCCAGCCCGTCCTGGACACGGTAGGTCTGCCGGCTGCTAGTGAAAATTTGCATAACGCCCGCCAGCAAAATCAGGCTGATAGTGATGGCGACCATCACCTCCACCAACGTGAGGCCGCGTTGTGAGATGCGATGTGTAATGGATGGCGCTGAGTGGTTCATGGCTGGAGGCTCACTGAAAAGCAGGTCAGGTCAACGGCCGGATCGCTGCCGCAGGCGGTGCCCGTGGCACCGGTGCGGGCGTCGTCCCACATTACGGTGATGGTGAATCGATTGGCGGCGACCCGTGTTACAGTGCCCTGGCCTGCGGGTAACGCGTTTTGGTTGGTGGTATTCCATTCGTAGGCGTCATATTGCGCCATCTGGGCGGGGGTGCAACCAGCGGCGATGCAGCCGGGATTAGATCCCGCGCCTGAGATGCCGTCGTAAGAGCCCCCAGTCACCGCAACGGGATTGGCGCGCATGCGGTCGGCCATATCGTAAGCCTGCTGGGTTGCAATGGTCCGCAGATAGGCGCCCTGGTTGTTGCGCAACCCTGCGGCCTGCAGTCCCGCCAGGCCGAGCAGGCCGATGGACAGCACCACAATTGCTATGAGGACTTCCAGCAATGTGAAGCCGCCGTGTGTCGCCTTTGCTGAGAGCGGCGCTTGTTGTCTGAGTGTTCTGTTCATGTGGGAGACTCCTAAGGACAGGCGGACCGGCTGATACCCACCCTGCCGGTGGAGGCCACATTGATGGCGCGGACTTCGTTGCCTGTGCAGCCGGGAATCGACAAAGAAAATGTGCCTGCCGAGTCGCTGAAGCCGGAGGGCTGGTACTGGATGCGTGTGGCGTTGGCAAAGCCGGCGCTGGTCAGCGTGCTGCCGCCATTAAGCGCCCCGCCCACCTTCAGCAGGGCGTCTCCTGCGTCGACATTGCCATTGGCGTTTACATCGGCAAAGGCTATCCATCCACCCGCCCAATTTGTTCCAGTGCAGGTTGCCTGATCGGTACTGATGCACACAGTGATCCGGAGGCCCCGTTTGATGGCCTCGCCGCGTGCCAGTTGCAGGGTCGAAACCAGCTCATTGGCCTGGGTTGCGATGCGATTGTTTTGTATCGTGGATCTGAAGCTCGGCACGGCAAGCGTCAGCAAAATCGCCGCGATGGCGAGCACGACCATCAGTTCAATCAGTGTGAATCCTGTGTGTTTTCTGTTCATGGCGTTGTTGTATCACCGCGATTTTTCACTGTCATGCTAAAACCGACGAACTGTGCGGTTTCCCCGATGAATGGATTGCTAGCAGCCTGTCGGACTTAGGTCGAATCTGCTGCAAAAGTGAGAGAGCGGTCCATTTTTCCGCTATTTTTCGTTAAATAGTTCCAGCTATTCTCCTCAAAATACCGAAAAACTGTCCTCGCTCTCTCACTTTTTCGCGACGATCCCCTAAGTCCGACAGGCTGCGGTCAAATCCTCAATAGGTTTATCGGCAGAGGATGTGGGATAATTAAGCTATGACAGATTGCTTGGTAATAGGTGGTGGCCTGATCGGCATGCTCACAGCGCGTGAGTTGCGGCTTGCCGGAGCTGAAGTACGATTAGTGGAACGTGGCGCGGCAGGGCAGGAGTCGTCGTGGGCGGGCGGTGGGATATTGTCGCCGCTCTATCCGTGGCGTTATCAGTACCCGGTGACGGCATTGGCGCGCTGGAGCCAGCAGGCCTATCCGGGATTGTCCAGTGAACTAGCAAACGAGACGGGCATCGACCCGGAATGGACGAAAAATGGGCTTTTGATACTGGATTCGGGTGAAAAGGAGAAAGCGCAGGTTTGGGCCGGGGAGGTGGGGGCCAGGCTTGGCCTGATTGATGCCGAAGCGACACTCCAGTGTGAACCCGGTCTGGCCGCGCTTCCCGATGAGGCATTATGGATGCCGGATGTGGCGCAGATCCGTAACCCGCGCCTGTTGAATGCCCTGAAGGTTAATTTACCGGCGATGGGCGTGGCTGTCGAAGAGCATACCGAGATAACCGGATTTGTTGTGAGAAATGATCGGGTTGAGGGTGTCGAAACTAATCGCGGGCGGATCACCGCCGGCAGTGTGGTGGTTGCCGCAGGCGCCTGGAGCGGCCAATTGCTGGCGGGGCTGGGTTATGCGCTGGATGTGGCGCCGGTGCGCGGGCAGATGATCCTGTTTCGGGCGCGCCCCGGCGTGGTATCGCGCATCGTGCTGAGCCAGGGCCGCTATCTTGTGCCGCGCCGTGATGGGCGGGTTTTGGCTGGCAGCACGCTGGAGTATGTAGGCTTCGATAAATTTACTACAGAGGAGGCCCATGCCGAGCTAAGCCGCGCCGCCATCGCCATGGTGCCGGCCTTGGCTGATTATGAGATCGAGCGCCACTGGGCCGGACTACGCCCCGGTTCACCCTGCGGCGTGCCTTATATCGGTGAATACCCGCGCGTGCAAGGGTTATTTGTCAATGCCGGGCATTTCCGCAACGGCGTGGTGATTGGCCCGGCTTCGGCGCGCCTGCTGGCCGACATCCTGCTGCGGCGAAAACCCATGCTCGATCCTGCGCCATATGCCTTGGAGGACCGTGAAAGCATAAATTCTGGAGTGAGTGTTGCGTCTTGATTTTGTGGGATAAAGCGCAATACCATAGACTTTCACTAAAGATTTGGTCTATATTAGACGATAATGATGAATGACATGAATACGCAAATGTTTGGCAACATCGACGTGGTTGATCTCATGCGTGAGCATGGCATCACCCCCACCCAGCAGCGGGTGGAGATCGCGCAGGTGCTTTTCTCCCGGCCCCAGCACCTCTCTGCGGAGCAGGTTTTGGCGCTGGTTAACCGTGACCGGCATGTGGTGTCCAAGGCGACTATTTATAATACGCTGGGATTGTTTGTTGGCAAGGGGTTGATTCGTGAGATTATTATTGATCCTGCCAAGGTGTTTTACGACCCCACCACATCTCCTCACCATCACTTTTATAACGTCGATACTGGTGCGCTGATGGATATCGCAGCCGATGCCGTCGCCCTGAGCAAACTACCCGATTTACCCGATGGCACGGTCGCCGAAGGTGTGGACGTCGTCGTGCGCATCCGTAACTGCAGAAGAGCCACAGCAGAATAATCTGCTTAACACTACATTTCTGGTTGTCCTAAGCCCCTGGTTTTATTTATACTACGCACCCTTTCGTCGGCATAGCTCAGTTGGTAGAGCAACTGATTCGTAATCAGTAGGTCGGAGGTTCGATTCCCCCTGCCGGCACCAGTTCAAGACTCTGTTAAGACTTTTTGATCGCTTTTTAGACGCCACTTGCGTGTAGCTCCCAACAAGGAGGCTGCATGTCTGTCAAAGTCACCGTTGTATCCACCAAGGGCGGGGTCGGCAAGACCACGCTGACCGCCAATCTCGGCGGCCTGCTCGCCGACCTGGGCCAAAAAGTCCTGCTCATCGATGCCGATGTGCAGCCCTCGCTCTCTAGTTACTATCCCCTCGCGGTGCGCGCGCCGCACGGCCTCTCCACGCTCATCACCCGCACCGTCACCGACGGCGTGATCTGTTCCACTGCTATCGCCCGTCTGGATCTGGTGGTGTCGGACGATCCCGAAGGGGAGTTGCAGAACTGGGTGTTGCGCACCCCCGATGGCCGGGTGCGTCTCAAGCATGTCCTCACGGCACTGGATGCGCTTTACGACATCATTCTGATCGACACCCAAGGCACCGTCGGGCCATTGCAGGATGCGGCGGTGCTCGCCGCCGACCTGCTGTTGTCGCCCACATCCCCCCCGAGATACTGCCCGCCCGCGAGTTTACCCGGGGCACGATCGAAATGCTCGACCGTCTGCGCCCGATGGCGCACTGGGGCGCCCCGGTCGCGCCGTTGCGCGGCCTGATCTACCGCCAGGGGCGCACCGCAGACGCCCGGCGCATCGTCCAGGAGCTGCGTGGGCTAACCTTCGCCCCCTCGCGCGGGACGATAACCATCCTCGATACCACTGTGCCGGATACCGTGGCCTACCGCGAGGCCGCCACGCACCACGCGCCGGCACACCGCTGGGAGCCACGCCGGAATGGCTCGACCCCCAGCGCCAGAGATACCATGATGGCTCTCGTCCATGAAATCTTTCCCCATCTGGCACATCTCACGTTGCCATCCCATCAAACCGCCAGCGTGATCAAGCCTGTCCAGGAAGGGAGGGTAGGATGAAAAAATCACTTTCAGATGAACAGTTCCGTTCCAGTTTGGTGGTCGGGCATTTCGCGCGCAGCGCAGACCTGCCCCCGCCCGGCGATCCGGTGACGGTAACAGCGATGCAGGTCCCCATCGATTTGATCAAGCCGTATGACGGCAATATCCGGCTGGTGCGAAATCCCAAGCATGACGATTTACATCACCGCATCGTAACCTTGGGGCAGGAGGGAGAGTCGCCCATCACCCGGCGTCCGGGTGATGCGCATTTCATGATTGCCAAGGGCGGCAACACCACGTTGGAGATTATGCACGGGCTATGGAAATCGGGCGATGTGCGCTTCCAGGTGATCAACTGCCGGTTCTACCCCTGGACCCGCGAAAGCGATGTGCTGGCGGCCCATATTGCCGAGAATGAAGTGCGGGGCGACAACACCTTTATCGAGAAGGCCCTGGCGCTGCAGACGTTACGCCAGCGGCTGGAAGATGAGACGGGTGAGACGCTGGGGTTGCGGGAGTTCGTGCGGCGCCTCGCCGATCCGGCATTCAAAATCGGGTTGAAAGTCTCCGTCACCCAGATGCACCGCCTCCAGTACGCCGCACAATTTCTCTACCCCCTGCTTCCCGAGGCACTGCGCGCCGGTATGGGTCCCCGCCCGGTCGAAGCCCTCCAGAAAATAGAGTCGTTGTACCGCGCTTATTGGCAAAAGCGGGGGCCGGCCGGATTATCTCCCGAGGCGCAATCCGCCGAATTCGATGCCCTGTTTGGCGCGGTGCTATCAACGCAGGACAGCCCGGATTTTGTGATCGATGAATTACGCCCCGCGCTGGAGGATCAACTGGCGTCCCTATTGGATCGTCCCTTACGCAGTATCCAGGCCGAGATCGCCGCACTGAGCGCAGGTATTGATCTGGGCGCAGATATCCCGCCTGAAACCGATGATGAGGTGACGCCCCCGCCCGCCGCACCGTCTGAGTCGGGCGCCTGTACGAGACAGCACGATTACACCGGGCCCATGGATGTGCGCTCGCTACGCAACCGCAGCTATGTGCTGGCCCTTCGGCTGGCCCAGCGCCATGGCTTGGCCGAGTGTGTCATCAATTCGCCACGCACGGGCCTGGGCTACCTGATGGACTTGCCCCGGGACAGCCTGAAGACAGAGCAATCACGCTGGGTCTGGTGGCTGTTGCTCAGTTACTCGGAGCAGATGGTCATCGCCGATGGCGAAGCCCGCGTCCCGCCGGAAAACCGCTTTGGAACCCTGGCCCTGGGGAACCAGTGGGAGGAAATATATGCCTTGGTGGAGCGCCCCAAATGGGTGGTCATGCCCTCCATTTTTTTGTGCAGCCCACATACGCGGGATGCCGATTTCGACGATGTGATGATGTTGATGCAGAACACCCGCCGCCTCCGTGGACTGGGTGACGATGCGACCCTGTGGACCTAAAGATAGGAGATGAAACCATGAAAGAAGACCATCCATCAATAATATACACGCTGTTCTGCCTGATCATTGATATAGGCGCAGCCGGTGGCCTGAAGGCCCTCCACAACGCCGGGGTGCGCAATATCACCCAGGCACACCTGGATCGCCTGACGGGTCTGACCACCGTGCAGTTGAAGAATCTTTCTAAAATCGTAACTACTCACCCCCGATTAAGTTGACCTCACCCGCGAGAGCCATTTGAATCGCAATAAGAGGATTATGTCCCTTGTTGGCCATAGTTTGCAGATAGCTTGATATTCGGCAATAAGCCTGAGCATAAATCTCTGAGCGGAAACAGCCAGAGACCTTTTGCTTCACCTTGGACATTCTCAAATCACGCTCGGCCCGGTTATTGGTGAAGGCGACATGCGGGTTTTTGGCGAACAGCAGGACGGATGCCTCATGTTTTTGCAATCGCTCCAGCAGATTGTGTGCATCTGACTTGGCGAGTTTGCCGCGTTTCCCGCTGGGCTTTTGGGGAATAGGTGGAAGCTCTTTTTCGCCACGGGTGAGAATCGTGCGGTAGCGCTTTTGCAACCGCGCCAGTGCTTCATCGGTCAATCTCTTTTCCGTGCTTCTGGAGACGGTGGCGCAGCTCTCCTGTAAAAGGCGTTTCATGTGGCGCGCCCAGGCGTAGTCATTGGCGTCAACAATGAACGTCAATTCGCGCAGCAGATGCGAGCCGCACAGGCCGTGAGAGCAGTGATCATAGGACAAGTAGGATGACCAGCAGTCATGAATGATGACGCCATCGTAGCGCGGAATAATATCGATCGACGTGATCGCTGCCGTGCCCCGTTTTCGATGTAAAAACTTGAGGGTGATCTCCCCTGCGGAGTACACGTGTATCCAGTGGTTTTGCTTATCCACCCGCAAGGAGGTCTCATCCACATGCATAGAGGGTGCTTTCAGCAGCTGTGCGGTGGCGTGCTGCTCCCACCGCTCCAAGGCACGATGAAGCCGCAGCACAAAAGCCAGAAGAGTGGCTTCAGAGATCACAACACCGATCATGGAGGTCAGCAGCGTTTGCGCGCGATTGATCGCGACCATCTGAGACACCAGTAAATTGATGACAAAGGCCTTTAAGCCATCGCCGTATTGCAACGGGCCGTGCATATCCGCCGGGAACTTCCCTTTGACCGTCGCATCGCAGACCGGGCACTGCTTGACCTCGGCATCCACATGCTCAACGACTTTCTCAAAAACAATATCGATCTTCGTCCGTCTTTCATGGTGACTACAGGGCGTATTATCCAGATCTTCGCCACATACATCGCAGAGGCGGACTCTAGAAAGAGTCACACTCTCTTTGACGCGCGTGTTTTTCAGCAGGGCGCCGTTTTCGTTTTTCCCCTTACCCTGGCTCCCCGGATGACTCAACGAGGAGTCGTCCTTTTCCGTTTGGGAGGAGGGCTTGCTGGAGTTGCGGCTGTCTTTCTTGGTTATTCTTTCCAGAAAAATGGAGAGCATCAGCTCCATCATCATGAACATGCTATTCATAAGCACCTGAGTTTCGCGAGGCACTTTACCGTCGCAACTGAGCTGCTCAAAATCCGCTTTCAACCGGCTGACTTCGTTTCTGACCGAGGTTTTGTCTAGGCTTGCCATTAATAATGGGGGGCTATACGTTTGGAATAGCCAAAGGATAACATGGCATTTTTCGACCCCCTGATAACGGTCAGATCAGGCTGAAATGGTTTTTTCGACTTGAAATGGCAAGGCGGCTCATTGAAGAGATCAAAGCCCCTGCCAGCGGCAATAGAGAATAGATTTTACACCGAGATAAGGAAGTGGTTTTTTCGATAGAAAAAACCTGTCAAGAGATTTTTAAGTTATTTTTCGTGTGAAGGGAGTGAGTAGTTACACCGACAAGATGATCGGACAAATAGATCTAGGCATCTATCAGTGGCGACAGCGGGCAGAGTTTATGCTGAGATAAGAAACCGATCTTTTGTGCTGAAAAAACCTGTCAAGGGGTTTTACAACTTTATTTTCGGGTGAGGGGGGCGAGTAGTTACAAAATTTAATAAATAGTGGCAATGATTATTTCTGTTCTCTACACAATAAGTGAGACGGCCTAATCGAGTAAGGGCCAGCGTGTAAAGCGGGAGAGTGAGGCCCATACAAGAATGTACAAATGCTGCGCGGTGAGCAACGCGCATAGCGTGTTTTTGGGACGCAACCCGAAGACAATTTATTTACGGATAGGCTGTCAGCTCTCCCCATAACGCCGCCAGTGGTAGCTCCAATAGCGACAATGCGCCCGGCTTGCAACCAGGCAAGGCACGTGCCGCGGCGAGCATGATTCGGGCCGTGAGAAACGACTCGTCAAACCGGCCCTCCAATAAGAATCGCGCGTGACCAGCTTGCCCGGATGCCGCTCTGCGCTCCAGCACGACACCATGGCCTTCATCTTCCAGGGAAGCGATGCTGTTAACGGAAAAGACCAAGGTCTCAACGTCGAGAAATTGGGGATCACTGCGAATGGCTTGTACAACTTCGTCTTGGTCCGCCCCGCTCGCCAATTCCACGTATACGTAGCGTTGGGCCTTCCCATCAGCGTTGGACAACTCAGTGGACAGCGCGTCTTTCACGCCGGGAATGGACTGTGCCGCCAGGGTATGGTGCAGGCTCAGGCCGGGGCGTCGGGTGGTCTCGGTGTGCCCCTTGGGGATCAGTAGGCCGAACAGGCAGCGAAACAGGGACAGCGCCCCAGGATCCCACCCCGCACCGACAATAGCCGCCACCTTGTGATGAAAGGCTACCCTGTAGATTTCCGCCTGGTGCTCCTGAAAGGCCTCGCCATGCAATATCGCGCACTCGACAATGGGGATGCGGCGGGATAAAAGAGATTGGGATATACCCTGCACCAAGTTGACGGGGACGCAGATCAACGCCGCATCGACTTCCGGCAATTCTCCAATATGGGCGGCACGGGGGATGGCCGAAAAGGGCGGAGGCAGTTTCTCGTTCACCTGCTCCGGGCGCCGCACAATGCCTGCCAAGACCACATCTTCGCTACCGACCATCACCTGCGCGCAGGCCCTTCCGAGCCTTCCGAAGCCGACTATAGCCAAGCGCAGGCGTTTCATCATGATTCCCTACCCCTCCCCAGTCCAGGCGGAGCGTTCAACCTGATATATGGTGCTTTCCCATCAGTCTCACAGTGCTGGCCCAAGGCCCTTCTTCTTCGACCGGTTGCTCGGTAAAACGGACCTCGCTGCCAATGGTCAATTTATCAAAGGCGTCCTCCAGTACGGCATTGCGGTGAAAATTGATTTCACGCCCGTCTGCGGTCTCGATAATGCCGGCACTTCTTTCAGGAAATAGTTGCGCAACCCGCCCATGAGAGGGCGTCTCGTGGGTTTTGACGTCAGCACGCTGACGCCGGGAGTAGTCTTCCAGTTGACGCTCGACGGCATCGAAGGCATCCCGGATCGCCACATAAACATCTTCATGGGCGTGGTGTTCCGGGGAGGCGCGGCTCGCCACGATCTCTCCATTGGGCACGGTCAGGTCAACCCGCACATGATAGAGATTACCCTGACGATGACGCGGGTTATGTAGCTCGACCATGATGCGGCAGCTCATGATGCGGTCATAAAACTCATCAAGTTTAGCAGCCCTCTTGCGAACATCAGCCTCAACCAACTCCGAGGGGGACATGTTGCGAAATGTGACTTGCAGTGGTAATTGCATATGCATCTCCTTATCCGTTCTTCTATGAAAATATCGTATGGCTACCCTGTCTTGTTGTTTTCATCCATGCTCTATAACCTGGGGCGCCCCTCCTCCGCGAAACCCTTTTCATGGTGATCCTGGCAATCGTAACAGCGCTTTGCAGTCGGATAGACGGACAATCGCTCAAAGCCAACCTCTCCCTCGCAATCCATGCACATCCCATACATGCCTTCGGCGATGCGCTGCAGTGCATCTTCGATATCACGAACTTCGTTGACGTGACGGTGGATCACAGCAAGATCCAGATCCGATAGAAGATCAGCAACGGATTCTTCTCCAATATCGTGGACGGTGGTGGCAAGATCGATGTAGTGTTCATTGTCCGATTGCAACAATTCCCGACGGATTTCCTCCAGTAATGTGGACTTTTGCGCGCGCAACCGCGCCCGGAAGTCAGCAAGCTGTTGTTGTGATAAAAAATTCATGTTAACCCTCCTCTTCTATCGATCCTTGGCCTTACCATCCTCGGTCGGCACTGCCCCCCTTGCACAACTCCCTTTTTTCCAGGTAGGTTCACTATAATCACAAAATCCATTAGGAGGAAAGCTGATTAAACAATTTGTTTGATCTAGATCAAACAAGGTGCAGATACTTTCAGGCGCGAGGGCAATTGCGCGGGAGTGTCCGTTTTATTCAGGCCACCTTATTCGGGAAATTCCGATATTTCCGTGCATATTATCGGCAAGTCAATATAATGAATCACCACTAATTGATACGGGCTTGATATAGATCAAAGAAACATCGTGTAAAATTCTTAATATGTACCCATATCTACTGCAGAAGGAGGATGTACTCATGAATGACATTAAAAAGGCTGCACCCAAGAAGTCGGCACGTACCATTGGTGAAACATCAGCCAAGATTGGGGATGCCAAGCAGTTAAAAATTGCCAAGGACACCCCGAAGAGCCTAGAAAAGAAGGATATGCTTGCAGCTGAGCCTAAAAAGGCTGCGCCCAAGAAATTTACGCTCGCCACCAGTGATGCTCCAAACAAGGCGGGGGATGTCAAGCCCCCAAAAGCTGCCAAGGATGCCCCGAAGCGCACTAAGAAGTTCACCGTTATTCCAAGTGAACGCCATGCAATGATTGCCGAAGCGGCCTATTACCGGGCAGAACAGCGCGGCTTTACCGGCGATCCCCATATGGACTGGTTGGAGGCAGAAGCGGAAATCGACAAGATGCTGTAAACCCTGGCTCACCCACAATAATCACAAGGAGAACCACCATGCCTATCGGTGAAATTTGTAACCGCGAAGTGGTATTTGCCACGCGTGATACGAGCATCCTGGAAACCGCACAACTCATGCGCCGCCATCATGTGGGCGACCTGGTTGTGGTGGATGAAAAGAATGACAAACGCATCCCTGTCGGCATAGTGACGGACCGGGACATCGTCATTGAGGTCATCGCCAAGGAGGCCGACATCAACATCCTGACAGCGGGTGACATCATGGGCCCGGAATTGGGCACAGTGAGGGAAGGCGAGGGTGTATTCGAGACGATTCAAATGATGCGCCTCAAAGGGGTGCGCAGAATGCCGGTGGTAGATCCCCACGGTGGACTGGTGGGCATCGTCTCGGTGGATGACCTGGTTGAGCTGCTGGCCGAGGAGATGAACGAGCTCGCAAAGCTCATTTCGCGCGAACAGGTCAGGGAAGCAAAAAACCGGAAATGACGATACGGAAGAAGGGCATAACCGCCCTTCTCCAACCAAGAATGTCGCCTGGGTTGGAACGCAGCCACGATGCCTGGGATGCAATTGAGGCCAAGGTTGAATTTTTAAAGAGGCCAGCAAGCTACCCGGATAAACCGCGGCAAATAGAAGCCGTGGAAACTCACATGTCATGGGTATTTCTGACCGATAACTATGCCTATAAGCTCAAGAAACCCGTCCGTTACGAATTCCTGGACTTCAGCACCGTCGATGCGCGGCATCACGATTGCGATGAGGAAGTAAGACTAAACCGCCGTTTGGCGCGTGATGTGTATATTGGCACTGTGCCCCTCATAGCTAATGAGATGGGGGGCATGCGCTTGGGTGGCGAAGGCACAGCGGTCGACTGGCTGGTCAAGATGCGCCGCTTGCCGCAGGGGCGAATGCTCGACCATGTGATAAAAAATCGCACTGTCACCGAGGCTGAGATTGCCAATACCGCAATGGTACTTGCCAATTTCTATAGGGACTCCCCACCCATTGAGATAGCGCCTTCCGAATACAAACAACGATTCGAGGCAGATATCCATGCCAACCTCCGGGAGCTGACGATTCCGGCCTACGGCTTGCCAGTGGATCGGGTGCCCAGCGTCTGCGCGGCGCAGTTGGAATTTCTCAAGCGCGCATCCGCACTGTTCGACCAACGCGTCCGCGAGGGAAGGATTATCGAAGCGCACGGCGATTTACGGCCTGAGCATGTCTGCCTGAAGCCGGAACCCGTGATTATTGATTGCCTGGAATTCAAGCGCGAATTTCGAATCCTTGATCCGGCGGATGAACTCTCGTTTCTGGTCATGGAGTGCGAACGGCTCGGTGCGCCCGCCTTTGTAGATCACCTCATCATGGAGACGTATAACCAGATCACCGGCGACACCCCTCCCGGAAAACTGTTGCACTTTTATAAGAGCTACCGGGCTGGCCTGCGGGCAAAACTGGCAGTGTGGCATCTGCGAGAACCGAAAATTCAGGATGCCTCAAAATGGCTTACCCTGGCAAGACGGTATCTTGACATGGCTGATACACATATTCGTGAGGCCGGCGCAGGTCTTTAATCGTAGCCATTTTTTTCAATTAAGGAACCTCTGATTTATTAGAGGTTCCGTGCGGTGCATGGATGCACCGCCATTTCTCGAACACGCAAGTGTTCGAGAAATGAAGAAAAACAAAAATCACATTTTTTGGTTTTCGTCTCTGAAAAATCCAAGGATGGATTTTTCAGAGTTTCCTTAAATCTCCAGCAACTCCACAAGCGAACCCCCTGAATGGATTCTTTTAATGGCCTCGGCGAATAGCGCTGCAGCATCCAGGATGACGACTTTATCTTTTACAAGTACAGGATCAAGCCGAAACGGCGGAATAGTGTCTGTAATCACGATCTTCTCCAAGGACTGATCCCCTAATACCTGGCTGGCCGCGCCAACAAACACCCCGTGCGATGCCACGGCATAGACTTTTACAGCGCCCAGGTCATGGCACGCTTTCGCTGCGCGCGCCATGGTTGTTCCGGTGCTGATCAAATCATCGATGATAATAACCACCCGGTTTTTAACATCCCCCACAATGGCCTCGCCGGTGACAATCCCTTTGCTGCGGTATTTTTCGAGGAAAGCGGTGGATATCGTCTTGCCCAGCGCCCGGCTCAGCGCCTGCCTGAACTGCTCCGCACGCTTTATGCCGCCAATATCCGGCGACACCACAACAACCTCGGCGTCCTGCACAAGCCCGGCGAAATATTGCACGAATAGTTTTCTGGCTTCCAAATGGTCCACGTGGCAACGGAAGGCATTTTGATAAGCAGCCAGATTGTGCACATCGAGTGTCACAACACGGTCCGTACCGACTGCTTCGAACAGACTGGCGACATAGCGGCTTGTCACCGGATCGCGAGACTGTGATTTCCTGTCCTTGCGCGCGTAACCAAGATAGGGAACAATCGCCGTAACACGTTGCGCAGACGCATCTTTGAGGGTGCCTATAAAAAACAGCAGCCGACAAAGTTTGTCATTGACGCTCTGCTGTAAATCGCTGTAGAGGGACTGGATAACAAATACATCCCTCCCCCGCACATTTACCAACGGACGGGATTTATGCTCCCCATCCTCGAACTCCCTTTCCTCGTGATCACTCAACGGGACTCCAAGATGCGTGCTGACTCTTTCGCCAAATTCGCGGCTGGCATGGAGAGCAAACAGAGTGATATCTTCGGCTCCCACTAAAAGTCTCCGCTTTTAGGATTACACATGTGAACGCACCCACACCACCAAGCTACTGTGATCCATCGCGCCGGCCTGGCGGGCGATCTCATGGCCACCTTTGAAAATCGCCAGTGTAGGGATACTGCGTATGGCAAACTGGGCTGCGATGGCCTGTCCTGTTTCTGTATTGAGCTTTGCCAGCCGTGCATGGGGTTCAAGTTGGCTGGCCGCCTGTTCAAATGCTGGCGCCATCATCCGGCACGGACCGCACCAGGGCGCCCAGAAATCCACCACCACGGGTATGCTATTGCGCCCGATGTGCTGCTGAAAATTGACGCTGGTAAGTTCTACGGGATGCCCACTAAACAATCGTTGCTTGCATTGGCCGCATTTGGCACCCTCCCCCAGCTTTGTGCCGGGCACCCGATTTGTCGCATCGCAGTGGGGGCAAACGATATGCAAAAAATCACTCATGTCATTTGACCTCTATGCGCGTCGTCGTTGCGCTGCCGGTTTTGGGTAATGTTACCGTCAACACCCCATTTTCATATGCTGCATTAGCGTTATCAGCGTCAACATTATGCGGCAGCAGGATAGCGCGCTGAAAGCTGCCGTAGGCACGTTCCATGACATGATAAACACCGTCGTCCGCCTCCCGCTGAAAACGTTTTTCACCCCGGACATACAGGGTATTGCCTTCAATCGAGATTGCACAATCCTCCTTTTCCATGCCCGGCACTTCCAGGCGCACAACGATTGAATCCTTGGTCTCCTTCAACTCGCCTGCAAGCAGAGCCCAACTTGGAAATCGTGTCCCGGCGGTGGTCTCCTCGACGCTTTCAATTTCCTTGCGCTTAGTGAAATGGGTCAGGGCGTCACCGCTGCGGCTCAATAATTCACGCCACCCTTCCGCCAGATTCTCCCATGCCCGGTTGAGCTCCTTGCCAATTTCCGCGCCAACCTTTTTCAATGATTCAAGCATGTTGGATGCTCCTCCATTTTAGCGGTCTATCAACAGTCGCAGGCCACTTGAGATAGACCTCATTGTCAGGGCGCCTGCAGCAACCTGGCCTACAAAAAAATACACCTAGAATTTTATAGCCAGTTTTCTCTGCAAACTTTGATCTAAATCAAAATCCATGCAGTCTTTCCTGCGCTAAGATGAATATCTGCTAAAAGTCGAAGGGAGGCAATATGGCAATCATTGGCATCGATCTGGGCACTTCCAACTCGGCTGCGGCGGTGTTGCGCGGCGGACGGCCAGTGCTGATTCCTAGTGGCGAAGGGATAAGCCTTGGCGGCAAGGCCCTTCCCCAGTTATGTAGCCATCACTGCCGATGGCCAGGTGATTGTGGGCGAACCTGCGCGGCGCCAGGCGGCGTCGAACCCTGAAGGGACCGCAACGGCCTTCAAGCGCCAGATGGGCCGGCGTGAGAAGATCCGATTGCGCGACCACGAGTTCTCTCCAGAACAGCTCTCCGCCTTTCTGCTGCAAAAAATCAAACGTGACGCCGAGGCTTTTCTGGGCGAACCCGTCACACAGGCAGTGGTCACGGTTCCGGCCTACTTCGACGATAACCAGCACAGCGCCACCAAGGACGCCTGCCGCATCGCCGTACTCGATGTGGCCCGTCTAGTGAATGAGCCGACTGCGGCAGCGCTGGCCTACGGGCTCGACCGGCTGGGGCAGGAACTGCGTATTGTGGTGATCGACCTGGGTGGGGGCACGCTGGATGTGACCATCATGGAGTTCGGCAAGGGTGTGTTCGAGGTGAAGGCCACCAGTGGGGACACTCAGCTTGGTGGAACAGACATGAACCAGGCCATCTTCGAACATCTCTCTGCCCGCTTCCGCGATCAGACAGGGATAGACACCCGCACCGACCAAAAAGCTAGCGCGCGGCTGCTGGAGGCGGCAGAAATCGCCAAGATCGAACTCTCCACTAGCACTACCGCCCATATCAGCCTGCCTTATCTTGCCTCCATAGCAGGTGAACCGCGCCATCTGGAAATGGACCTCACCCGCACCGAATTGGAGCGCGTGGTGCACCCAGTGATAGAGCGCTGCCGCGCGCCCGTGGAGCAAGCCTTACACGATGTCGCTATCATGCCGCGACTGATCGACCGTATCGTATTTGTCGGCGGCCCGACCCGCATGCCGGTGGTACGCGCCTTTTTTGAAGAGCTGTTCGGCAGACCGGCAGAGATGGGTGTTGATCCGATGGAATGTGTCGCCAGCGGCGCCGCCATCCAGGCTGGCGTGCTCACCGGCCAAGTGGGCGACATCGTGCTGGTGGACGTCACGCCGCTCACCCTGGGGGTAGAAACCCTGGGCGGGGTGGCCACGCCGCTGATTGCGCGCAACACACCCATCCCGGTGAAAAAGTCAGAGACCTTCACTACTGCCGCAGACATGCAGACCTCGGTGACCATACATGTGTTCCAGGGCGAACGGCCCATGGCTAGTGACAACACCAGCCTCGGCGAATTCAACCTGGACGGCCTACCGCCCGCCCCACGCGGTGTGCCTAAAATCGAAGTCACTTTCGACATCGACTCCAACGGCATACTCAGCGTCTCTGCCAAGGACACCGCCACAGCCAAATCCCAGTCGGTGCGCATCACCAGCTCCACCCGCCTCCCCGAGGATGTGAAGCGGCGCATGATAGAAGAGGCCGCACACTACGCTGAGCAGGACAAAAAACGCCGAGAGGAGGCGGATAAGCTCAATGCGGCAGACTCGGTATGCTATCAGGCAGAAAGGACGTTGGCTGACTTTGGGGCAAAACTTAGCGAAGACTTGCGCAAGCGTATCGAGTCCAACCTGCGAGATACCCGTGAGGCGCTTACCAAGCGCGATGCGGCACTTGCCACCGAACGCGCGGAAACGCTGAAAAAAACATTGCAGGAGGCCGGGAGTGTCATCTACGCACAAACCGGCAGCACCGGCACGGGTCCACAACCACAACCCGATGTCGGCAACCTCAACAGGAGAGGCGCGGCCAAGCGGCTCAGGGCCATGCGGGCGAGTGGTGGGTGCAGAATACCACTAGTGTCCGGTTAAGTTAAAAATTTCCGAGCCAAGATTGAGTATTGGCGCGGGTTGCAGAGCGATTTATTTTGGTGCCGATTTGAAATCAATTTTCGCATATCCCAATTCGAGTAATTTCCAGAGATCAATTTCTCTGGAGGTGGACTATGAATCTGGGCAAGACGCTGTTCGCGCAACTTATGGAGTTTGTGCCGTGGACGAGCTTTGCGCGCATCGTGGCTCGCTATGGTGGCGATTCCGGTGTGCGCGTATTGAGTTGCACCGTAAGCGGCCAGCCGTCCCACCTGTAGTTTTCCGCGAAGCCCGTGCACTCTTGCTGCTTTTTCGGAGGGACTCCAGATGGCGAAGAGGCATGGGCAGGAATTCTGGCGAGAGCATCTTGAAGCCTGGCGTCGAAGTGATCTGACGCAGAGGGAATACTGTGCGAACCAAGGGTTGGGTGAGAAGGCGTTTTATCGCTGGCGGCGCAAGGAGAGGGAAGCCGTTGCATCGGCAAAGTCATCCCTCACCTTGGTGCCGGTCAGCGTGGGTGCACCGGTAACGGGGAACGTCGTACGGCTCCACAGTCCGGGCGGTTGGAGAATCGAGCTGCCGACAGAGGGCGCACCGTGGCTGGCCGACCTGTTGCGGCAACTGCCATGATCCCCACGCCCGCACAAGTCTGGCTGGTGGTCGAACCGATGTAAGCGTCCAGCCGTCCCACCTGTTTTTATAGTTACCCTTGCGCCACCCTGTGGTTTTCACAGGAGAGCGGCACATGAATATGAAATCGTTGGAGGCAAGTCGCCACTACTGGCAGCAGCACGTCGCGGCCTGGCGGTGTAGTGGCCTGAAGCAGATTGATTATTGCAGGCAGCATGGACTGGTGCCGAAGCAGCTTCGCTACCGGATCGCCAAAGACCGTCGAAACGACGTTTGCGTGAGCGGCACGGATGCGGTCACGCTGGTGCCCGTGCAGATCGAGGAGGTCAACGGTGCTGGGTTGGTGTTGCAGAACGCGGGGGGGTGGCAGCTCACGCTGCCGTCCGGTGTTTCGGCAAGCTGGCTGGCAACCTTGCTGCGGGGCTTGTCATGATTGCGCAGCCGCATACGATCTGGGTGGCGGTCGCGCCGATGGACATGCGGGTGGGCATCGATGGTCTGTCGCTGCGGGTGCAGCAGGCGCTGGGCAAGGCCCCCTGCGATGGCTCGGCCTATGTGTTTCGTAACCGTCGCGGTGATCGGCTCAAGGTGTTGCTGTGGGATGGCAATGGCGTGTGGTTGTGCCAGCGCCGGTTGCATCGGGGGCGCTTCGTCTGGCCGCAGGCGGACAGTCCGGTCTGGTCATTGGAACTTGCCCAATGGCAGTGGCTGATTGCTGGTGTCGACTGGCAGCGGATGTCGGCCCAACCGGCGGCCGACTGGCGTTTGTGACGATTGAAGCCGCCATGAAAAATGGTGAATAAAAACCTGTATTTATGCGGCTTTCTGCGGTGTTTCATGGTATAATTTTGTCATGAAAAACGTTGCCGAAGCAGCCCTGCAAGACGCTCCTGTCGCTCTCAAAAACTGGGCTGTGCTGGCGATGCAGCAGCTCGACGAAAAGAGTAACAAAGTACAACAGTTAAGCGATCAACTGTCACTGCGCGACCAGCAGCTCAAACACGCCGACCTCAAAATCCAGGCCCTGACCTTCGAACTCGCCTACTACAAGCGCATTCGCTTTACCAACAAGAGTGAACAATTCTCCTTGGAGCAGCGCGAGTTGTTCGAGGAAAGCTGGAATACCGACACCAGTGCGCTGGAAGCCGAAGTGGAACAGGTGGCATCTACCCGGCAACCCAAGCGCGAACGCGCCGGTCGCCAGCCGTTGCCGAATCATCTCCCGCGTATCGAGCATCGCCATGAACCAGAATCGTGCACCTGCGGCCAGTGCGGCAAGGATCTGGTCAAGATCGGCGAAGACATCAGCGAGCAACTGGATGTCGAGCCCGCCCGCTTCTTCGTGCATCGCCACATTCGTCCGCAGTATGCTTGCCGTGCTTGTGAGACCGTCAGTGCGGCGCCGATTCCGCCGGCGGTCATCGACGGCGGCATGGCGGCGCCGGGCTTGCTCACCTGGGTGATGGTCAGCAAATTCATGGATCACCTGCCTCTCTACCGGCTGGAGCAGATCGCGGCCCGCAGTGGGGTTACCCTGTCACGCTCCACCTTGGCCGAATGGGTAGGTCGCATTGGCGTGGCACTCCAGCCGCTGGCCGACCGGCTGGCCGAGAGACTCCGCCAGCGCACCGTCCTGCACGCCGACGAGACCCCGGTGCAGCAACTCGACCCCGGACGGGGAAAAACGCTACGCGCCTTCCTCTGGGCCTACCGAAGTTGCGATCTCGAACAGGGAGACCCCCTCGTCCTCTTCGACTACCAGGCCGACCGGCGCGGCAAACATGCCAGGAACTTCCTGCAAGGCTGGAAGGGTGCCCTTATGGTCGATGATTATGCCGGCTACAAAGGCCTGTTCGCCCACGCCGTGGTGGAACTGGCGTGCCTGGCCCATGCGCGGCGGAAATTCTACGATCTGCATGCCGCCCATCAGAGCCCGATTGCGGCCGAGGCATTGAAGCGCATTGCCGGACTCTACGCCATCGAAGATCAGGGCAAGACCCTGGGCATCGAAGATCGTCATGCATTACGCCAGCAACACGCCAAGCCGAAGCTGGACGAATTCCATGCCTGGCTCCAGCGCACACGGCTCACCACCGCCACGGGTAGCGGCACCGCCAAGGCCATCGACTACAGCCTCAAACGCTGGGATGCAATCAAGCGCTACCTCGGGGATGGCCGTTACCCCATCGATAACAACCCGGTGGAAAATGCTATCCGTCCTATTGCGCTTGGTAAAAAGAATTGGCTGTTCACCGGCAGTGAACGCGCGGGCCGCCGCGCCGCCGCCATCCAGAGCCTGTTCGCAACGGCGAAACTCAACGGCATCGAGCCGGCTGCCTGGCTGAAGGATACGCTGGAGAAACTGCCGACCTGGCCTAACAGCCGCATTGATGATCTGCTGCCATTGCGGTCTGTACAGACATCAGGCTGAGTTGTATAGATGGGGCGGCTGGACGCTTACGAAGGATACGCTGGAGAAACTGCCGACCTGGCCTAACAGCCGCATTGATGAGCTGTTGCCGTTGCGGTCTGTGCAGGCATCAGGCTGAGCTGTACAGGTGGAGCGGCTGGACGCTTACGCGCCAGCGGTCCATGCTGTCGCGCTTCATCACCGCGCCGGGCTGGGTGAAGTCGATGTCGGCCTGCGCGTTGGGGGTAAACGCCCCGTTGTGGTCGGCGATGACCAGGGTGTGGCGGCCACGTGTGGGACTCACAGCATCCCCCTCATGTTCGTAAAAATAGAACAGGCCCTCTTCATTCATCAGGCGTTCGACGAAGGCCAGGTCGGTTTCCTGGTATTGGGTGGTGAGCGAGCGCGTGGGGTAGAGGCCGGGGTCGGCGATGTCGAGCCGCCAGGCCGGGGCGAGCGCGCCTTGTCCTTCGTAATCCCGGAAGACGGATTCGAGGATTTCGAAGACGTTCATGTCCTGATAGGTCGTGGCATCACGGCTTGCCCCCAGAAACACCGTCCAGGGCTCGACGACCAGGCGATAGCGGGCCAGGCCGCCATTGGCGCCCACCGCCTCGATCTTTGTGATGTGGCCGTGGAAGGGGCGTAACGCGGTGCGGCTGGAACATATCGGTAGCCTTTTGTGAACTACTTGCTTCCTATCTTTGTTTCGTTCCCGACACAGGATTTCCGCCCATCCGCAGGAACCCCGCGCGGCACGATTGATCGAATGCCATCAAGAAAAACAGTCGGGAATGTTTTTGTGGCGGGTTCAAAAACTTTGCAAAGCTTGTCATTGCAAAAAAACTGGTAGACGTACATTTCGCGCAGTTTCCCGCCATCTTCTTTCTCCCAGCTCATTTGTAAACAGTGCAGCTTGTAGATTTCTGCCGCCTTCGTTTCGTCTGTGATAAACGCCTCCATCGTCGCTTCCGCCTGGGCTCTCCCATGGTCGGTCGCACTTTTTGGGATCCAGTAGCCGATGGCGAGCACATAAACAATCAACATGATGCCGAGTCCAGCAAATGTCACGATTAATCCGGGCGAGTGTTTTTTAGCGGTTGGCTTTTCAGCAGATTTTTTCTGCCTGAGTTTTGGAAAGCGCTGTTGAAGTTCGCCCACAAACATCATGAACCCGCCGAGAACAATCACAGAGATGGCTAAGATCCAAAGGAAAATAACGCCATAAGAGGCATTCGCTAGATATCCCCAGTAAAGTGTTTCTTGAAAACTAATAGGCACTTGCGAGATGTCTACACTAAAGCCACTTAGGTATCCCTCACGATAGCCTTCGCCTGAAGCGAATAATATGATTGTCGAGAGTGTGAGCAGCGCTCCTGCCCATGCGCCAATGTGCTGCGTCGGTAGTGGTGTCTTGGGGAGAGAGTCTTCATTCTTGGATAGGGGCGCTCCATTGGGAAGAATGAGCTTCGGTTTAGACGATTTGGGAGTATCATGTTCCATGATTTACTGGCTCCTCGTAGTACCCACGCACAACGCAGATGTTGGCTGAGCGAGTCCATGGGGTTGTGTAATCACTCTTGGGCTGCTCTGGCAGGGAAAGGGACAGGCGATGGTGAGATGTTGGGCTTCGCAGGCTCAGCGCCAACCTACAAACACAACTTACCGCGTTTAAATTTAATTTTTTATGGTTTTCGAATAATTTCTGGCATGAGGATGCAAAGTGATATTTCAAGTTCCTTCTTACTGTTTATTGATTCACTTTTGACTTGCCGCAGACCTGTAGTTAGGCTGTACATTTTTGGTTTAGGTTGATCGCCATATACGATGATCCCGTCGAATCCGTCATTTGCCTCACCAAATGGTTTTTTAAGTATTCTATTCAGTTTCGCTATTGCTTTTGTTTCGTGCTTTATGATCGCTGAATTTATCAGTTCCTTTGAGATTTCAGGGGGTCTGCTACGCATAAAAATCAATGCGTCGTTGTTCCAGCACAAATCGTCCCCATGATTGAGGTAATTTCGTATTTTGTTATCAACTTCGGATGGCTCTTTCGAAAGATTTACCCATACAATATAGGGACCCTCAACAGAGCCAGCAAATGCGTTCAAGCATGCAAAAAGTGCAGCGATAATCAATAATGACTTTTTTATAAACATAGTTACCTCGTAGTTTCGCGTTCACCAACTACTTTTTTCTTTTCAATTCCGATAGATTTATTGAGCTCTTCGACATCTAAAACCTGAAGTGCACTGGTGTTGTTTTTGTCCGGATTACTGTATATCGAGGGGAGAAAAAATTCTAAATAGTCTTTTCGCCCCTTAACTGTTTTTTTACTTTTGTCTTTAATGACGATTCGGTCTGGTATTGGAGTAATGTTGAAAGGTGAAAATTTTACTCTATCATTTTGATTTCCACCAAGGAGGCAAACATGATTTTCATCAATGCTGGAATAGACAAACCCGACATGCTGTCCACGAGCATGCTTTCCAGGAGTAGTGACAACTGCAATCGCCCCATATACAGGTTTAGCAATTTTGATAAATAGTGGATTTGGCACAAATGGAATATCGTCGTATTTTTGTTCTTTTGACTCCTTCTTGCCGTGCAGTTGCCTGAACCCATCAGCCCGCACCTTGGCTGCCGACCAATCCACAAACCCTGTCTCTTTTGGGTTTTGAATAGGATAACCCGCTTTCATCAAGCACCAATTTGTAAATGCAGCGCACCACGCATTTTTCGTGCCCACCAAGCTTTTAAGGCCGCCCTTTATTTCCTGGTGGTAGTTGATGTCCTTCTCAATTTCTGCTTCTGATTCGCCTTTCAACCTTTTCGCTTCGGCTATCGCATATTTCATCCAAGGCGCAACACCATCTTCGGGTATGATGAGTGCGAGTGGCTCGCCCGCGCCTTCTTTAGATCGTGCCGCAGCAGTCTGGTTTTCAGCCGTCGGAAAACGTTTTGGTTTGGGGGTATTTTTTGTTTGTGGTGTAGAGGCTGAAGCTGCCGCTTTTGGTGCAGCCTTCTTAGCTGAGGTCGCCGCAATAAATGCCGGAGCGGGTTGGTTAATGCCAAGCACCTGACTAGGAAGTATCATGTCCTTTATAAGCCGATTGTCCTTTTTAATTTGCTCGACACTTAATTTGAAACGCTTTGCAATTTTACCCAGCGTGTCACCGGGTTGTACAGTGTATTGAAGCGGCTGCTTCTTCGTGATGGGCGTGTCCGGTGCCTTAACGGGTGCCGTCGTTCCGAAGAATTCTGCGACCTTGGTCAATAGATTCCAGTGCTGCCCTTTGTCGACTGGTAGTTCGCCAACCTTCCTCAAGTCACCATCGATTGTTTTGTGATGAATCTCCGCTGTGCCTGTGCCATGCACTATAGGCGGGAACTGGCCGACGGCGTTGGATTTGAGCGTGGTTTCTTTGCCATCCACTCGCACGATGATTTCTTCATCGGCCAGCGGCCTTGATCCATCGGTAGCTTGGATATGACTCACGTTGACCCAGACTTCCTTGCGGGTGTCGGCATTGGCGTGATAGCCCTCCAGCTTTTCAATGCTATCCATGAGCGCGTTGAGTTGAGCATCGTTGAGGTCTTTGATCTTAGTGTCTTTTTCTATGCCGGACATCTTGCTGAGATTTTTGATGTAGCTGTCGGTGTCATTGCCGTCGTGCTTGGGCGCATAGACTTTGATGGTTTCACTCAGTGTTTTTTCTTTGTATTTACGAAGCAAAGACGCCTTGAGTTCGGCGCGGCCAGTCTCGTAATTGGGAAAGATGAAGAAGTGGTGATCACTGTTGGCTGTCTTGGCAAAGCCGATGTAGCCCTTGGTACTCTTTGGACACGGTATACCATTGGCGATGGGCGAAACAAGATTGCCTGCGTTGCAAATGCGCCATTGCAGCGATCCGCCCGTGCGAATGAGGTGACGACCATCGTCCGCGATGAACTCGGCGGCTTTGATGTTGGGGTGGTAAGTGGCTTTAACGAAGCGCATCATGTTGAGTGTCTCGTTCAGTATCAGGAGGCATTTGCCTTGTTGAGGAGTTCTGCCACGGCCGACTCAGACAGGAATTCAGTGCGGTGGTGCGATGTTGCGCCCAACACTTCCTTGAAGTAGCGGTTGGCGATGACGTGCGATGCGGCGTGGGCGTCGTCGGAATTTTCTGTCGAGGCACTTTGCAATGTTTCCTCTTCGCCGGAATCTTCATCCACACTAGGCATGGCTGATATTGGCTCGTGTGCGCTCGAAGGGCCGGGAACCAATTGCGCACCTTTGGGATCGCCCAAGCGTAGCGTGAGCGATTGGGTGCGCGGAGTTGTCACGCGCGGCAAGCGGCCATCTTCTGCAACAGTACCTTGAGCCACGGCTTTTCCATCACGATCCACAATTGAAAATGGATGACCGGCCCAGCCTGATAATCCTAGCATTTCATCGGCACCGAGCGCGGCAAAACGCAAGCTGTGTGGTTCCTCGGTTGGTTTTAGGTAAAGCTCGGAAGGCACTGGCAAACTCACCCCCGCCACACTCCCGCCAGCAGGCCCCGCCAACTCCCTCATACTCGCCTTAAACGCCATCGCCCCCGGCCCGTGGATCTCGATATTCCCGCCCGCCAGCTTGATATACGCCCCGCCCGCGGTCAAGAGCACGTGCTTGCTGGCCGCAATAGTGATGCTCTTGGTGATGCTCGCGACGGTGATGGTCTTGTCGGCGGTGAGTTTGGTTTGGTCCGACTGGCTCTGGCAGGTGATCTTGCCGCTGGCGGCGTGGAGTTTGATGCCGGTTTCCTGGTTGGGTTTGTTGTTGTTGCCGGCCTTGCCGTAGGTGAACAGGCTGATGCCGTCTTTGACCAGGTGGCAGCTGCCGCCCTGGGCGGCGAGGTTGATGTCGTGCCCGGCGGTCAGGCTGCTGGTGTGGCCTGCGGTGAGGATGGCATTGGCGGGGGTGCCGGCGGCGATGCCCGCTGTGCTTGAGAGTTGCAGGTGCGGTTCGCTATACGCGGTGACGGGGTTGTCCGTCGCGGCCGTGCTTTTCACCACGTCAATGCTGTGCTGCATCTGCGCAATCGCAGGGAGTTTTTCCGCGGCGGGTTCGTCCTTGAGTTTGGCGTTATGCTTTTGCGCGGTGGAGGCCAGGGCGGTTTGCAGTTGGTGGCCGTGTTCGATCTGTGCCTGGGCTTCCCGTGAGTCCAGTTGCGTGCCGCTGGCGTTGCGCCGCGCGTCGGTGGTCATCAGCAGGCCTGCTCCGGCTCTGAGGGCGGCGCTGTGCCGGGTTTTGAGTTCGGCGCCGAAGCCCGCCGGGGCGAGGCGCTGGTTGTCGGTCTGGTGGCGCAGGTGGCCGAGGTTGAGTTCTGCGGTGCCGTGGTGCGGCTGGGCATGGTGCTGGAGCACGGTGCGGCTCTGGCCGGGGCTGTCGTCGAACACCAGTTGGCTGTAGGCGCCGTTGCCCGCCTGGCTGGCGGCTAGGGCCTGGCTCTTGATGCCGGACAGGGCGGCGGGGTGGGCGTGGCCCTCCTTCTCGCCGGGAAACCACGCCGGGGCGTTGCCGGTGGCGCTGCCCGTGCCGTGGCTGACCTGGTTGTTCTGCGCGTCGTCCTGGCCGCGGCCGTTGTAGAGGCCGCCGACGACCACGGGGCGGTCGATGTCGCCTTCTGCAAAAGTGATGAGCACCTCTTGGCCGACGCGGGGCAGGGCATGGCTGCCCCAATTGGCCCCGGCGATCGGTGCCAGCGGGGTGGCGACCCGCACCCAGGTACCGGCGCGGTCATCGGCGGGGGCGCCGGTGTGGCCGTCGGGGTTGGGATGCGCCAGGCGGCTGTGGCTATTGGCGCCGCGCTGCCAGTGAAACTGCACCTTGACGCGGTGGTCGCGGTCGGTGTGGACCGGGCCGCCGCTGCCGACGACGATGGCGCTCTGCTGGCCGGGGGCGCGGGGCTTGGGGTGCAGGGCGCGGCCGTGATTGTCGGCAGCCGGGCTGCGGTAGGGGATGTGGCTGCGGATCGCGTCGATGCAGTTGCGGTACAGGGGACGGGCGCCGGGTGCGTCATCCCCGTCCGGCCCGTTCGTCACCACCGTGCCCAGCGCCCGTTCGACCTGGGCGTGCAGATCGGCGTTGAGGTTGTTATGGGCGCGGTGGATCACGCGCAGCACGACGAAGGTGTTGTCTGTGTCCGCCGTTGTCCCGGTACTCCCCAAGGGGGCGGTAGCACCGGCCAACGACATCAGATCGTACCCGGCATGGCCGTGCAGCGTAAACGTGGTGCCGGGCGCCAGGGTGCGCACGGTACCCGCGCCGGTGAAGATCTTGTTGCGCACCTCCAAGGCCTGGAGCAGATGATTGGTAAGCGTCCAGCCGTCCCACCTGTTTTTATAGTTACCCTTGCGCCACCCTGTGGTTTTCACAGGAGAGCGGCACATGAATATGAAATCGTTGGAGGCAAGTCGCCACTACTGGCAGCAGCACGTCGCGGCCTGGCGGTGTAGTGGCCTGAAGCAGATTGATTATTGCAGGCAGCATGGACTGGTGCCGAAGCAGCTTCGCTACCGGATCGCCAAAGACCGTCGAAACGACGTTTGCGTGAGCGGCACGGATGCGGTCACGCTGGTGCCCGTGCAGATCGAGGAGGTCAACGGTGCTGGGTTGGTGTTGCAGAACGCGGGGGGTGGCAGCTCACGCTGCCGTCCGGTGTTTCGGCAAGCTGGCTGGCAACCTTGCTGCGGGGCTTGTCATGATTGCGCAGCCGCATACGATCTGGGTGGCGGTCGCGCCGATGGACATGCGGGTGGGCATCGATGGTCTGTCGCTGCGGGTGCAGCAGGCGCTGGGCAAGGCCCCCTGCGATGGCTCGGCCTATGTGTTTCGTAACCGTCGCGGTGATCGGCTCAAGGTGTTGCTGTGGGATGGCAATGGCGTGTGGTTGTGCCAGCGCCGGTTGCATCGGGGGCGCTTCGTCTGGCCGCAGGCGGACAGTCCGGTCTGGTCATTGGAACTTGCCCAATGGCAGTGGCTGATTGCTGGTGTCGACTGGCAGCGGATGTCGGCCCAACCGGCGGCCGACTGGCGTTTGTGACGATTGAAGCCGCCATGAAAAATGGTGAATAAAAACCTGTATTTATGCGGCTTTCTGCGGTGTTTCATGGTATAATTTTGTCATGAAAAACGTTGCCGAAGCAGCCCTGCAAGACGCTCCTGCCGCTCTCAAAAACTGGGCTGTGCTGGCGATGCAGCAGCTCGACGAAAAGAGTAACAAAGTACAACAGTTAAGCGATCAACTGTCACTGCGCGACCAGCAGCTCAAACACGCCGACCTCAAAATCCAGGCCCTGACCTTCGAACTCGCCTACTACAAGCGCATTCGCTTTGCCAACAAGAGCGAACAATTCTCCTTGGAGCAGCGCGAGTTGTTCGAGGAAAGCTGGAATACCGACACCAGTGCGCTGGAAGCCGAAGTGGAACAGCTGGCATCTACCCAGCAACCCAAGCGCGAACGCGCCGGTCGCCAGCCGTTGCCGAATCATCTCCCGCGCATCGAGCATCGCCACGAACCTGAGGGTTGCACCTGCGGCCAGTGCGGCAAGGATCTGGTCAAGATCGGCGAAGACATCAGCGAGCAACTGGATGTCGAGCCCGCCCGCTTCTTCGTGCATCGCCACATTCGTCCGCAGTATGCTTGCCGTGCTTGTGAGACCGTCAGTGCGGCGCCGATTCCGCCGGCGGTCATCGACGGCGGCATGGCGGCGCCGGGCTTGCTCACCTGGGTGATGGTCAGCAAATTCATGGATCACCTGCCTCTCTACCGGCTGGAGCAGATCGCGGCCCGCAGTGGGGTTACCCTGTCACGCTCCACCTTGGCCGAATGGGTAGGTCGCATTGGCGTGGCACTCCAGCCGCTGGCCGACCGGCTGGCCGAGAGACTCCGCCAGCGCACCGTCTTGCACGCCGACGAGACCCCGGTGCAGCAACTCGACCCCGGACGGGGAAAAACGCTACGCGCCTTCCTCTGGGCCTACCGAAGTTGCGATCTCGAACAGGGAGACCCCCTCGTCCTCTTCGACTACCAGGCCGACCGGCGCGGCAAACATGCCAGGAACTTCCTGCAAGGCTGGAAGGGTGCCCTTATGGTCGATGATTATGCCGGCTACAAAGGCCTGTTCGCCCACGCCGTGGTGGAACTGGCGTGCCTGGCCCATGCGCGGCGGAAATTCTACGATCTGCATGCCGCCCATCAGAGCCCGATTGCGGCCGAGGCATTGAAGCGCATTGCCGGACTCTACGCCATCGAAGATCAGGGCAAGACCCTGGGCATCGAAGATCGTCATGCATTACGCCAGCAACACGCCAAGCCGAAGCTGGACGAATTCCATGCCTGGCTCCAGCGCACACGGCTCACCACCGCCACGGGTAGCGGCACCGCCAAGGCCATCGACTACAGCCTCAAACGCTGGGATGCAATCAAGCGCTACCTCGGGGATGGCCGTTACCCCATCGACAACAACCCGGTGGAAAACACCATCCGTCCTATTGCGCTTGGTAAAAAGAATTGGCTGTTCACCGGCAGTGAACGCGCGGGCCGCCGCGCCGCCGCCATCCAGAGCCTGTTCGCAACGGCGAAACTTAACGGCATCGAGCCGGCTGCCTGGCTGAAGGATACGCTGGAGAAACTGCCGACCTGGCCTAACAGCCGCATTGATGATCTGCTGCCATTGCGGTCTGTACAGACATCAGGCTGAGTTGTATAGATGGGGCGGCTGGACGCTTACGATGATTGGCGCGGCGCTCGCCCTGTTCGCGGGTGGGATAGGGGTAAAGGCCCGGCGCGTCCCGGCTCACCAGGCTCAGGCCGTCGCCGCCATTTTCCGCGCTGCCGTGGGCCACCACCGGGCGGGTGTCGAGGCCGCGGTAGTCCCAGCCGCTAAGGGCCACGGTGTTGGTCTGTAAACGCCGCTCGCCGCGCCAGCGGTCCATGCTGTCGCGCTTCATCGTCGCGCCGGGCTGGGTGAAGTCGATGTCGGCCTGGGGATTGGGCGTAAACGCGCCGTTGTGGTCGGCGATCACCAGGGTGTGGCGGCCACGTGTGGGGCTCACAGCATCCCCCTCATGTTCGTAAAAATAGAACAGGCCCTCTTCATTCATCAGCCGTTCGACGAAGGCCAGGTCGGTCTCCTGGTATTGGGTGGTGAGCGAGCGCGTGAGGTAGAGGCCGGGGTCGGCGATGTCGAGCCGCCAGGCCGGGGCGAGCGCGCCTTGTCCTTCGTAATCCCGGAAGACGGATTCGAGGATTTCGAAGACGTTCATGTCCTGATAGGTCGTGGAATCACGGCTTGCCCCCAGAAACACCGTCCAGGGCTCGACGACTAGGCGATAGCGGGCCAGGCCGCCATTGGCGCCGACCACCTCGGCCCGCGTGACGTGGCCGTGAAAGGGGCGCCGCTCGCCCGCGCCCGTCAATGTCCCCGTCAACGGCAGCGCGGCAGCAAGCAGCGTCGACCCCGCGGCCGTGGCCGTCAGCAGCTCCAGCAGCACCGGCTGGCCGGTCAGGGCCTTGAGTTCCAGGTGCGCGTCAGTGGACAGCGCCATGATCTCGAATTTGTAGCCCTGGCTCAGGCCCTCACGGCCGGTAACGCACTCCACCAGCAGCGTGTCCGCACCGAGCGGAGTGGTCAATTTGAGCAGGCGGCTGGCCTGGCTCCACGGGTTCAAAAGGGCCGACAGCGCGTCCGTGACTGTCTGTAAAGGTGTTGAAATGTCGATGGTCATAAGACGCCTGTGTGCTTGTGTTTTTTTGTCGTTGTAAGGGTGCGCCCCAATACTTCACGAGGAAGCGGGGAGGGCGCGCCGCTACTTGATGGCATATTTGAACTGGCCCTGCTTGTTGGCGCTGACCTTGATCCTGGCGATGGGCGCGCCCTCGGCCATTTTCGCCAGCACGCTTTCCGCAATCTCCGGCAGCACCGTGCCATTCAGGATGTTATCGACATTGCGGGCGCCCGAATCCACCTCGGTACAGCGCGCCAGCACCGCCTCGACCAGCGCCTCGTCGTAGACGAACTCCGCCTTGTGGTTGGCGGCGATGCGTTTTTGGATGCGGCCCAGTTTTAAATGAATGATGCTCGCCAGCACGTCGTCGGAGATCGGGTAATAGGGGATCACCTTCAAACGCCCCAGAAACGCGGGCTTAAAAACCTTCATGAGCTGCGGCCGGATCGTTTCCTCAAGCGCGGCGGGCGTGGGCAGGTCCGCCGCGTCCTTGTTCAGGCACGCCTGCATCATCAGGCTGGAGGCGACATTTGAGGTCAGGATGATGAGGGTGTTCTTGAAATCGACCTCGCGGCCCTCGGCATCGTCCAGCACGCCTTTATCAAACACCTGGAAGAACAGCTCCAGCACGTCGGGATGGGCCTTTTCCACCTCGTCGAGCAGCACCACGCTGTAGGGCGCGCGCCGCACCGCCTCGGTCAACACGCCGCCCTCGCCATAGCCGACATAGCCCGGCGGGGAGCCTTTGAGGCCCGAAACGCTGTGCGCCTCCTGGTATTCGCTCATATTGATGGTGATGAGCTTGCGCTCACCGCCGAACAGGACATCGGCCAGCGCCAGCGCGGTCTCGGTCTTGCCGACGCCGGAGGGGCCGACGAACAGGAACACGCCTTTGGGTTTGTTGGGGTCGTCCAGATTGGCGCGCGCGGTGCGCACCCGCTGCGCGACCGCCTCGATGGCGTGCGCCTGCCCGAGCACGCGCTCCTGCAGCAGATCCTTGAGGTTGAGGACGGTCTTGATCTCATCCTTGACCATCTTGCCCAGCGGGATGCCCGTCCAGGCGGAGACGATCCCGGCCACCACATGGCCATCGACCTGCACCGGTACCAGCGGTGCCTCGCCTTGCAGGAGTTTAAGTTCCTCGCCGAACTTCTGCAGCGCGCGGGCCTCTTTCGAATCCGGGGTGGACTTCTTGCCCGCCTTGCCGGGTGCGGCTTTGCCGCCCCCCGCGTCAGGGGCGTGCTGTGTTTCCAGCGCGCCGCGCGCGGCGATGATTTTTTCCGCCAGGGCTTTTTCCTGCGCCCAGCGCGCGGCATGCGCCGTGCGATCGCGGCTCAACGATGCGTGCAGTTCGCGCAGATCCTGCAAGCGCGCCGCATGTGTTTCGCCGGTACGTTCTTCCCGCGCCAGCGCGGCCATCTCCGCGTCGATGCGCGCCAGGTTTTTATCGATGTCGTCGAGCAGCGCAGGCGTTGCATTCTGGCCCAGCGCGACCTTGGCGCAGGCGGTATCGAGCACACTAATGGCCTTGTCCGGCAATTGCCTGCCGCTGATGTAACGGTGTGACAGGCGTACCGCCTCGGTGATGGCGATGTCATAGATGCGTACATTGAAGTGTTTTTCCATCAACGGCGCCATGCCGCGCAGCATGGCGCAGGCCAGCTCTTCGCTGGGTTCCTCGACCTTGATGACCTGAAAACGGCGCGCCAGGGCGGCGTCTTTCTCAAAGTACTTTTTGTATTCGCTCCAGGTGGTGGCGGCGATGGTGCGCAACTCGCCCCGCGCCAGCGCAGGCTTGAGCAGATTGGCGGCATCGTTCTGTCCGGCCTGGCCACCGGCGCCGATCATGGTGTGCGCTTCGTCGATAAACAGCACGATGGCATGCGGGGATTTTTTGACTTCATCGATGACATTCTTGAGGCGGTTTTCAAACTCGCCTTTGACGCTGGCACCGGCCTGCAACAAGCCCATGTCCAGGGTATGTATCTCGACACCCTGCAGCACCTCGGGGACATCCCCCAGCGCAATGCGCAGCGCCAGGCCCTCGACCACGGCGGTTTTGCCCACGCCCGCCTCGCCGGTGAGGATGGGATTGTTTTGGCGGCGGCGCATGAGAATGTCGATCGCCTGGCGGATCTCCATGTCACGGCCGATCACCGGGTCGACATTGCCCTCGCGCGCGCGCTGCGTGAGGTTGGTGGTGAACTGATCGAGCGCCGGTGTTTTGGCGGGGGCCGCCTTGCCCGCCAGCTCACCTGCGGGATCGTCGCCGCCCGGCTGAACCGCAGGGGTGCCGCCCGAAACCCCCGCACCGGCAGGGGCCTCTTGCGAGCCGTCAGTGAGTTTGGCGAGATTGTGCTTGAGCTCGTCCACCTTGAACTTGACGAACAACTTGGAGCCACGGTAGGCAAGCTGCACCAGATCGGGTTCGGTCAGCAGCGCCAGCAGCAGGTGGCCGCTGCGTATCGTGTTGGGCTGTCCGGATTCGGTGTCGAGCGAGGCGATCAGCCAGGCATGCTCGAACAGCTTGGGCAGATGGGGAGAGAACACCGGTGTGCGTGAATTACCCGCCTTGAAGCGGCCGATTTCGGCGTGTAAATCCGCCTCCAACCCCGCCACGCTGATCCCGCATTTCCGGGCAATGACAACGAAGTCACTCTTGGGCTGCTCTAGTAGGGCGAGGAACAGGTGTTCGATATCGACCTCGTAGTGCCCACGCTCGACACAGAGGCTGGCGGCACGTGTGGCTGCGATGCGTGATGTATTGTTGAGCTTGCTGATCAGCGTTTTAAGATTGATGCTCATTACTGCAATTTCCTATTAAATATGGCCTATATAAATATGGGGTAACAATACAGCCGGTATTTATGTTCTCTCACTCAATCACGCTGAAGAGGTTGCTAAATATACATGGCGACAGAAGTAGCGTGCGCTACGGCTTATGTCGTTGTGTATCATTGCTTCTTTCATTCAAAGCGCGTGAATTTCGTACCGGACGTCAGCACGGTCAGTCAATCCTGACTCTGGCGCCAAAAAAGTGTCCCATCCGAGACGTCCACATTCGCTATCGGATAGCAAGGCCGTTCCCTGCACTTCATTCCTGTGAAATATAAGCTGAACTTCATATTCAAGACATAAGCCGGTGAACATTGACAGCATTTTTTCCAAGGATTTAGCAGCTATGCCACCGGGTAAAAACGCATCAAAATTTTTCTTGTCGAGCGGACCAATTATCAGCCGCAAACGTAGGTCACGCTGCCATACGCGGGCGCCCATCATCGCTTCAGAGCCCAAGGTGGTATTGATTTCCCCGAGTTTTGTTTGCTGTTCATGCGGCACTTCATACCAGTGACCAATAAATTGCTCAATGGCGATGGGCACGCCAAAGTACTCACTCAGCACATGCCGGATATAGGCCGCAGAGGCGGGGCGATGGCTTAGAGCCGTCGCATAATACCCCATCGACTCATCCAGAAGGCCCTGACCATCTTCACTTAATCTTTCACGTAATGAACGATGGGATAAGCCGGCAAAGGACAACAGCAAGGGCAGGAAACGGTCGTTCCTGCCAATCTCGTACTTGAATTCAAGCCGATACTTACACCACGCCTCGTAGAATAACGCTAGGGTGCGATTCGAAAAGCTATCCAGGAAAGCGCGTGGACCCTCGTCTTTTTCGTATATCACATGCGCAGCTATGCGCTCTGTGTAATGACTAGGCAGAACGCCACTGCTCCCCAAAAAACCCATAAATGTGGGCGTGAGATCAATGTGATTCAGCGTGTCTTTTTGTAGTGCTGCCAGCAAGTCCTGAGCGGTTCTGGCAATCGACTTCGGGTCAGGGTTCAGCGCATCCAGTTCGCTGGCCGGAAAACTCAACGAGATGCTGTTCTTGAAGCGCAGATAATCCGCCACTGCACTGTCATGTGGCACGCCATTACGTTTGAGCCATAGCTCAAGCATCCTGACCGCCTGAAAAAATTCAAAGCGATAAGGCTCGTCGAGCAAGCGCTGAATTACACTAGGCTCATGTCTCCGCTTCGCGGTAGGCATCTCAGCAGCTCCTCCCCGGTTTTTTTTGAAATTATGGGTCTTCGTGAAATCGAGTGGGTGAAATTTAACATGAAAACCTCCGCAAGCCTTGTGGCATCAGGCAAAATGCATCCTGCACCTGTTGCAGAAAATGGGAGGTTTTTTCAATGGCTATTTCACGCAAACCCAAACGCATTCTCGACGCATATCGATTCCCCTGTTTTCGCCCGCTGGAAAAGATACGCGGCATCTTTGGCGACTCCAAAGCACGGATCATCACGCTCGTTCGGCGCTCAAAAAAACGGCCTGCAACAGTTGCGGCAGAACGCGCTCTGGTTGGTACGACAAGAGGCTTCGACGAGTTCGCGACCTCTCCTGTGGCGACACACGTATCTATCTGGAAATCGAAATTCGACGGGTGCTTTGTCGGCACTGCGGGAAAGTGAAACGCGAACGACTCGACTTTCTCGCCGACAACCCACTCTATACAAAGCGATTTTCTTGGTATGTAGGCAGACGGTGTCGCGCCAGCACGGTGTCGGACATTGCCCGCGAATTGCTTCTGGACTGGCACACCGTCAAGGAACTGGACAAGCAATACATGACCGCGCAACTGGAACGCGCCGGAACGCCAGCACCCAAGGCCATTGGCATCGACGAAATATCGATTCGCAAAGGACATACCTATCGCATTGTAGTCAGCGACTTGATCCGTGGTCGTCCCATCTGGTTTGGCGGTGCCGACCGTTCGGAGGACAGCATGCGACAGTTCTATGACTGGCTGGGAGAGAAGAAATCCAAAGGCATTTGTCTTGCAGTGATGGATATGTGGAAGCCCTTTCGTAACGTAACCAACGAACGCGCCCCGCAGGCGGCCATCCTGTTCGACAAATTCCACATCATGAGCCATCTCGGCGATGCTCTGGATAAAGTCAGAAAGATGGAATATGCACGTCTTCAGGGCAAGGATAGGCGCTACATTAAGGGGCAGAAATACGTACTGCTTTCCAATCACGAAAATCTGACACTGGACGGCAGACGTTCTTTGAAGGCTTTGCTGGCAGCGAACAAACGGCTGAACACGGCGTACCTGCTGAAAGAGTCGTTTGGCCAGTTGTGGGATTACAGGAGCGAAGCATGGGCGCGGTGTTTCTTCGAGAATTGGAAAACCAGCCTGAAGTGGCAGCGCCTGAAACCTTACGAGAAATTTGCCGAGATGGTTGAGCGCCATTGGGATGGGATCGCAGCCTATTGCAAGCCAGAGAATAAAGTTTCACTCGGCTTTGTTGAGGGGCTCAACAATAAGATATGCGTCATCCAACGCCGTGCATATGGTCTGCGCGATGAAGAATATCTGCGACTAAAAATACTCACGTCTATGCTCCCGAGGCTCTAAAAAACATGAAATTTACCCACACGATCACGCGAAGAGCCGAAATTATAATTAATTGGGTGAAGCTGTTGGCGTGGACATATGAACCTAAAAATCGATCTACGATATGCGCGAACACATGCACGCCGCTGCCCACAAAACCTTCCTCGTCAATCGTCATACGCACTTCTATTCCGCGCACGAGACACGCGAAAGGATTGCCGGGCAACCAAGCCTTGGCTGCCTTATGCTCAATGCCGACAATACCGCTAATCTGGCGTTGTGATGCGGCTGACCTTGGTAGATCATACAGCCCCAGCATCTCTTGAAATGCCTCCAGCCCCCCCTTGGAAAGAGAGAGATAATTCAAAGAGAGATGCGAGATGAGGCGCCAGTGCGCACCACGTCCTCGCTCGAAGCGATACGACTCAGACGGTTTACGCAAAAAACTGATAGAGCGTGCAATTGAACCACCCTCAAGAAATAAATCTCCGCCGGGTAATCCATAGGTCAATGAAGCGGGTAAATCACGGTTACAACAGGTAAGTTCAATGCTCAGCGTATCGGTTTCGATTGCGGCAGGATCAAAGTCGATATCCACAATAGAAATTTCAGTTTCATACCCCGGGCTTTTAGCCGCCACCATCTCATCGCGCCGCATGACCCAGTAATGCCCTTCTTTTTCCGGGGTTTCATTGTGCCGCAAAGAATAAAATGGTCTAAATTCCGTGATTGATTCACCTTGCGGCGTCTGCCGCACCAACTTTACTGAATCGATGCTATGGACCTCATATGCAAAAGCACGCCGGGAGTCACCTACTACTGGATAATGCGTCGAAGTATGCGTTAAGCGTATAGGATCACCGCGCTGTTTAAATAAATTGATGACAGGGGTGCAGCCTAACAGGACATTATTGGTAGACAAATTGGTGAGCATGCGCGCCATATTTGAATCGGCACGCACACCACTGAGTACTAGATGCAGGACAAAGGTCTTGCAGTCTGCTGGTAGAGCCTTGGCGATATCCTGAAGATTGATGTCAAAAAAATTGAATTTTTCAGAAAAAGAAAAATACTCTGTCAGTAAGCGATAGGCTGGGTGCGAGCGCGCTGAAAAGGGAATCAGTGATTCATCCTCTTCAAAACCAACCGCGCTTATTGGTGTTTTTTTCAGCGAAACCCAGCGGCCCGTGCGAGGTGCTTCAACATAAGCACACACGGTACGCATGAACAAGGTATCTCTTAATCCCGCGCAAAAGGAAGGCTCACCATCAATAAAAGCACGCAGCGCTTTTACATTTAGCTGCGCAAATCCAGCTTGTTCTGATGTTGACTCGACCGTAATGCTGATTTTGGATGTCGCGTTTAATGGCGGCAGCACCGATTCTGGTGGTTCAATAATCGAATCGAACTTGACGCTCGATAAACGCAACGGCGCAACATTAATGTCGTAAACTGTCTTGAATTTGCATGGAGCGCCCTTGACAGGGCGAGTGGTTAATTCCGTGCCACGTGGAATCAGAGTTGGAGTGGTCAGTTGCGCGGCAGCGGCGCTGAAGTCGATGCGAGCAATTGAGCAAGATGGAAACGGCCGCAAATAATGCGGGTAAAGCACTTCAAAGAGTGCCTCCGTAAACTCGGGATAATCGTCGTCAAGCCGCTTTGAGATTCTGGAATTAAGTAGCGCAAACGACTGGATCATGCGCTCAATATGAGGATCTTCACAAACCTCGCCGAACATTAACAAGCGGCCGGCGATTTTTGGATAACGCTCGGCGAACTCGCGCGAATATCGCCTCAAAAAACCAAGTTCGCGTTCGTAATAGGGGAGTAGTTCGTTCATGTTATTCAGCCGTGCGTGTCGAACGGTATGTTTTGCTAATCGAATATTGCAGGGAGGAAGGCTGCAACACAGCATCGAAGCTGACGGGTTCTTGTGCCGGATGTACTACAAGCAGTGCTGAAATTGCAAAGTTAAGGCGATTGATAGACCCTTCACGGACTTCCAGCGATGCAACAACATTTTTCAAACGAGGTTCATGCCTGGCTATAGCCTGCTCCAATGCGCGGCAGATAGTTGCCCTGTCATCGGTACTAGCCAAACTCATTCCTGCAAAGTCATTTAGTCCATAAGTCACTATAGAGTTGCTGCTCTCTGGATAGGGTTTCAGCAGTTCCTCAGGTATAACGGTTCTGGTATTCAGTAAAGCTTCCAGGTCGCGGGCGACAGTATCTTTAAGGTCCTCCATCGAAAGGCGTGTTACCGTCCCGCTGGACAACGCGTGAGCGCCGACGCCCATTAGCCTATCGAACAAACCTGGCGCGAAGCCCTTCATTTATATCTGCTTCATCCACGCAAAAAAATCCGCGACACATGCGTGCCGCGGATTTCACAAAGAAAGTGAAAATTACACAACCTTGTTGGTTGACAGATCCCAGCCGCCGGAGGTGTTACCACCCGAACCGCCGCTGATCTTCTGTTGTATGTATTTCCATTTAACCTGGGAGAATTTCAAGCCAACAGTTTCATTAAGAATGTTGCCTTCGGCTACAGAAGGCGCCACTGAGCTGATCAGCACATTCACTAGATCAATTTCAAAATACTTAATACGCTCCCCGTTGCCGTCGGCACGCATGAACTCAAACTTGGCCTTGGGAATGGTTTTTCCTGAAGAGCAGGTCTGTAACAACAGCGGCGTTGCCAGATCAGACAGCTTGGATATTTCAATAGGCGAATGCTCGCAACGCTCAGCCGTGTGTCCACCGCTGCTGGACGCTGTGGCTGATTTTGGTTGTAACACTTCCCACGCAACAGACAGGCATTCAATCCAGTCTTTGTGAGCACTATCGCTGGACTCGCCTTTGATACCATCAATTTGCAAATAAACGTCAATTGCCATTATTCACCTTTCCACATTGTGTTGTTGAAGCTATTTTTTGGATATTGAAATGTTACGATTTGGTCGATTGAGGTAGCTCCGCGACCAAACGGAGTGAAACGGATAGCTCGTCAAGCTGGAAATGCGGCCGCAAAAAAGACACGGCGCGATATACCCCAGGACGTCCCGGCACTTCTGAGACTTGCACGGAAGCTTCGCGCAACGGAAATTGGGCTTTGGCTTCCTGGCTGGCGTTGTCATCCAGCAGTACATACTGTGTGAGCCAGCGATTCAGGAAGTCTTCAACATTCGACGCCGCGGCAAAGCTTCCGATCTTGTCGCGCATCATGGCTTTCATATAATGGGCGATGCGTGAGACTGCAAAAATATATTGCAGTTGCGCGGAAAGAACAGCGTTTGCGTTGGCAGAATCAGTGTTGTATTTTTTTGCTTTTTGTGCCGACTGCGCACCAAAAAATGCCGCGTAATCAGTATTTTTGCAATGTACCAGCGAAATGAAGCCAAGATCGCTGAGTTCTTTTTCACGGCGGTCCGTAATGGCAATTTCTGTCGGGCACTTAAGCGCCACTTCGCCTTCATCGGTCTTGAAAGTGTGGGTTGGCAAATCCTCTACCAAGCCACCGCCTTCCACGCCACGTATCGCAGCACACCAGCCAAAGTCTTCAAACGCGGTAGTGAGCTTGGTACCAAAGGCATACGCCGCATTGCACCACAGGTATTTGCTGTGATCAGTGCCGTCTACATCTTCTACAAAGTTAAACCCTTCGACAGTCACGCCATCCTTTGGGTTGAACGGCAGGCGCCCCAGGAAGCGTGGCAACGTCAAGCCAACATAGCGTGCATCTTCCGACTCACGGAACGATTTCCATTTTGCATATTCAACGGTGTCGAATACTTTCGACAAATCACGGGGTTTGCCAAGATCACTGTACGTTTCCAGGCCAAATAACTCAGGTGAGGCCGAGGAGATAAATGGCGCGTGAGCAGCAGCGGCAACGTGTGAGATTTGTTCGACAAAATACATATCTTCGGGTTGGCGGGTAATTTCAAAATCACCCAATAATGCACCAAAGGGTGCGCCGCCAAAAGTGCCAAACTCTTCTTCGTATACTTTCTTGAACATTGCGCTTTGATCAAATTCCAGCGCCGCTTGAAAATCTTTAATCAACTCTTTTTTGGTGACATTCAGAACTTTTATCTTGAGGTTTTGCCCGGTTGTCGTATTCTTTACCAGATAATTCAGCCCCGTCCAGCTACCTTCCAATTTTTGAAACTCGGGTGCGTGCATGATGGCGCTCAACTGGCCGGAAATCAGTTGATCCAGTTCAGCCACGCGGGCATCTATGGTTGCAGCAAGGTTGTCGGACACGACTACCGTGCCTTGCATGACCTGGTTTACCAGTTCGGAAATAATATCTTTGGCACGCTCATGTTCAGCCGAGGACTTGGCAACCTTGCTTTTCTCAACAATCTGATCAAGCAAAGAGTTTTCAGTGACCGTAGCAGCTGATGGCGTAGCCGAATGTTGTGTTGCCATGGTTCAGTCTCCTTTGTCTGGGGATTGCTGGCTAAGGGTGGTAAGCTGTTCGGTGCTATTGAGCACTTCATTCAAGAGATCTTCAAGCTTGTCATTACCCGCCAATTTATTGCGCAGGTCGGCGAGCTTGGTGCGGACTTCAAGCAGTTTTTTCAGCGGCTCTACTTGCTGTACCACGGACTCAGGGCGGAAGTCTTCCATGGATTTGAATTTGAGATTCACCGCAAATTCCCCTCCTTTATCGCTTAATTTGTTAGCTACGCGATATACGGCTGCGGGTTCAATGCCTTTCATCACTTCGTCGAAGTTTTCACTGTCGATCCCGACGAATTTTCTATCTTTTAAGCGTGGCTTTTCTATTTCAGAATTGCCACCCAAATCACTTGCAACCCCGATGACGAAAGGTAATTCCTTGCTTTCAATGGCGTCGCCAATTTCTACGTCATACGTCATTTGCACCCTGGGTGGACGCACTTTTTGCAGGCGTTTCTGAATACTCTCTTTTTTAGCCATGGGTAACTCCACGTAAATTCTAAAATAAATTTAACCTAGCAACACAACCCGAACCATTGAGTCTAAGCGACACACATACAAATACTGATTTCAATTTACCTTAACGCCCCAAACGGACTCCCGCTGCCATTGTCCTTCTCGGTGGTGATGGCAGGTTTGACGGCGCTGCCACGAGACGACTTTCCTCTTGCGGGACGGGGCGCGGACTTATGGGAAGGCGTCTCAGCTTGCTTGGCTTGAGGGGAGGGTGCTAGCGCCGCCTCGCCCAGGCTTTCGCGCAATATCTTTGCCAGGCCCTGTGCTTCCGATTTTACTGACCCTGAAAGGTTGTTTTGATTACTCAAATCCGTGAGCGCTTTTGTTGAAAGTCGCAAACCGCTAACCGCAATAATGCTGTTGGATGTCTGATCTTTTGGATCTCTCTGCAGTGCCTCAAGGGCGTTAGCAATGGCCTCACTGTAATTTGTGCCATCAAATTCGATCTGCGCCATTTGTACCCATGGTTTTTTATCTGCCGGGAAGAGCTTGGCTGCATCATTGAGAATTACTAACGCCTTATCTGATTTTCCTGCGCTAGTGGCACTGGCTGCTTCCGCCATCAAATCCGCCAATGACGCTGTGGCCGGAGCGGGCGTCGCCAACACAGGCAGTGTTAGGCCGTCGCCAGCCTTGGGTATGTTCGTGCACCCCCCTAGAATGAGGCATAATGCGGATAAATACAGGAGGTTATGTTGTTTTTTATACATAGTTGAAACTTGTCCCCCAAGGTGTGTGGCGTATGAGTTGCAGCCACTTTTTTATCTTCAGCAGTGTAACTACTGTTTATCATAAAACTTAGGGTGTTACAATGCCGAGGCTTTAGCGAAGAAATTCTGCGATCATTATAAACAATTGTTGCGACTATTAAAGTTGTAATTTAGATGAAACATTTAACTACCCACTAATGAGTTTTCCCAATGATTAGCCCCGTTTTACTGTGTCGCATATTGCTGCTGTTTGGGCTAATGTCACTGGGAGGATGCGCAGCTATTGGCAATTTTGCAAGCAGTTCGCTGGAGGCAATTGGGCTAAAAAAACCAGATATTCCTGACATCCCTAATATCCCTGAAATTCCGGAGATTCCTGATGCGCAAAAACCACCCAGGACAATTGTGCTGAAGTTACATGCCGGGGAGAATTTGAATGCCGGTGCGAATGGCCGACCGCTTGCCTTGGTCGCGCGCATCTACAAACTCAGGCAGAATGGGGCTTTCCAACAGGCAACCTACGACACTTTTCTAAATCCACAAAAAGAGAAAGAAGTTTTAGGTGCAGAGCTACTAGAAGTCAAAGAAATAACGCTTATCCCAGGGCAACATTATGAAGTTACGGAAAAGGTAACGAAAGAGGCATATTACATAGGTGTGGTGGCGCTTTTCCGTTCCCCTGCGGCTCAGCGCTGGCGGGTCACGTTCCCTGCCAAAGAAGCAGAAAAGTCAGGTATCATAGTCGGCGTACATGCGTGCGCCCTTACCGTAGGAACGGGCGCTGTTATTGCCGACAATGTAAACTTACGTTCCCTGGTGCGCTGCTAATTATATGATTAGTAGATATGTTCAATTGAGATGAAAATGTGAATATAAACTCCAAGGTTCTATGGGGGGAGGGGTTGTTTTTACGCCCACAACACTTCCAGCAGCAGGACCAATATCATGAGAACCGTCTGCACGAAACTGTAAATGCTCTCCATCCTTACTTATGGGGTGTGGCGGCCTTGTTGTTGGATCGTGACGCATTATCAAATAACACGCTACGTCTGTCCGAGTTGACGCTCATTTTTCAGGACAGTGAAATAGTCAAAGCTCCGGGCGAGGATGACCTGCCAGATGCGGTAAATTTGAGCGGAATTCCGCTTTCGCAGCAGACGATCACTTATTATGCGGCGTTACCATCGCTGAAAAGTTTTGGTGGCAATTTTTCGCCATCAGGGCATCCCGTAAATAGCTCGGCTCGTTATGCGCAGACCAGCCTTGAAACACCTGACCTGTTCACGCAGGCTGCAAAGGCTGAGCTATCTTACTTGAAGAAGACTGTACGTTTAGTGTCTGAGTTGGAGCCGCGTGATTCTTATGTGAGTTTTCCGCTGGTCCGGTTACGCCGCGCCTCAACAGGTGGGTTTGAAGTGGATCCGACGTTTATACCGCCCAGCCTCTCTATTCGTAGTGCGCCGGGTTTGTTTTTGCAACTGCGTCGATTGATGGATGCTCTGCAAGCGAAGGTGAATGCACTTTACGGTTACCACCGCGAGCCGAGTAAAAATATTATTGAATTTCGCTCGGGCGACATTTCTTCGTTTTTGTTGCTGCACACGGTGAGTTCGGCTTTTTCTTCGCTTACACATTACCTTCATCATCCGGCCTTGCATCCCGAGCGCTTGTATGAACAGTTGCTTGGCTTGGCGGGGGCCTTGATGACGTATTCAAAAAATTACGCCTTGACAGATTTGCCTGTTTACACGCATCAAGACCCCGGCCCCTGCTTTGCCAAGCTTGATTCGATTATTCGTGGGTTACTTGACACGGTGATCTCATCGAAATATTTCTCGATTGCACTGTCTGAAATCAAGCCGTCTTACTACCATGGCATGCTTGATTCCGGAAAAATCAATGATAAAACTGTTTTTTACTTGGCGATAGGTGCAAATTTACCTGCGATAGAGCTGGTTGACATCGTGCCATTACGTTTCAAAATCGGCGCGCCAGACGATGTGGAAAAATTTGTGTTATCTGCGATGCCTGGTGTGAAATTGGTGCATACACCGCAGGTGCCTGGGGCAGTCCCGGTGCGGCCTGATACTTATTATTTTTCAGTTGAAAATAAAGGCCCAATGTACGAGCGTATGTTGCAGGCACAATCTATTTCGATCTATGTGCCTTCCGGTATCCCCGATCTTAAACTTGAGCTTCTTGCCGTTACCTTATGATTAAAATGTCAGCCCCCTCCTTGCTCGACGCACCGGCGAGTCAGCGCCCGGTTGCGGAGTCATTTTCGACTGCGCACTCTTTGATGGATCTGATGTACGACGGTTTTTACGTACTTTTCATGTTGAAGAATCTTTGCATACCGCAAGATGAGGTCACCTTTTCGAGCAAGATGGTGGAATTTCTCGATAATTTCGACCGCAACGCAAAAAAACTCGGCGCTTCCGCCGATGATATTCATGCTTCCAAATATGCGTTTTGCGCGGCGATCGATGAGACCATTCTACGTTCTCAATTTAGCATTCGGGCGGCATGGGAGCGCTACCCGCTGCAACTGGTCTTGTTCGGCGATCACCTTGCCGGTGAAAATTTCTTCGTCAGATTGGATGAGCTTCGCGCCAAAGGTGCATCACATGTCCAGGCATTGGAGGTGTTTCACATGTGCTTGTTGCTGGGCTTCGAGGGAAAATACATCATTGAAGGCACAGAAAAGCTGAAATACCTGACGGCGCGTCTGGGTGATGAAATTGCCCACATGAAAGGCAAAAGCGCGGGTTTCGCCCCGCACTGGGCGCGCCCCGATCAGATCATCAACAAGCTGCGCAATGACGTTCCGCTATGGGTCATCTGCTCGGTCTTCGCGCTTATTGCCGTGTCGGGATATGCGATGTTGAACTGGAGTTTGTCGCGCGCGACGCAAGCCAGTATCAATGGTTATAACGACATTGTGAAATTAGCCCCCCACGCCGCGAACATCACGATTACGCTCCCCTGACATAACATTTTCGCACAAAGAGCACGCCCATGACCGACCCAGCCAACAAGGTCAGATGCGTATCAGACGGGTCTTGAGCTTCCGCCGCTGTAGTTCTGGATATGGCCCGGTAGCCAGGCGTTGGTGCTGTCCACTTCGTTTATTTCTGCCAGACGCATTTCCTTGACCAACCGATCCTGCAAGGTTGATTGGCGCGTTCCACACGTCCCTTGGCTTGCGGGCAGTGGGCGTGGATACGTTCGATTCCGAGTTTCATCGCTGCCTGTGAGAGCTGAGGTTTGGCTTCCGGGTCACCCTCCTTGGCATTGACGCGGAAAATGCTGTGTTTATTGCTGTAAAGTGCTACGTAAACGCTCCACAAACCCCAACCTATTCAGGTTGTCATTTCGCTGGTTAAATCCAGTGCATGCAAATTCCACGGCAACAGCGCTTCAATTTCTTCCACCGTCCTGGCGGCGGGCAAGTCACGCATGACGCGGCGCAACCAGGCGTAGGACTCCTGGCCATTGGCCTTGGCCGTCTGCAGCAGCGAGTAAATAATAGCGCTGGCGTTGGCACCGGCAGGCGTGTCGCTAAACAGCCATGCTTTGCGACCGATCACGAACTGGCGAATCGCATTTTCGCAGGGGTTGTTGTACCCCGGAGGGTAGGCTGCGCGCTCGATCGGCAGATCGCCGCGTTCCGTGTAGCGCGTCAGCATGCTCCAGTAGTCGCGCATATTAAGACAGTGCCGTACGGAGCGCACTTTTGGGCGCGACCCCCTGGCAGTGTTTTCCCCAGCCAGGCATGCAGTTCATCCAGTACCGGCAGACTGTGTTTCTGGCGTGCCAGGAAGCGCACGTCATCGGCGGATGCTTTGTGCTCATGCTCTATGCCGTACAGTCTGCCGATCAGGGCGACCGCCTCATCGGCACGGCCCTTCTTGCCCTTGGGTTGCACGCGAGTAGCCTCGGCAAAGCGCCGTCGTACATGCGCCCAGCACACCAGACGCTCAATGCCCTCGGTTTTGGCCAACGGGTTGTAGCCGTCATAGCCATCGGTCATCAGATAGCCTTGATAGCCCTGCAGCAGGCGCAGCGGCACCTCGCTACTGCGACTCGGGTCGTAGTCATAGATCACCACCGGCTTGCCAGGCGGGCCGCCGGTTTGCACCCACATGTAACTATTGGACGTCGGACTCTTGCCTTTTTCTTTGAGCACCTGCACCACGGTTTCGTCCATATCACCGTGAAGGTGACAATGTGCATGAACGGGCCCTCAAACAAGGTATCGCGCATCAGGTTGTGCAGCGGTTGCAGCAGTTGACTGGCGCCGATCACCCAGCGCGCCAGCGGCAAGCCATCGATGAACTTGACGATCAACAGCATGGCGAGAAAGTCGGGGCTGGCGTTGCTCTTGGGCAGTGGCTGTGGCGGCAATGGCGCGGTGACCGGCGCATGGATACTGTCGGGGCAGCCATAACGGGGGCGTATGTGACGCAGCACGCGTATTTGCATCGGCACGATGTCGAGCTGTTCGCTGACCTCCTGGCCGATCACCACCATGGGCGTGCCGCAGGGACAGGTGCGCAGGGCTTCAGCTATATCGTGTACGATCTCGACGCGCGGCAACTCGGTCGGCAACGGCGCCCGCTTGCCGCGCGCCTTAACTGCGGGCATGTTCTTGCCTGCGTCTGAAACCGCAGTCTCGGGTGGAATCGGCGCGAGGTCTTGCGCCTCGGGGTCGACTCTGCCGCCAGGACTTCGGCCTCATCGAACCAGCGTCCTTGGCCAGATATTTTTTCTGAGCTGACGCCAAATTGGCGGTGACGCGCCAGAATCATCTGTTCGACGAGGCGGTTGACGTAGTCACGCACCTGGCTCTCGAACGAATCAATGGCGGCGTGCTGCGCGGCAAGGTGCGCTGCCTGCTGTGCATGTAGCAATGCCGTCCATGCTGCATCATCCCCGGTCGGTAACACCTCGGGTAATCTGACCTCTGGAAAGGTGAGTTTAGGGGGGTAAAGTAAGGATTTTGGTATGGCTGAATGCATGCCATATGCTACCAAAAATCCTTATGAAACAGAAGCATAATCCAGCGTTTTGTGCGGTTTATTTGCCCATAAATCAAAGCCTTCCAGCAGCCATTCGAACTCGTGCGGACTGATCATTTGCGTAGCCGATTCATTGTCGCGCGGCCAGGCGAATTTCTCCGCCTCCGGGCGTTTGGGCCACAGACAAAAGCCATTGCGATGCCAGTACAACACCTTGATCTTGGTGCGCTGGCGATTGATGAACACATAGAGCGCGCTGCCGAGCCCGCCAGGCGTGATTGTGCATAACGTCCGCACCAGCGCGAAACTTGCACGCGCCCCACACCTACTTGCATTGCGATATCCTTGTTCTGCAACCCTTGTGATGCCAGCAGTACAATACGTGCTCTCTGTGCCAACCTTACGCTGGTGCGCCTGGAGCGAACAAGCTTCATTAGCTCGGCTCGCTCTTCGTCTGTCAGTTCAATTTGCGGGGCAACTCTCATTCATGTTCTCCTCTCTGGGATAGCAACAGAGAGTTGGAGAATCGGCGATATAATAAGTTCCATCAAGAATGCAACACTACACTAGAGCATCGCAGAGATATTAATAATGAGACTGAGTGGTTAGCCCGAGCCATTGCCACAGCCTGTTTGGGTAATAACCACTTATGGCAGGATCTTGGGCTGCCTAATCGCCAAACACTTTCCGACATTCTTGAAATAAATTTCACTACTCTTTTCGAAAAAAATATCGGCAACATGAAGATGAAAAAATTCTTCTACAAGCAACTGTGCGAGAGCATCGGCGTTCATGTCTGCAAGGCGCCAAGTTGTGGGGTCTGTCGTGACTATGCGAAGTGCTTTGGGCCGGAGGATGCTAGTCCCGCCACGCCGTTGAATTTCGTGGCGTAGATTTGAGTTGTATTTTTTGATGGAAGCTGATAAATTAAGACGCTGCACCAATTGGTGGGATATTCATATATCTTATTGTTTTATGGTGATTTTTGTAGGTTCGGGTTCTTTTTGTTCCCCATCTTGTCTGTTCAATGGTGGCTCGCGCCGGTCTTCCCGCAATGATACGCTGCAAACCCCGCCAGGCCCGGAAGGGAGCAACGGTAGCAGCGGATTCGTGTGCCGGGGTTCGGCGGGCGCGGGCCGCCGCCTTTTTAGGTTTTTAATCCCGGATAGGCTCTTAAAGTAGGTTGGGTCAAGCGTAGCGGACCCAACCTAACCCAACAATACTCCTTGCAACTCTCCTCGAAAGTGTCTCGAATCATCCTCCGCTTTGTGTTATTTTTAGTCCCTCTATGAGCTATCAAGTCCTGGCACGTAAATGGCGTCCCCACGCGTTCCGCGAGATGGTGGGGCAGATGCATGTCCTGCGCGCGTTGATCAACGCCCTCGACAATGATCGCCTGCACCACGCTTATCTCTTTACCGGCACACGCGGTGTGGGCAAGACCACGATTGCGCGCATTTTTGCCAAATCGCTGAACTGCGAGGCGGGAGTCAGCTCGACTCCGTGCGGAGTCTGCGGCGCCTGCCGAGAGATCGATGAAGGGAGATTTGTTGATTTGATCGAGGTCGACGCTGCCTCGCGCACCAAGGTGGAGGATACCCGCGACCTGCTGGAGAATGTCCAGTATGCGCCAACGCGCGGCCGTTATAAGGTGTACCTCATCGATGAAGTGCACATGCTCTCCACGCACAGCTTCAACGCTCTGCTCAAGACGCTCGAAGAACCGCCGCCTCATGTCAAGTTCCTGTTGGCAACCACCGACCCCCAGCGCCTGCCGGCGACCATCCTTTCCCGTTGCTTGCAATTCAACCTGAAGCGCTTGCCGATCGATATGATTCAGCAACACCTTGCACATATCCTGGAAAAGGAAGGGATCAGCGGTGACACCCCCGCGTTGATGCAGATCGCCCGCGCCGCTGACGGTAGTCTGCGCGACGCATTGAGCCTGCTGGATCAGTCCATCGCCTATGGTGGTGGTAGTGTGCTGGAAAGCGAAGTTCGCGCCATGCTCGGCACTATCGAGCAGGGGCACGTGCTGGAATTGGCGGAAGCGTTGGTGGGGGGGGATGCCCAAGCGGTGCTGGAGCGGATTCACAGCCTCGCCGAACAATCCCCCGATTTCGCCGGGGTGCTGGCTGAGCTGATTTCGTTGCTGCACCGTGTCGCACTGGCCCAGGTCGTGCCTGCGGCGGTGGACGACAGCCTGGGTGACCGTGATGCCGTACTGCGCCTGGCGGGTGCGTTGTCTTCCGAGGATGTGCAGTTGTTTTACCAGATTGGCCTGATCGGGCGGCGTGATTTTCCGCTCGTGCCAGACCCGCGCAGCGGCCTGGAAATGGTGCTGCTGCGCATGCTGGCGTTTCGCCCTGTGGATGTAAAAAAATCGGCGGATGTTCCATACCTTGCTTTACCTGCGGTACACAATGGTGTGCAAGAGCCGCAGGCGCGGTCGGCGGTGGCCGCCGCTCCGTCGCATCAAGCAGCGACGCCTGCACCATCATCACCAGCGCCCCAGGCAAGACCCGCTCTGGCAATTCCTGTTACCCCGCAGCGCTCGGCAGCCGTGGATGTCGCCGAGGCGAGCCTGAAATCCGTCGCGGCATTCGGCAATGAATGGGCGACGGTCGTGGAGGCGCTCAAGCTGGATGGCATGGCGCGGCAACTCGCAGCCAACTGCACGCTCAGCAACCGGGATGGACAAACTTTTTTTCTGGCCCTGGCGCCCACCCATGTCACGCTGCGTAATAAAAAGCTGGAGGATCGCTTGCAGCAGGCGTTGGCCCAGTATTATGGCGCGCCAGTCAACGTGGTGGTCGAGATCGGCGCGTCCCAAGCCGAGACGCCCGCACTGCTCAAGGAGCAGCGCGACCTTGATCGTCAGCAGGCTGCCGTCCAGGCGATCAATGATGATGCCAATGTCCGCGCGCTGCATGAAACCTTCAACGCGCGCGTAGTGCCGGATTCAATACAACCTGTGTAGTATTAAGGAAACTCTGAAAAATCCATCCTTGGATTTTTCAGAGACGAAAACCAAAAAAATGTGATTTTTGTTTTTCTTCCGTGTTTATAACCAATATCAAGAGGATATCGCAATGATAAAAGGTGGTCTTGGCAACCTGATGAAACAGGCCCAGAAGATGCAGGAAAACATGCAAAAGGCCCAGGAAGAGCTCGCCAACATGGAAGTAACCGGCCAGGCGGGTGGTGGCATGGTCAGTGTGGTGATGACCGGTCGACACGATGTCAAGCGCGTCAGCATTGACGACAGCCTGATGAAGGACGATAAAGAAATGCTGGAAGACCTGCTCGCAGCCGCCGTCAACGATGCCGTGCGTCAGGTGGAGAAGCGTTCGCAGGATAAAATGTCCGGCATGACGGCGGGGATGGGCCTGCCACCCGGATTCAAGATGCCGTTTTAATGACGGACGACTCCCTGATCGGACAGTTGATCACAGCCCTGCGCTGCCTGCCCGGTGTCGGCCCCAAGTCGGCGCAGCGCATGGCGTTCCACCTGCTGGAGCGTGACCGCGCCGGTGCGCGTCGGCTTGCTCACACATTGAGTGCGGCGGCAGACAAGGTGGGTCATTGCACCTGCTGCCGCACCTTGAGCGAAACGGATCTCTGCCGGCTCTGTGCGGGCAGCAGCCGTGACCGCGCACAGTTATGCATCGTCGAGTCACCGGGGGATGTGCAGGCCATCGAGCGATCCGGCACGTATAAAGGTTTGTACTTTGTGCTGATGGGCCACCTTTCGCCGCTGGACGGTATCGGCCCCAAGGAAATCGGCCTTGACCAGCTTGTCATGCGCCTTGATAGCGGGGGCGTCAAAGAGGTGATACTCGCCACCAATTCCACAGTAGAAGGCGAGGCCACCGCCCACTACATTGCCGAGCTGGTACGCAAACGTGGCATCAAGGCCGCCCGCATCGCCCATGGCGTGCCGCTCGGCGGCGAGCTTGAATATGTCGATGGCGGCACCCTGGTTCACGCTTTTGCCGGGCGGAGAGAAATGTAGCGTGAGTTTTTGCCGCCTATGCTAGACCCAATTCGCCAGCCTCTCTAGGGTGCGCCGTGCGCACCCTACATTTGAAGGCGCGCTGCATCCATGTGGTCGTTTGTGGCAACTAAATAAAATCCTAGGAGATAATTCCATGCTACGTTCCATTCGCCAGTTTTTTGATAGCCGCATCCAGTTGATTGGCGGGGCAGGCCAAGCTGCGGATCCCGAGCATGCGCTGCGTCTGGCGACAGCGGCCCTGCTGGTCGAAATGACCCGCGCCGATCACGATGTCAATGAAAAAGAGCGTGGCGCCGTGTCCGAGGCGGTTCAGCGCATTTTCAATCTGGCGCCGGAAGAAGCGCAGGAGCTGGTGCGGCTTGCCGAGCAGGAGGCGGACGGTGCAACATCATTGTTCCAGTTCACCAGCCTTATCGACAAAAACTTTTCCATGGAACAGAAAAAGCGCGTAGTGGAAATGCTATGGCGCGTCGCTTTCGCCGATGCGCACAAGGACAAGTACGAGGAATATCTGGTGCGCAAAGTTGCCGACTTGCTGCACGTTTCCGACGTCGATTTTATCCGCGCCAGACACAATGTGGAGATGGAGCGCGCAAACAGCGTGCAGTCGTCGTCCAATCGTTAGCCTGAAAACTTAGTTATCCACGAATGCCACGAAAAAACACGAAAATATTCAAATGCATATCGCGTGTTGCTTGCCACTCATCCGGTGATCTGCTGAAGCAGCCCATGCTTTTGTTTTATTTCGTGTTTTTCGTGGACAAAAAGAGGTTTTAAGGTTTAACGCTGCTTGGCTCCGCCAGTGCTCGCTCCTGCAGCTCCTTGAGCCGCGCCTCGATGCGTGAGGCACGGTAAAAATCCTTGTCCTGGACCAGACGCAGCCCGATGTTGAGCTGATCAATCGCGGTGCGCGTCTCGCCGCTCAGGTAATAATATTCCGCCAGTGATTGATGCGCGTCCACAGTGTATCCCGCGTCCTTTTCGGCGCGCGCGAGCAGTGCATATAAAGCAGGGTCTGGGTCGCGGCTCCGGAGATGATCTTTCAGCAGCAATCGGGCTGTCTCAGCCTGCCCGTCATTCAGCAAGGCTTCGGCGTATGTCATGGTAAGGGGATGGTTGTTAGGGAGCAGCTTGAGCGCCTCACCTAATCTCGATACTGCGGCGCCAGGCTGTTTGTCCGCCATGTCGACGTCAGCCGATGCAACCAGATAAGCGATCCGGTTCGGTTCCGTCTCCAGCAGTTTTCTGATTTGGGTTCGCGCTTCGCTGTACCGGTCTGCGGCGAGCAGGGCCAGGGCATAGCCGTAGCGCTCGTCAGTTCTGGCTTGCCGCCCTTTTTTGACCGCGTCTTCAAATGTTTTGATGAGGCTGATTGGGTTTGCTGCGCTCAAAACCCTTAGCTTGGCACGTATCAGGCGATAAGCCTCGCGTTCCGTGTATCCCTTGGCCGAATATTGCTCGGCGCGATTACGCGAGTCCGCGATACGTGACAAAGTGACAGGGTGTGTGCGCAAGAACTCGGGCAGTCTGTTGTCATAGAACCGGCTGGCCTGATGCATACGCTCAAAGAACAGTGGCATGCTGTGTGGATTAAATCCTGCGTTGGCAAGGATTTGCATCCCGAGGCGGTCTGCCTCCTGCTCGTGGGCACGGGTGAAATTCAGCCGGTTTTGCACACTACCCGCCATGGTGGCCATCACTGCTGCCTGCCCGATTTGAGCGTTACCCCCGCTCAGAATCAGCGCCGCGAGCAATGCGGCGGTGGTAGGCACGTTCATTTTGTTGGCCTTTTCAATGGCGCGTGCGAGATGGCGCTGTGTCACGTGCACGATTTCGTGGGCCAGCACCGAGGCCAGCTCGCTCTCAGATTCGGCGGCCAGTATCAGGCCAATGTGTATCCCAATGAACCCGCCGGGTGCGGCAAATGCGTTGATGGAAGGATCATTGATGACAAAAAAGGTGAAGTCCTGGGCGGGGTTGTCGCTGTTCGCCACCAGTTGATAACCCAGAGACTGGATGTATTCAGTGATCTCCGGGTCGTCAACCAGTAGCGTGGATTGCCGAACCTGGCGCATCAAGCCCTCGCCCATCCGCCGTTCTTCGTCGGGGGAGACGATAGCGCCCGAGGTGTCGCCCATGCTGGGCAACTCCACCGCAAAGCCCTGGTTGAGCGGTCCAGCGACGCATGCCAAAAGGCAGGCCAGCCCATAGGCTTTGATTCGTAACTTACCGGAAAGCGTCACTATTTATCCGTTTCAAGCATTGATTCAGTTAATGTGGGGTCTTGATTGGCATTATTCTATAGTGGAGGCGATCATCACTTCAGGGTTTTTTTGTCGACCCGTCGTCAAAGGGCGACGCATTGTTTTGTTATATGCCGCCGCAATGCTGGTTCACGGGGAGACATTTTCGTAATATGTTATACATTGTCTAATTATAACAATAAGATGAGGTCTTTATGGTAAGTGACACATAACATGCAATGAAAAATATGGCATCATGATTGCATTATAGTTCAAGATAGTTCAAGTTAATGATGGTTGTCATGATGCCTGTATGACTACTGATATTGTTTAACGTATAATAATGCACCAACAAAAAGCGTGGGAATAAGGGAAATGCACCAAAAAACATCAAAGTACGCCGGTCTACTGTTTTCTACCTTTTTGCTCGTCACCCTCAGCGCCTGCGGTGACAAGAGTGACACGGGTGGCAAGACCGAAACCGAAACCCAAGTGGTTGCAAAGGTTAACGGTGACGAGATAACGGTCCATCAGCTCAATTTTGAACTCTCCGCCATGGGTCAGGCGGCTGGGCCAGGTGCAGAGCAGCGTATGCGGCAGGTAGGAGAGCAGATCGTCAATCAGCAATTATTGATGCAAAAGGCTATCGAAACCAAGCTGGACCGTGACCCCCGGATCATGCAGGCACTGGAACGGGCGCGGCGCCAAGTGCTGGCTCAGGCCTATCTGGACAAGACAGTGGGGAATGTTACGCCGCCCAGCAAGAGTGAAGCTGATGCTTACTACAGCCAGCATCCCGAATTGTTTTCCAAACGGCGCATTTATCAACTGCGTGAAATTGTGATGGACAAGAGCATTCCTTTTGCTGAGCTTCAGGCGAAGGTGAGCAGCGTGAAATCGCCCGATGAACTGGGCCAATGGCTCCAGGCCAAAAAAGTTGAGGCAAAGGTCGCTAATATAGTAAGGCCTGCGGAACAGTTGCCCTTTGACATGCTGGCAAAAGTATCTCAAATGCAGAATGGTGAAATCGCCGTGTTCGAATCCCCATTAAATAATGTGTTATTATTCCTGGTTGCCAGTCAGGAGCAGCCTTTATCGCAAGAGCAGGCGACGCCAATCATCGAGCGTTTTTTGGCCAACAAGAAACGCAAGGATTTGGCCGAGGCCGAGGTGAAGCGGCTGCGTGAAACGGCCAAAATCGAGTGGTTAGGGAAATTTGCAGCTGGTGCTGCGGCGGATAAAAATGCTCCGGCAGCGGCGGCTGGCCCAGGCGTGAATCATGATCCTAAAAAGGATGACGCAGATTTTATCGGCAAGGGAGTTTCTGATTTTTGATGGAAAGATTGTGGCACGCTGGCCTTTGTCGTTCTGTACCCGCCATGTCACAGTAATGTCATAAATGAGTACCATAATGCGCCATCCTGTTAATCATGAAATTTTGAGCATGTTGAACCGATTCTTTGTTGTTTTCCTTTTCCTGACCACGCTGGGTTTTATGCCCGCGCCGGCTTTAGCCAAGGACTATGTTCTCGGGGCTGGCGATGTTGTGCGTATTACGGTATATGAACATACCGATCTCAGCACGCTAACCAGAATAAGCCAGACGGGGGGTATCTCCTTCCCGCTCATCGGTGAAGTGTTTATCGCGGGAATGAAAGAGCGCGAAGCCGAGGCTAAAATCGGCGCGCTCCTTCAGCAAGGCGGATTCGTCAAATCACCCCAAGTCAATTTGATAGTCGAACAGTACCGCAGCCAGCAGGTTTCAGTGTTGGGTGAGGTGAACAAGCCAGGCATGTACACGATCGACCGGGGCAGCAAAGTGGTGGATTTGCTGGCCATGGCGGGCGGCGTGAACGCCAGTGGCGGCGATGCCGCGGTGCTGATCAAGAAAAATGGCAGCGAAGGGATCGGTGGACGCCCCATTGACCTGCTGGCTCTCCTGCAAAAAGGCGACATGACCCAGAATATGGAGGTCACCGACGGTGATATCGTGTACGTCCCGCGCATGGAGGTATTTTATATCTACGGCGAGGTGCAGCGCCCCGGCTCCTACCGACTGCAAAGAGACATGACTGTGATGCAGGCATTGTCCATGGGCGGAGGTCTGACGCAACGCGGCACTCAGCGCGGTATACAAATCAAACGCAAGGATGCCAAGGGTGCGCTAACATCAATCAGCGCTGAACTGTTTGATGTTCTGAGGCCTGATGACGTGGTTTACGTCAAGGAAAGCCTGTTTTGATGCGTTTGTTTTACACGGTAATTGCGTGCTCAGGGTACTCTAAAAAATTTTCACTCCGAGCTTGGTCGTAGTCCAGATAGTTTTTAATTGGATTCCCGCCCCCATCCTCGGATTTATGTCCTTCGGGTATCCGCGAGGGGCAGGTAATTACACGGAAGTGAGGAAAATTAACAGATATTCCCGTAACCAACATTCAAAGAGGCATGGCTCCATATCATGAGCTTTCAGCAATTTCTGCAAATCCTGCGTGCGAGATACCGTCTTATCCTTTTTACCCTGCTGATTACAGTGGGTGCCACAGCTGCGGTGACTTATTACCTGCCCAATCAATACACCGCCAGCGCTGTTTTAGTGGTCGACTTCAAGGAGCCAGTGACGGATGGCATGTCTTCGTCGCTGCCTCTGCAACTTTCCCCTAGTTATATGGCTACCCAACTGGACATCCTCAGAAGCCGTAAGGTCGCGCTCAAAGTAATCGACACCCTTAAGTTAGTTGATGCTCCAGTGGTGCGGGATCAGTTTCTTGAGGCCACCGAAGGAAAGGGGTCGATTCGTGACTGGTTAGCCGATGCCTTGCTCAAGAAGCTGGAGGTGGAACCCTCGCGCGAGAGCCGTCTTATGACGGTTAATTATGAATCCACCGACCCTCGGTTTGCCGCCGCCCTGGCCAACGCCTTTGCCCAGGCCTATATTGACACCACGCTGGAGTTGAGCGTCGAGCCAGCGCGCAAAAGCGCGGAGTGGTTCGATAAACAGCAAGCGGGCTTGCGCACTCGGGTAGAAGAGGCGCAGCGCAAGCTGTCTGCATACCAGCAGATCAAAAGCATCACCGCGACGGACGAACGGCTGGATGTTGAGACGGCGCGCCTTGCCGAGCTTACCAGCCAGATGGTGCTCGCCCAGGCCCAAACCTACGACTCCGAAAGCCGCCAGCGGCAAATGGAAGAGATGCTCGCAAAAGGCGCCTCCATGGAAACCCTGCCTGAGGTTTTAGCCAATGGTTTTATCCAGAGCCTCAAAGGCGAACTGCTGCGCCAGGAAGCCAAGCTGGCGGAGTTGTCCGAACAATTGGGTGCCAACCATCCCCAGTATCAACGTGCCGTAGCGGAAGTGAAAAACCTGCGTGAAAAGCTCACCAAGGAAATGACCTCTATAACCAGCGGCATAAGAAACAACACCAAGCTGGCGCACAGCCGCGAGGAGTCGATAAGGGCGTCTGTAGCGGCGCAGAAGGCCAAGGTGCTGCAATTTAAACAATCGCGCGATGAAATACCCACGCTGATTCGTGAGGTAGAGAGTGCCCAGCGTTCCTATGACGCCGCGCTGGAACGTTTTAACCAATCCACCCTGCAAAGTCGCGTCAACCAGACCAATGTGGTGCTGCTCAATCCCGCCGTTGAAGCTGTTAAACCGTCCAGTCCCAAAGTGTTATTGAATCTGGCGTTGTCAGTATTTCTTGGTACGATGCTGGGGCTTGGGATGGCTTTGCTGTTCGAGATGCTGGATCGGCGGGTACGTACCGGTCAGGATTTGACCGAAGCCTTAGGGTTCCCTGTGCTCGGCATACTTGAAAAAGGCAAGGCTTAAAAAGCCAGTAACATTTCCAAGGAATCAAGAGCGATAAACCATGCGATTAACCGGCACGAAAGAAAAGTCCACCATCATTGCATCTGACTTGGATGCGGAATCTTTATTCGCGACAGAGGCGCCGCTGCAACTGGTAGGCCGCAACATGGGCGCAATTCTGGTGGATTCCGGAAAGCTCAAGCTGGAAGATGTCGAACGCATACTGCGCCTGCAAAAAGAGCAGGGGTTGCGCTTTGGAGATGCAGCGCTCAAGCTCAAATTGGTCAGTGCGGAAGATATTCAGCATGCACTATCCAAACAGTTTGCATACGCTTATCTCCGCCCAGGGGAGGGCGGTTTTGCCAATGATCTGGTGGCGGCCTATAAGCCCTTCAGCACGCAAGTCGAGGCCCTGCGCGCCTTGCGCAGCCAATTGATGCTGCGCTGGTTTAACGATGAGCACAAGACCCTTTCCATTGTCAGCCCAGGCGCACAAGAAGGCCGCAGTTACCTTGCCGCCAATCTGGCTGTGATATTTTCCCAGCTTGGTGAGCGCACCCTGTTGATTGATGCCGACCTGCGCAATCCCCGCCAGCACGTCATTTTTAACCTGTCCCGCAGCACAGGGCTGACATCCATACTGGCTGGCCGCGCGGGGCAAGACGCCATCGCGCGCATTCCTTACTTTGCCGACCTCTCCGTTCTGGCGGCCGGTCCCATTCCTCCCAATCCGCTGGAGCTTTTGGGGCGCCCTGAGTTTTCGGGGTTGCTGGACGATCTAAGCCAGCGCTATGATGTCGTTCTTATCGACACGCCGGCTGGCGGCGTGTATACCGATGCCATGACAATTGTGGCGCGTGCGGGTGGCGCACTGATGTTGACACGCAAGGATCATACCCGCCTTGGCGCAGCCAAAGCTCTCGCATCCCAACTCGCCGCCTCTGACGCGGCGGTAATCGGTAGCGTGCTTAACAAATATTGATGTGATTGGTTTGATCTCTACTACCCTGGAGCGCAACGCCTCAAGGATTTGGTGAAACAGAGAAGGAATAGCTTTATATGAAAAAGACCATCACAAAAGCCGTTTTTCCAGTAGCCGGCATGGGCACCCGATTCCTGCCCGCCACCAAGGCCAACCCCAAGGAAATGCTGCCGATCGTCGACAAGCCGCTGATCCAATATGCGGCAGAAGAGGCTATTTCAGCCGGAATCAAAGAACTGATCTTCGTCACCAGTAGCAATAAGCGCTCAATAGAAGATCATTTCGACAAAAATTACGAGCTGGAAGCAGAGCTGATAAAGCGCGACAAGCAGCAACTGCTGGATATCGTGCATGGCATACTGCCCAAAGGTGTATCGTGCGTATATGTGCGCCAGCCTGAGGCGCGCGGATTGGGTCATGCTGTTTTGTGCGCCAGGCCGGTAGTCGGCAATGAACCATTCGCCGTTATCCTCGCCGACGACCTGATCGACGATGGTGGCGCGGGTTGTCTCGCGCAAATGGTGCAGCAGTTCGAGCAACAAGGATGCAGTCTGCTGGGTGTGGAAGAAATCGCCCCCGATGAAACCGACAAATACGGCATTGTCGATGCGACTCCCTGGTGCGAAAGACTGGCCCGCGTCGATGCCATCGTCGAAAAACCCAGGCCCGATGTCGCGCCGTCCACGCTGGCGGTGGTTGGGCGTTACATTTTGAACCCACAAATTTTTGACCTCCTGGAAAACCAATCTGCCGGTGCCGGCGGTGAGATCCAGCTTACCGACGCCATTGCCCGGCTGCTGCAAGAATCCCTCGTATTGGCGTACCGTTTTCAGGGCAAACGCTACGACTGCGGCAGCAAACTCGGCTATCTCGAAGCCACCGTGCAATACGCCTTAAAACACCCGGAACTGGGGCAGGACTTTAAAAACTATTTGCAATCATTAGAGAGTCGTTTAGAGAACCCTTCAGCGCATAGTGAACAACCACGCTACCGTATTGTTTGACGAGAAATGTAGGTTGGGTCCGCTTCGCTTGACCTAACCCACTTTAGTTGGACAGTATTGGGATTAAACTCAAGAAAAATGCATCAGGAACATGATATTTCATGGGGGTTGAGATGAACCGCCAGCAGATGATCGAGCGCTCTGAGTCCTATCTGCGCGAGCTACTTCGGGCGAACCTGCCGCCCGGTACGCCGGTCTATCTCTTCGGTTCCCGCGCACGGGGGGACGGGCGTTGGAACTCGGATTTTGATCTCTGGATCGACGCCGACGTTGATCCGTCAACACTCTCCAGGTTTGGCGACGTGCTGGAGGAGTCTTTTGTCCCGTTTCACGTCGACTTCGTCACAACACGCCAGCTTGCCGGCCAGTTCGGCGCAGCAGTTCGCCAGGAGGCCAAGCGATGGATGTGAGGCTCCAATCTTTTTCTGAGGCCCTGGAGAGCTTTGCTTATCTGGCCAACGTCGATATCGCAGCACTGTCGGCCACGCTCGACCCGCGCCTGATCGACGGGCTGCAAAATGGGAAAGTACAGAAATTCGAATACACGCTGGAGCTTTGCTGGAAAGCAATCAAAGAATTTGTTAAACAGAATGAAGGCATAGATGAGGCATCGCCCAAGAAAGTGGCCAAGGCATTCTATCTTTCGGGTTACATACCCGAGGGTGACTATCTGGCGCTGATCCAGGCCATCGACGACCGAAACAAGCTCAGCCACATCTACGAAAAACGTGAGTTCGACTTGATCCTTGCGCGACTACCCGAGTATGCCGGCCTCCTGCAACGGATTCTCGACTCCATGAAACGGGTGGCAAGCTAACCATGAATTATGAGTCCGTTGGTCAGGATGTGGTTGAAAATCATTGTCTGAAATACGCACCCTCTCCCGCACGCGGGAGAGGGTGGGGCGCACACACTCAAGCTGTCACAATAATCATCGATAATTTCTGTAGGCATGTGACGAAATTTTTTCGCGCCAAGAAACAAATAGCTTAAGAGTAAACATGTCAACCACAGCAACTTCAGGCGCGGCTATGTTACAAGGCGCTACCAGCTCCCTCAGGCAAACATGGCCCGTATTATTGGGCCTGCTTGTTCTGTATGTGCCCACTTTCTATGATCTTTTGACCGGACTGTGGAGCTCGGAAGAGCAGGCGCATGGCCCCATGATACTTTTGCTTTCTGCTTGGCTAATTTATCGAAAATGGCCGCAAATGCTACAAGCCAGTGAGGGAAAATCCACTTCACTGGTGGGTTGGCCGCTCTTTATTTGTGCCCTACTGCTATATATCGTTGGGCGTTCGCAGAGTATTCTGATTTTTGAGATTGGCTCATTTATATTGTTGCTGGCCTCCATATTTTTGCTGATGCGTGGTGGCAGTGCATTGAAGGTGCTGTGGTTTCCGTTGTTTTTTATGCTGTTCATGATTCCGCTGCCCGGCACGTTGGTGTCCGTTTTGACGTTGCCAATGAAAATGGCCGTATCGTATGTGACGGAGCACATTCTATTCTGGCTCGGTTACCCCATCGCACGCACGGGTGTAATCTTGCAGATTGGACAGTATCAATTACTCGTGGCTGATGCCTGTGCGGGTCTACAAACGCTGTTGACTTTGGAAGCCTTGGGCCTCTTTTACCTTAATGTTGTTCGGCACACCTCTGTTTTTCGTAACGTAGCCCTTGCCATCTTAATTGTGCCCATTTCATTTACCGCAAATGTTATCCGCGTCATGGTGCTTACGCTAATTACCTACCATCTCGGTGATGAGGCGGGTCAAGGGTTTTTGCATGGATTTGCGGGCTTAGTGCTATTCGTCAGTGCATTGCTGCTGATTATAGGGTTGGATTCCCTATTACAGTTGGCTGTAAAAGCAAGGGGGGCTCTTCATGCTGTACCCCCCAGGAACGTGTCATGACTAAGTCGTTAATGATTGGTCTTATTCTTGGTACACTAATGATGTTGGCTGCTGTATTAACCAAGGCCATGACGCCTACTATCCATTTGTCAAAGAGTCGTCCAGCGCTTGAGCTTAGCACAGCCATCCCTTTACAATTTGGCGAGTGGAGGGAAGAGAAAAAACTAGCCTCTGTTGTGGTGAATCCACAAGTGGAAGCTACGATTAAAAGGATTTACACTCAAACGCTTTCGCGTACTTACATCAATAACAATGGGGAGCGGATCATGCTCTCCATCGCTTACGGTAACGACCAAAGAGATGCGGTTCAACTTCATTACCCTGAAGTCTGCTACCCCGCCCAAGGCTTCCAGGTCATCTCCAATCGACAAGGTGCTCTGGTAACATCGCAAGGCATAATCCCCGTTCGACGCCTTGAAACCAATTTCTCTAACCAGCGATTTGAGCCGGTGACTTACTGGACGACCGTCGGTGATGAAGCTGTCACAGGCGGGATAAGCAAAAAAATTGCCGAAATGCGTTATGGCCTTAAGGGCGAAATACCCGATGGGTTGCTTTTTCGTGTTTCATCTATCAACGCAGATACCCAAGCTGCTTTCGCGCTTCAGGAGTCATTTGCCAAGGCTTTATTGAATGAGTTGCAACCAGATATGCGACTTCGCCTTGCGGGCCTTGGCGCACCAGGCAAGGTTGGCGTCAAAGCTGCTACTCTTAGATAGGCGAAATAGTCGTAAATTTTTTTAAGCATAGGGCATATCTAAAGCTTGGCTGCTCGTAATTTTTCAGCGAGCTTCAAAATAAGCGATCACGATCAAAGTTAATTGATAACCCGATTTTACAAGCGAAGGGGCAGTAATGAACAAAAAAGCACTCATAACAGGCATCACTGGGCAAGATGGTGCTTATCTTGCCGAGCTGTTGTTGAGCAAGGGCTACGAGGTTCACGGCATTAAGCGCCGTGCCTCGCTGTTCAACACAGATCGTATTGATCATTTGTACCAGGATCCTCATGTTTCCAACCGTAATCTCGTCCTACACTACGGCGATCTGACGGACTCTACCAACCTCATTCGCATCATCCAGCAGGTGCAGCCGGATGAGATCTACAATCTTGCCGCCATGAGTCATGTTGCGGTCAGTTTTGAGACCCCGGAATACACCGCCAATGCCGATGGGATTGGCACGCTACGCATCCTCGAAGCCATTCGCATACTTGGTTTGGAAAAGAAGACCCGTTTCTATCAGGCCTCCACCTCCGAACTTTATGGTCTGGTACAAGAAACCCCGCAGAAGGAAACCACACCTTTCTACCCGCGCAGCCCTTACGCAGTGGCCAAACTCTACGCCTACTGGATCACTGTTAACTACCGTGAAGCCTATGGCATGTATGCCTGTAACGGCGTCCTGTTTAACCATGAATCCCCGTTGCGTGGTGAAACCTTCGTTACACGTAAGATCACCAGAGCGCTTGCCCGCATCAAACTCAACCTGCAAGATTGCCTCTACCTCGGCAATATGGATTCCCTGCGTGATTGGGGCCATGCAAAAGACTACGTTGAAATGCAGTGGCTCATGCTCCAGCAGGACAAGCCGGATGATTTCGTTATCGCCACCGGTATACAGTACAGTGTGCGCGACTTCGTCAACGCCGCCGCCAAGGAGCTAGGAATTCAGATCACTTGGCAAGGCGAAGGTGTTGATGAAACGGGCACAGATCATAATGGTAAGGTCATCGTCAAGGTTGATCCGCGCTACTTCCGCCCCACAGAAGTGGAGACACTCCTCGGTGACCCTACAAAGGCCAAAGAAAAGCTCGGCTGGACACCAAAGACGAGTTTCAAAGACCTCGTGGCCGAAATGGTTCGCGAAGATCTCAAGAGTGCTGAGCGTGACGAACTGGTTAAAAAACATGGCTTCGCTGCCTATGATTTTCATGAGTAATTGGTAATGGATCAGAATGCGAAGATCTACATCGCCGGGCACCGTGGGCTTGTGGGTTCCGCCATCGTGCGCAACCTTCAGGCGAAGGGTTACACCAACCTCCTGACACGCACGCATGCCGAACTCGACCTCACTGATCAGAAAGCCACTGATACCTTCTTTGCAGAAGAGAGGCCCGACTATGTCTTTCTGGCGGCCGCCAAGGTCGGCGGCATTCTGGCCAACAACCTCTATCCCGCCGAGTTCATCCGTGACAACCTCGTCATTCAGACCAACATCATCCATGCGGCATACAAGAACAATGCAAAGCGCTTGATGTTCTTGGGCTCCAGTTGTATCTACCCCAAGCTGGCACCACAGCCGATGAAGGAAGAGTATTTGCTCACTGGCCCGCTGGAACCGACTAACCGGCCTTACGCCCTTGCCAAGATTGCAGGCATTGAAATGTGCTGGAGTTATAACCGGCAATACGGCACGAAATATCTCGCTGTAATGCCTACTAACCTCTATGGTCCGGGGGATAACTATGACCTTAACAATAGCCACGTTATCCCGGCGCTGATCCGCAAGTTTCACGAAGCCAAGGCCAGCAATGCCTCCACTGTTATTGTGTGGGGTACCGGCACTCCACGCCGCGAGTTTCTCTATAGCGAAGACATGGCCGATGCCTGCGTTTACCTGATGAATCTGCCGGATGTGCAGTTCGTCAAGCTGCTGGGGCAGGACCGCAATGATGGCTTGCCGCCGCTAATGAACGTCGGGGTGGGCGAGGACCTCACCATTCGCGAACTGGCCGAAACCGTTTCAAGTGTGGTCGGTTTTGAAGGTGAACTGGTTTTTGACGCCAGCAAACCCGATGGCACACCGCGTAAGCTGCTGGACGTTGAGCGATTGAATGCCTTGGGCTGGAAGGCCGCCACCACCATGCAGGACGGACTGACTAAGACCTATCAGAATTTCATCGCCGTAAACCACGTAGGAGGCGAACGGTAGATGCTCGCAGTGACCTCATTCAGAACTGAGATGTGCTGCATTGATAAATCGGTTCGAGGCTTGCCATGACAGACGGTGGGCAGGCGAGCCTAGGGTCGCGCAGCATTACGGCTTTTCTGTGGGGGGGCGGGGGGGCGTTTCTTCGTCTGTTCCTACAAATAAGCGCCCAGGTGGTGCTAGCACGGGTGCTGGGGCCTGAACAGTATGGCCTGTTTGCCATGGGTGTGATGGTGATGAGCTTTTCCGCGTTTTTTTCCGATGTTGGCCTTGCCTACGGGCTGATCCAGCGCCAGCATCTGGACAGCACCCACATCCGTTTTGTCTTCACCTGGCAGCTTGTGCTGGGGCTGGTTGCCACTGGCGTACTGGCTAGTCTGTCGGGAGTGTTGGCCGAATTCTTTCGCGAGCCGAAAATGGTGCCGCTCATGCTTGCGCTGGCGCCGCTAGCGCTAGTGCAGGCGGCTAGTGCGGTGTCGCTTAATTTGCTGCAGCGCGAGCTGGATTTCAAGTCGTTGCAGATCGCCCAGACGATTGCCTATTTTGTCGCCTATGTTTGCTTGGGTATTCCGCTTGCCTTGGCGGGTGCGCAGGTGTGGGCGCTGGTGGTGGCCTGGGCTGTGCAAAGCCTGCTGTCGCTGGTGCTGATGTATCGGGTGACGGGTCACCCGCTTGGGCTGCTGTTCCGGCATGGTGATGCGCGAAGCATGGGGCATTTCGGTGGCACCGTGCTGCTGACAAATATGACCAATTGGTTCATCGGCAATATTGATCGCGTAGTGTTGGCGCGCACGCTGTCCACTGCTTCGGTGGGCCTGTACGTCAACGCCTACAATCTGGTCTACGCGCCTGCCAGTACGCTGCAGAGTTTCATGCAGCCGGTCATGTATTCTGCCTGCGCCAAGATGCAGGACGATCCCGGGCGCATTCGCAATGTCTACCTGATGTTGATGGCGGGAATTACGCTGGGGATCATGCCGGTTTTTTTTGCGATGGCAGCAGTGGCCGATACCTTGGTGCTGGGCCTGTATGGTCAGCATTGGGCAGGGGCGGCCGAGGTATTGCGACCGATTGCACTGGCGATGCCGATCATGTTGCTGTGGGGCATTACGACGCCGGTACTGTGGAGCTCGGGGCGGGCCACGCTGGAATTCAAATTTCAGCTTCCGCTGGTTGTGCTGTGGCTGATCGCCGCTTTGCTGGCGGTTCAGTATTCGCTGGCCGCGCTGGCCTGGACCGTACTGGGGCTGTTTCTGCTCAGAACCCTGCTGTTCACTGTGATTGCAGCGCGCGTGCTGGGGGCGGAGCTGGCTGACTGTGTGCTGGCCTTGCGTGGCGGCATGGCGCTCAGCGGTTTGACCAGTCTGACCGCCTGGTCGGTGGATTGCTTGCTTGCTGTCTGGCTGCCGGATGCTCTGGCCCGATTGCCGGGCGTGATTATCCTGTGCGGCCTGACAGTACTGCTGGCATTCAAATGGCTGCCCGGCCTGTTGGCCACATCACTGGCGAATCAGCTGGAACCGCAGGTTGACCGTTTGCCAACCCGCGCGGCGAGACTGGTTCGCTGGGGGATGTCAGCGCAGCTGCGTGGTTCCAGACTCGATAGGTACAAGTTATGATTGCTCAAGTGCTTCCCACAATCTCGGTTGTCATCCCGCTGTATAACAAGCCGCAGTATGTGCGGCGCGCCGTGGAATCGGCGTTGGCGCAGGGTGATGCCATTCTGGAAGTTGTAGTGGTCGACGATGGCTCCACCGACGACAGCGCGGCGCGGGTGAAAGCACTAAACCACGTGAAAGTCCGGTTGGTGGAAAAGCCTAATGGTGGCGTGTCTTCAGCTCGCAATCGGGGAATCGAGGAGGCGCGTGGTGAGTTTATTGCGTTTCTGGATGCGGACGACCTCTATCTACCGGGATTCATCGACGAAATCATCGGCCTAATCCGGATGTTTCCTGAAGCGACAGTGTATGCGACAAGCTATACATTTGTTTGGTCAGATAGCAAAAGGAAAAATGCTTTGTTACCGCGCAGCATCAAGAAAACCAAACCGCAAATCGTCGAACAACTATTCTCCGCATTTTCACGCTCGACCATTTTTTCTATCTCATCTTCAGCCTGCGTGCGCCGTCAAGCAATGGTTAGGCATAATATATATTTCCCAGAGGGTGAAAACGTAGGCGAAGATCAGGACGTGATTTTCAGACTGGCCGAAAAAGGAACCATCGCGTTTTCACCGCGATTCCTCGCGGAATACACTCAAGGGATATCGAACAGCCTATACAGTGTGCTTCCGCTTGACCTCCCGCCTTGTTACCTTAGATTGGCGGAGAGGATGAAGTCAAAGGGTTTCCCGGACAATCAAAGAAAAGGGGCGGCACGGCTGCTTTCCGTGAGCTACCTGAACGTGACGCGTACCAATATAGAACATGGCAAACGCAAGCGTGCAGCGAGGGTATTGTTTCATCCGCGTGCATTTTTTCATTGGACTTACTGGATCAGAACACTGGTGCGGTTTTGTTTGCCGGTTAATTTGTTTCGAACTAGGTGGCTGCGGCGAATATGAAAGACCTGCTGCTCTCTAACGGTTTTCAGCCAAGTTACGAAAAGGGCTTTGCCAATGGAATTGCCGAGAATGGAATTAGTGTCGAGTTGATATCTTCGGATCGCACATTGGCAAAGGAGCTTGATCACCGGATTCAAATCAATAATTTACGTGGCAGTCAGGATCCATTCAGCTCAACTTACGCAAAAGCCGTCAACTTGATTCTTTATGCAGATAGCCGTATCCGTTGTTGTACATCTAATTGGCCTATTCATTCGCCCAACGGCGCCCTTTCTGTGGTGGGGTTATGCGCAGTCGAACTGATGCAATCTGTCCTTGTCATTGGCAAAGCTAGGCAATATTGGAAACGGTTAGAGGCACACATATGAATTCTCTACCCTCACAGCAGCAAGACCACCAGATGAGTAAGCCTACAGCCGCATCGTCCAATGCCGATGCAACTCAAGTGCCCCGTACGACTGGCGGTAAACCGCATGTAGCAATCGCGATATGCACCTTTCACCGTCAAGAAGGACTCCAACGCGTGCTGGATGGCTTATGGAAGCAGGCGGGAACCTCTTCGATGGATGTGACGGTGCTCGTTGTAGACAATGATCCAGCAGGGTCCGCAGAACCCATCGTGGAACGAAATCTGCCGCCCCCGGGCTGGTCCTTGTGTTATGTGATTGAACCCCGGTCAGGCGTGTCGCATGCGCGCAATCGCTGCCTAGCTGAAGCCAATGCCGACTTTATAGCGTTCATTGATGACGATGAGGTTCCGGAGCCCAACTGGTTGGCGGCGCTACTTGAGACGCAGAGGAATACCGGGGCCGATGCCGTATTCGGATCCGTGATTTCGCGCTACGAGACAATGCCTCCTGCATGGATGTCTGGCTGTGGTGCGTATAAAAATTCTCATCGCCCAACAGGAAGTGAAATTGGTTGGGAAAATTGTTGCACCGCGAATGTATTGTTGAGTCACAGAATAGTGACGCTTGCGGGCGGTAGTTTTGACGGGAGGTTTGCAACAACTGGTGGAGAGGATACGCTGTTTTTTGCCCGAGCCGAACGAGCCGGGGCAAAGTTGATATGGTGTGATGAGGCGGTAGTTTTTGAGGATGTGCCACCTTCACGCTTGCGTTTGGCTTGGATTTTGAGGCGTTCTTTCAAAGGCGGACAAACCTGGGTGCGTATCCGCGCCGAATTCAATCGGGCAGTTTGGCTACCTATGGCCTTGCGAGGTGCAATATTTGCGCTGATTGCAGCGGGTATGCTGCTACCCACCTTCCTGATATCCCGCGGGGCGGCAGTTCGTCAGGCGCAGCGCGTGGCGGGCGGATTGGGCAAAATGACTGCGTGGTGGCCCGCAGTGAGAGCCAAGCGCGGTGGACAGTCAGGTCACTATGTTGGTTGAAATTTATTGGATCATCGCGGAGTATGTATTGGTTGTGTGGCACTGTGAGGCATCTGAGGCCGGCTAGATTTTCATCGCCGCCTTTTATCTCATTCCGATACTTGCGTTGCTGATTATTCTGGCACACCCCGACATTCATGTGGTCGCGCGCGAGAGTGGCACAGGGGTTCAAAATGGGCTGTGTGTTCACCACGGGTTATCGATCGTGAATGTATTGCCTTGAGGTAGTGTTGGATATGAAGATTTTCACTCGATTTCTTGTTTGCGTGGCGAGCCTCCTGGTCTATCCGCAAAGTTCGCTGGCCACGATTTCGACTTGTGTCGTACCCGACGATCAGACTCAAGTCTCTGGAGCATGTATCCGTTTCGCTGCTCTTGATGGCTGGCTCCATAGTCCATCCCTGCATGATGAATCTGGAAATTTACGCGACGACGTGCTGGTGGAATTCAAATCGGGTGTCTACAGGCCTGCAACGCCTTTCACAGTAGACCGTCTAGTTACAGGCAGTGGCCGCCACAAACTTATCCTGGCGGGAGCCGGTGCCACACAGACGGTGTTTTCGGGTGCTCGTCCTTTACGTTTCAATCGTGTTTCCGCAGCACTCCTGAAGGAAAAAAATCTGCCTCCGAATTTGGTAGTGGCTAGTCTCAAGGAGGCCGGAATTTCAGAAGTTCCGAGATTTTCTGAGCAGAGATTCGGCCAGACTGTTATGCCTGAAATAGAGTTGTTTTACCATGGGACTCGGATGCCAATCGCCCGATGGCCCAATTCGGGTTATGCCAAGACGGATAGCGTTGAAAAAGTTGCGGGGGGTGCTGTTTTTACGGTCAAAGGCAGAGATGTTGCAATCTACAAAACCGAACAGGATCTGCGCGTGGGTGGCTATTTCATGCACGACTGGGCTGACGAGAAGCTCCAAGCTGAGGCAGTTGATCCTGCAGGAAAATTAGGCTTCGTCGGCGCGCAACCTACATTTGGTGTTGCTGCGGATCGCCGGGTGTTTTTCGAAAATGCCTTGATAGACATCGATGTGCCGGGCGAATGGCATATTGATCGACGTTCTGGTCTAGTGTACTTCCTGCCGCCTAAGCCGATTCTGGCTGATGAAGTGCAGGTTTCGCAGGTGGTGAACGGTTTAGTATTAAACCGCGTGGTGAACGTAGAGGTACGTGATCTTGGGTTTGAGGCGTTTCGTGGCGCAGGTGTTTCGCTTGATGACGTTGATGCTGTAACGTTGCGAAATCTCATCGTGAAGAATGTCGGCACAGATGGCGTTGAAGTATCCGGCGTGAACGCTTTGCTGGAGGCTATACAGGTCAATAATACGGGAGCTGCGGGTATCGTTCTGAATGGCGGTAACAGGAGAACGTTAAAACCTGGCTTGCTGGTGGCACGGCATTGTGTTGTTACGCAAGTAGGACGCCTACAGAAGACCTATAAGCCAGCTGCATTCCTAATGGGCGTAGGAAATATTCTGGAGGACTCCATCTTGAGAGGGGGGCCGCATGCAGCAATCATTTTTCATGGGAACGATCACCAAATTCGCCGAAATCTTATCGAAGATTTCGTCAAGGAAACCGATGACGCTGGCGCTATCTATACGGGACGTGACTGGACAGCACGCGGTACGGTTATTGAGCAAAATTTGATCCGTAACATCGGGTCCACAGGCCTGCATTATGGTGCACATGCAATTTATCTGGACGATCAAGCCAGTGGAATTATCGTGAGGAGCAATTTGATCTCAAACGCCGGACGGGGTGTTTTTATCGGCGGTGGCAGGGATAACACTATATCGGACAACATCTTCGCCAACTGCAATAACGGTGTGTATCTTGACGTCAGAGGTTTTGTGGCCCTTGCCAAAGAAGGTGCCCAAGCGAATCAGGACTACTTGGACAAGATGAAGGGTCTTGGGGCATCGTTACCACTCTACTCATCGCGCTATCCAGGCTTGGCAAAGTTGCTTGAAAATGAGCCAGGTGTGCCGAAGAATAATATCGTAGATCGCAATATTTTTATGAATTGTGGCCCTGTTTACATCATGCGACCCGGTGAAAATGGCATTTCAGTAACGAAATCCGTTATCGTGAACAATGCGTATAAAGCGCTAATTGACGAAGCAAAAGTAGGCGCGATTCATGAGTTACTCCCTGTGCTGCGCGGTAAAGGCAGGGTGCCGAACAAGGCCGAATTCATGAAGGTAGTTGATTAGCCCAATCGGTTGGTGCCTGCGATTTAATGAAGAAGGATATTATGATGGCATCTGTTAGTTCTTATCCACATGGCACCAATGATCGCCGACGGATCGTGATGCGGATTGTTGGAGGGATAGCAGTCTTTCTACTGATGGTCCCACTGGCGATTGTATTTCCGATACTTACCCTGGTCAGTGTGGTTCTGTTTATTGGATTTTCATTGCGATCCAGCGCTGTCGCCACCGGTTCTGCGATTGCTGCCGTGCTAGGTGTCTTCGGATGGATGAACTCGACGAAGGGGATGTCCGGTGACTGGGCTTGGTATACACAGCATTTTATCTGGTTGCAGCACCTGGATTTCAGCCAATACTGGGGGCAGCGCATCGGGATATTCACAATCAAAACAACGGAACCCACCTATTATTTTATTGCCTCCGTTATTTCAAAGTTATCTGGTGGCAGTGTGCCGGCCCTTGCGTGGGGCGTTTCATCATTGATATATATTCCCTTGGGTGTGTCAATTGGTTTGATCTCGGCCAAAATAACGAAAGTGCCAATGCATGTAGGTGTCGCTACACTCATCGCGCTCATGGTTGGGGTCACGTTTACACTCACTACACAACTCGTGCGGCAGGAGGTCGCAAGTGCATTGCTTGTATTTGGCTTTGTACTTTTTTACTTTGAGGCGCGTGTTATAGGAATATTACTTGCGGTGTTGGGTGTTTTTTCACACAACTCGGCTTTGGCTCCCTTTGTAGTCGTCATTGCCGCGTATTGGTTTACAATCAGCGGAGAGCGGCTGGTATGGAATAAGGTGGTTTTTCTTTCTGGCGCATTCATTGCTATTGGGGTGGCATACCTGCTAGTGGGGCCTGGACTCAACTATTATGAAAGCAGAGAATCAGTTGGTGAGATAAGCGCAGTAGTTATTTTTTATGGACATCAGTATTTTATCAATTTTCTTGTTTGTGCGTTCGCGCATAGATGGACCGAAACGTTTTCTGAATATTCTCGCGGCGGGGGCTATCATATACGCTGGATTTTTAGCAGGCATGTCGTTAGCGCCCACGCCTTTCCTTAGAATGTATTTTTATGTCGAATTATTCAGGACGTTGATGGTGGGCGTCATTGTTTGTGCATTGCTGCGTTTACGTTTCGGACCGATCTTGGCGGTGCCGATGTTGTTGATGGCTGTTGTATATGTTGAGATGAGAATACGGGTTTCTCCCTTCTCATTCGGAGGCGGGTTTATTTCCCATATACTCAGGCCATTCGCTTTTTTTAATTGATCACTTATATTCAGTCCAAGCCAGATTTTCCATCTGAGCAAAAGCCCTGGTCAACAAGATTTGGATAACTCAACTTTTATTCACTTGTAATGTAAAGAATTCGAAGTTGGTTGGTATGTGCAAATTTTCTGTTTCACAACAACATGTCTAACGTCAATGAGGTCGTTATGCATCCTTCTTCCAGGCCTGTTCGTCTGGTTATTGTCACCAACATTCCTGCGCCGTACCGGTTGCCGGTATATGCCCTGCTGGCGCAGGAGCCCGACATTGACCTCCACGTGGTGTATTGCAGTGGGCGTGAACCGGATCGCGAGTGGAATCTGGGGAAGATGTCATTTGCGCATACGTTTCTGAAGAACTCGTTCTTGAGCTACCGAGGCCGGTACATTCATTTCAATTACGACGTGTGGCCAGTGTTGCGCTCGCTCAAGCCGGATATTGTGGTGACAACGGGGTTTAATCCCACGCATCTTATGGCCTATGCATGGACGCGCCTGCACGGTGCGCGGCATGTGGCCATGACGGACGGGACATTGGAGTCAGAGGCAACGCTGACTATTCTGCACCGCTGGATCAGGCGTCATGTATATCGACATACGGCTGCTTTCATCGGTGCCAGCGACGGAGTCATGCAGTTGTACCGCTCGTATGGCGTCGCTTCCAGCGCCATGTTCAAGTCGCATTTGTGTGCAGACAATACGCTGTTCTTCAATACGCCACCACAGGCGAAGACATATGACTTCATATTTTGCGGTCGCTTTGAAGCGGTGAAAAATCCATTTTTCGCCCTGGATGTGGCCCGCGAAGCTGCACAGCGGCTCGGACGCCGGGTGTCTATCGTGTTCGTGGGGTCAGGCGGACTGGAAGGCCAGATACGTTCTTATGCGAAGACTATTGAAGCCGAGGTTGATGCAAGCTTCGCCGGTTTTGCAAAGCAGGAGGCGCTTCCCGCGTGGTATGGTGCTTCCCGCATTTTTCTGTTTCCAACCCAGTGGGATCCCTGGGGTGTGGTGGCAAACGAGGCCTGTGCAGCCGGTGTGCCGGTACTGGTTTCCGACGTCGCAGGCTCGGCGGGTGAGCTGGTGCGGGATGGCGAAAACGGCTTCGTGTTGCCGCTCGACCGGGAGCGCTGGACGAATGCCGCAGTCAGGCTGCTGACCGACGAATCGCTCTACGCTATGATGGTGGCACGTTGTCGTGAGCGGGTGGGTGAGTACCGCTATGACAATGCGGCGCGCGGGATTGCACAAGCAGTGCGGGCAGCCGACCGGGCCTGCCTGCCATGGAGCACCTACAAGTCCGGTGCGCGCCCCAAAGTGGTGATTATTCAGCGCCGGATCACTCAATACCGAGTGCCTCTGTTTAACCTGATGCGTGAAAAGTTGGATGCCGCCGGAGTGGATTTGATTGTGGTATACGGCGACCCGCTGCCAGGCGAGAAACTCAAGGCTGATTCGGGAGAGCTGCCCTGGGGGGTTCATGTGCCGTGCCGCTACTGGCTCAATGGACGGCTCTGCTGGCAGAATGCCATGTCGGTGGTGAGCAATGCGAGCATGGTGGTGGTTACTCAAGAGAACAAATTACTGTTCAACTATCTGAGATCATTTCTGAAAAAAGACCGGAAGTGGGCATTCTGGGGGCATGGACGCAATTTCCAGTCGACCTCACCGAACTCGTTCGGCGAGCGCTTCAAACGCGGGACGGCCAAGCGGATGGACTGGTGGTTTGCCTACACGAGGCTGAGTGCCGATCTTTTGACGGCGGTGGGGTTTCCCGACAGTCGCATAACAGTCTTGAACAACGCGTCAGATACCTCCGGATTTTGTCGTATGCGGGTCTCGATTACGCTTGAAGAATCGCGCGCTCTGCGTGAATCTCTGGGCTTTGATGAAGAGCCAGTGGGGGTGTACGTGGGTTCGCTCTATACCGACAAACGATTGGATTTTCTGTTTGCTGCTGCCGAGGCGATCCGCAGCGAGGTACCCGACTTTCATTTGCTGATTGTGGGCGATGGGCCAGAGCGTGACAAGGTGCAGGCTTGGTGTGCCGCCCACCCCTGGGCGCGCTGGGTGGGTACGCGTTTTGGTAGGGAGAAAGTGACATACACCTCAGTGGCACAGGTGATGTTGAATCCGGGACTGGTAGGTCTGGGTATTCTGGACGCGTTTGTCTGCGGCGTACCCTTGCTGACCACAGACTGTGGCATTCATAGTCCCGAAATCGCCTATCTCGAAAATGGCATCAACGGTGTGATGACGGAGGACGATCTGGATGCTTATGTGAACGCCAGTGTGCTTCTGCTGCGCGATGGCAAGGCCTTGAATGCTCTGCGCGACGGGTGCGCTATCAGTGCGGTGGAATATACGCTGGAAAAAATGGCATGCCAATTTGTCGAGGGCGTGACGCGCTGTCTGGCGGCCCCGTGTTACAATGGGCGTGACCGCTGATGCCGTTATGCGGCGTTCAGTTAAGCGGATGTTAGCGATATTATTGGACTAATTAAATCAATTCTTTGGGTGAAAAATGAAATATCGTAATGCGTTAACGAAAATTCTGCTGCCCGTTTTGGTAAATAGATTAAGACAGCTTCGTTTGCATGGTCTGTATGGGGGTGAAAATGCATTGCAGCGCAAGGAGTATGAGGCTCGCCCGAGGGCGGCAGGCTTTACCACTCGCCGTGTGCTAGGGCCGTGTGATTCGACCACCAATTTCACGCTATCTACATCGCATAAACTCCACGAGTTGTTTCTTGCCCGTTTTAGTCATTGGTTAGGGGCTGCGTGCTTTGCGCGTATGGCTTTCTCTGAGATTGGCTTCCAAATAAGTCGGAGTATTCTTGCTGTGCTGGATCGTCGTCTTGGGCGCTTATACACTTTCGTCGCAGACAAACCGGAATAGGATAAATGAAGTTTGCCCTGATTACTGGTGCTAGAGGATTTGTCGGACGGCATCTGGCGCGTGCACTCCACCAACATGGAGCTCAGGTGTGTGGGATCGGTCATGGTGCCTGGGCTGAATCAGAGCGTGTTGCGTGGGGCGTGAGCTATTGGCTGAACGGCGATGTGACCAAGCGCAATCTGGATATTATTCAGTCAAATGTGGGGCCGCCTGGTGTGGTGTTTCATTTGGCGGGTGGCAGTTCAGTGGGGCCTTCTTTGTTAGCACCTGAAGAGGATTTTCGCCGTTCGGTGTTATCTGCTGCGGAGTTGCTTGAGTGGGCGCGATTGGCTGCGCCCGAGGTACGTTTGGTGCTGGCATCCAGCGCGGCAGTGTATGGCGCGGGGCACAGTCAGGCAATTCGTGAAACCGATGCGCTGGCACCCTATTCACCTTATGGTTACCACAAACGTATTGCAGAAGAGTTGTTTGAATCGTATGGCAAGAACTTTGGCTTGCATGTAGCCATCGTGCGGCTGTTTTCTGTGTATGGTTCAGAGCTAAGGAAACAGTTGTTATGGGATTCGTGTGGTCGGTTGGCAGGCGATGCAACGCGATTGGGGTTGGGGGGGTCGGGCAACGAAATGCGGGACTGGTTGCATATTTCAGATGCTGTTGAACTTCTGCGTATCGCCGCATCTCATGCAAGCCATGATGGATTTATCGTCAATGGGGGTACGGGTTCTGCGGTCACTGTGCGCGAGGTCGCCGAACAACTTTGCACTGCGTGGGGAATGGGTACTCAGTTGAGTTTTAGCGGTAAGAATCGTCAAGGTGATCCACAATATCTGGTGGCAGACGTGGCTCTAGCAAAGTCCCTTGGCTTCGTGCCGAAGATGAGTTTGCAAGCGGGTATAGCTGACTATGTGGATTGGTTCAAGCGCGTCAATTTTCAGGCGTCCGCATGAGGGTTGCGTTTAGCTTAATTGGTGGAGCGGGTTGGACGGGCGGAATTAATTATCTGGAAAATCTGCTGTCGGCTTTGTCCGAGCAGCCCAATTGTAAAGTGCGCCCGGTGCTGTTCGCTGGGACGGATACTGATCCTGAACTTTTAGCGCGGTTGTCCCCCTATCTTGCTGAACCTCCGATTCTAAGTACGGTATGGAATAACTATAAACTGATGCGGTTGGCTCGGCTTGTTTGTGGTTTTGGTTTGCAGCGCGATTACTTGGCGGAGCGCGAATTCAGGCGGGCTCATATTGATGTCGTGTTTCAGCACGCTGCTTGGTATGGTTGCCGCTTTGGCATTCCAACCTTGGCATGGATTGCGGATTTTCAACATCGCCGCTTGCCGGTGATGTTTAGCAAGTTCAATTATTACTGGCGTGATGTGGGGTATTGGGCGTTGAGTCATTGTGCAACGCGAATCATGGTGAGCAGCCAAGATGCAAAGCGGGATTGCGAAACCTTTTACCCCAATTCAACAGGTCGCGTTGATGCAGTTCCTTTTGCGGTGAGGGTGGCTGCTGTGGAAAACTTTGCCGAGTTGCAAAAGATTCGGAATCTGTACGGTTTGCCGGAAAAGTTTTTTTTTATGCCTAACCAATTGTGGAAGCATAAAAACCATCTCAATGTCATCGAGGCCTTAAATCGTATCAAACTGTCAGGCGGTAATGTCGTCATTGTGGCGAGTGGTAATCCTAAAGATGGTCGTCACCCCGACCATCCTCGGCACGTACTCGACCTGATTAAAAATTGCGGCCTTGAAGAGAAATTCATTTTCTTGGGTTTAATTCCTTTTCAACATATTTTGCCGTTGATGAGACTTTCTGTCGGGGTGTTGAATCCTTCGTTTTTTGAGGGCTGGAGCACAACAGTGGAAGAGGCTAAAGCCGTGGGTGCACCCCTGCTGCTTTCCAATTTGCCTATACACCGTGAGCAAACCGAAGGTAAGACTGCTTTTTTCTTTGATGCAAACAATCCTGAAGATATCGCGGCGGTATTGGCGCATAACTGGCAGACGCTGACACCTGGTCCGCGACTGGATGCTGAGTACACCGCAGTGCAGACAAACAAGCAGCAAAGAATGCAGTTTGCGATGGCATTTGGCGCCTTGTCAGCGCGCACTCTACGCTGAACATGGTTCGACATGGTGATGCCGATGGTGCAGCGGTGGCGTGAGCAGTGCGCGGCTGAGCTTTGTCGAACAGCCGCGCAGACGATTTTGGATGAAAAACTTGCCATTTAAAATCGCCTCCACTCACATTGCTTTTCTCATCACTGCCCTAAAGCACATCCGGCTGCGTTAACCACTTGCAAAGCTTGAGTTCCTTTACACGTATCCTGATAGTCCGGAATGCCATCACCATCCCCATCAGTTAGGCTGCTGTCGCGAGAATAAATGACCTCCGACCCATGCGGCGGGATGGCGTAAGGCCAGGTTATGCTTTGGCTATCGGTGAACCGAACATACTCGCTGCATAACAGGGCGTTGTTTCCATCGGGGCAGTTTGCAGCCAATATCGTACCAGTAGGGTTAATGAGCGCATGGCTACGCAGTGTTGCCTCTAAAGCGCTTAAAGGCACGAGCTCAAGATTTGCCACAGTTATATTCTCGCCTGGAAGGATGCCGTGGAAATCGACTCTGGCACCCCTGTCCAAGGTGGCCGGGTCATTTGCGTTTACGGTTTTAATCGCCTTGAAAATGAAGCTATAACGTTGCAAGTTGGTGGTTCCCGCCAGCTTCCATTTGTAAGGGACTCCCATCAGCTCTTCATAGCCATTGCTGCCGCCCCCCCCACGGCGCGGCGCAACGTAAACCGCTTGACCATTGGTGCCGGTTTTAAGATCGAAACTGATTTTATACCACTGGTCTTGCTGCACGGAGAAATTAGGGCTGTTCAATAGACTCTCTGAGGCGCCGGCCGTATACCGCAAACATTGACTGGTAGGCATGCACTGTTCCAACGCCCATTGGCCATGAGGGGCTGTCTGATTCCAATACCCCCAGCCCGTTGTGCTTAAGCTGAGGTTGCCATTAGGTACGATATTCCCACCGAGTGTACGAAATGCGGCATAGCCCATAGTGGCACTATTTACTTCGCGGGATGCTGGATCCAGATTACGCGGTAGATTAGTAGAGGTAACAGCAGCTTTCCATTTTGGCAGAGTGTAAACTGCCGCTCCACCCGGCCAGGATTCAGAGGAAATGGTGGTCCACAAAAAGGTGAAATAGAGATTGCGATCATAACTTGCAAAGCGATCCGTGTTGGTTTTTAGCAGATAGGTCTCCTGTCGGATTGCAGGTGCGGTCGAGGTTGAAAATAATCGGTTGCCAAGAACGAGATTGCTATGAATATCCCCATCTGTACTCAGGCGGTTACTCCCCTCCTGTAGCCAGATGTGATGGCGGCGGTTGCCATACAAGGTATTGTTTTCGACGCGGTTGTTTGCGGCATTATGGAGCTGAATGCCATCGTCAGCGTCAACGACGGTGTTACCCCGGATAGTAATTCCGGAGGAAAGCTCGTCCAGATAGATACCCTGTGCATGGCTCCCAAGATTGGGCGCCTTTCCTGAAAGACCACCGATCACGTGATGTATGGTGTTATTTTCAATAGTGCTGTTATGGTTCTGACCCCACGTGTAAATAGCTGCGCAGTCGTCCAGCACCAGACAGGCATTCTCAATATGGTTGCCGGAAACAAGACTGTTGCTGGATGGTAATATACCTATATAGGCTGTTCCGTAGATGCGATTTCCCCGAATAATGGCGCTTCTTCCTGCTTCTATTGCCACTCTTGCAGGAACAGGCAGGCTGCTAACGATACCATTTTTGGATTGAAGGCCGCTGTCTATGATGAGATTGTCATATGCGTGAAAACGGTCTGAATCGAGTCCCGCCGGGGAAGCAGAAATAGCGTCGCCGAGAGTTCGAATAATTTCGCTGTTTTCTACTCCACTATCTTTTGACAGCAGGGTGCGAACCCCAAAGCCTAAAGTATCGGATATGGTCAAATTGCGAAGCACGATGTTAGTGGCGTGCTGCATACGCACTCCCATACCCACATTTCGAATTGCTAGACCGTCGATGCGTATATGGCTCAGATTACTGGCTTCGATACCTGAGGCAGACTTGCCGACTGAGATACGGCTGCCGGGGGCGGCGTTGTCTGCCATCCATACAGAGACGGTTTTTGTTGTGGCGTCATAATGCCACTCGCCTGGCTCATCAAGCATCCAGCGCTGACCATAGAGAAAATAACCCCAGCCTTTTTCAAGTGAAGCCTCTGTAGGGCGGTCAAAGTACAGCCTGGAACCCGAAACAGAGGTGATTTTTCGGTCGTTTAAAGTCCATGCGTTAGGGCGGATGCGGATACCAGTGCCCGGTGCGATAGCTGTAAGGGCTGAAGCAGAAAGATCGGCCCCTGCAGTTAGATAACTACTGCCAGTCTGGCCGGAAGCAATACTTACCTTATCTGCGTTCTCGGCGATAGTATAGTAGAGTGATTCAGGCTTGAGTGAATTGTAGCCGCGGTTTGGATGGTGTGCGACGTTGATGGCTTTACCACTGTCAAAAACGCCACTCACGTCGGTGATGGCAGTGGTAAGTTTTACGTTGTCCAAGCCAACGTTAAAGCCAGCAGGAACTACAAAATCCAGGCGTGCATTAGATATGCTTGCCGTTGCAACGAAGGGTAGGACAAAAGTCTGCCAGGTACCGGTACCGACTATGGATGCGGCAAGACCGGCGGTATCCCAAGGCGCAACGCCTCGACGTAGGATCGCCTGAATTTGTACGCCCTGTGGCACCTTCACGGTAAAGCTTGCGATGTAAGATTGCTTGCCTTGAATAGAGAAATAATTACTGGTGGCGATGCCATATTCTGAGCTGATGCTAAAGGACATACAGGTGTTATTTGTCTGGGCGCAATTATTAGTCAGACTCATTGTAGCGTCATTTTGCGGAGACCATTTCGTCCAATTGCCCAAGCCATTTTCAAATGTGCCGAATGTAATCAAATCAATGACTGAAGATACCTTATAGATATTGCCAGTATCACGAATCCAGTTATGGGCAGGGATAGGTGTTGAGCCGCTGATGATCGGTTTGTTGGCGCAAGCGTTCGGATAGGCGCCAATGTTTATAGGGCTGACGGCCGTGCCCGAGCTTTGAAGCGTAAGTGTTTCGTGCCAGATGCCTCCGCATTTGAGCAGTACGCTATCTCCCGGCATCAGCAATTTTTCAGAAACTTTGCCCAGCGACTGCCAGGGACCATCGGTTGCGGGCGAGCCGATACGGGATGATTGGCTTCCGCTCCATTTATCGTTTCCGTAATTGGAGTCCACATAATAGGTGGCCGCATTGGCGAGCTTCAGTGGTAAAACCAGCAATAAAAAAAGGGGGAAGCGTGCCTTCATAGGTAATTCTCCAACATGGTCATGTAAGCAGATCAGGCCCCAAAGAAAATTTCAAAAACAGAACAGAGAGAGCTTTAATCGGCGTTGCTATATTAATTAATTCAACAAGGTTGCAGCATGTGCATATATTGTCGGCAGGATTAAGGAGTGACTTTAACTTTTATGGGCATCCTTGCGGACTTACACAGAGCAAGGTGGCTGGATTAATATATGCAATTTATATGCCATTTAATAAAAAAATGAATAAAAACCAAGGTGTATTGCTCTTGATGTTGCTATCGGAAGGATTTATAGTGTCTCCATTGGGGGACACTTTCGGCGAGTATTGAGTTGAATTTGATTTGTTCTTCGTTTTATGGATTGTTAAGGCGGCGCATATTCAGCTTAGGTTTGATCCCCTAATAACTTGATTACGTTCGACTATTTTCGTAAATGGTTTCTCTTATTGGTCCAGATGAGTGCATGTCATTGTGTCTCATAAAAGTGGGCGGGGCTTGGAAGTCCCCCGCGGCATTCGGTGTCAGGCCGGAGCGTAAAGCGGCTGTTCTGCAGCAGTTGCTACTGCTCCCAGCCTGTCGGTGGAGAAGTCGCCCCAGCAGGAGGGTGTTTCTGACGTCATCCTGCGACACTTGGCCAATCCTACTGTGTTACAAATCGATCAAGGGATGCAGTGCAAGGCCCTTTGTATATAAGAGGCGGGCGAAAAAGCGGAGCATACATGAAGTATATGAGCATTTTGAGTCCGCTTTGATATATAAGGGTAACGCCGCAATGCGCCCTTCAGCGTTTTGTAACACAGTAGGACTAAAATATGCCAGACGAGAGGTGATGTGACGTCGGGGATTTGAATCCGCCCACCAATTAATACCCTTAAAACCCGTTAACCAAATTCTTCGATGACCAATAACCATGAATGAGAAAAATACGGCCACCGTGCTATCGGCACCCATAGATGTGCTGACTTGGGAGCATGTGCTTGCACGTATTTCGAGCTGGGCCGCTAGGCGCGAGAGCCGATACGTGTGTATCTGCAACGTTCATTCGGTGGTGACTGCCGGGCAAGACGTAGCCTTCAGTCGGGTGGTGAGAGAGGCTGATATGGCCACCCCGGACGGGGCGCCAGTTGCCTGGATGCTGCGCAAGCTGGGTTACACGGATCAGCAACGTATCAATGGCCCCGACTTGATGTGGAAATACTGCGAGCAGGCCGCACAAAGGGGTGAATCTATCTATCTCTATGGCGGCATGACGGAAACATTGGAAATTTTACAGCGACGCTTGGCGGAAGTTTTTCCTGGCTTACGGATCGCTGGTGCTTATTCGCCACCGTTCAGGGTGACTACGAATGAGGAAGACGAGGCCGATGTGGTCAGGATCAACGCTTCGGGTGCAACGACTGTCTGGGTGAGCCTAGGCTGCCCAAAGCAGGAAAAATGGATGGCCGCCCATCGGGGGCGCGTCAACGCGGTGATGATTGGTGTTGGTGCTGCCTTTGACTACCATGCGGGGACAATTAAGCGTGCACCCAAATGGATGCAAAACGCGGGACTGGAGTGGCTGCACCGCTTGTGTTCAGAGCCCCGCCGCCTCTGGCGGCGCTATATGGTGACGAACACCTTGTTCGTAATCGGCTCGGCCAAACAATTGATTTTTGGCAGTGCTCGACAGTAACACTTTTAAGGCTATTGTAGCCGCGGCACCCCTGGTCTCAGTTGATCTGGTGGTAGTGCGGGGCGCTCAGGAAGTGTTGCTGGGCTTGCGTAATAATCGGCCTGCACAGGGTTTCTGGTTTGTCCCTGGAGGCCGAATTTTAAAGAACGAACCTATTCAGTCCGCACTTGCGCGTATTGCTGAGACAGAGCTTGGCCTGGGTGCCGCGCTTGCAGCGGGGGAGATTGTTCCTCACTGTCTTGGGGTGTTTGAACACTTTTATTCGGATTGTTTTGCCGGTGATGTGGGCATCTCAACGCATTATGTGGTGCTTGGGCATATAGCGCATGTGCCGATGGATTGCCCATTGCCTGTGTTTGATGAGCAGCATTCTCAATTGCGTTGGTGGCCGATTGCGGAAGCGTTAGCGTCGCCTGTAGTTCATCGTTTCACCAAAGATTATATTTTAATGAGAGATGCACTATGAGGTGTTGGTGTGGGACCAAGGTAAGCCTCCGTCATTAAGTCAGTTCTGATGTTGGAGTGAATGTGGCGTAGTAGAATTAGAAGGGGGTTGAAAAAAAATTAAATTAATAATTATCAATCTGTTAAAAAATTAAGAATTAAAAATATGATTGCCAAGTGATAGCGGCCATTCAAGGGGGCTCTATGTTTTCCCAGCACTTACAAATTGGTGTAAATGTAGTTCGTAGCGCAATTTGCAGATCCATTTTATTTGCCTTACTAGGCTTGAGCAGTGCTCCAATTTTAGCGCATACAAATCCGATTCAAGAAGAAAACGCTAAGCCTGGTACGGTAAAGTGGCAGATTTCGGATGCAGCAAATGCTGGCGAAATAGAAGGCTACGCATCAGCCGTGAGCGTAGCCCCGGGCGGGACGATTGACTTATTCGTTAATACCACTGATCCAACGTATAGTATTTCAATTTACCGGTTAGGGTGGTATGGAGGATTGGGCGGCCGTTTAATGGCGGGGCCCATCGAATTGAATAGGCAGCTGCAGCCTGCTCCAAATTTTGATCCTGTGACTCGGCTTGTGGAGTGTAATTGGAATAAATCTTATAGCTTGGCGATTCCTAATTCAATTGCAAGTCCATGGGTGAGTGGGATTTATGTTGCCAAACTAACGGGATCTAGCGGGAAACAAAGTCACATTATGTTTGTGGTGCGGGATGATGTGCGTTCCACTGACATTCTGTTTCAATCGAGCGTGACAACCTTTGCGGCCTATAACGCCTGGGGTGGCTCTAGTCTCTATGATTATTATCCCCCGGGAGCAGGTCCTGCGGCTGTGAAGGTTTCTTTTAACCGGCCTTATCAGAGCAATAATGGCACAGCAGAATTCATGACGTGGGAATATCGCATGGTTCGTTTTATGGAGCGGGAGGGGTTTGACGTAAGCTACTCCACCAATATAGACACTCATACTTCTGGTGAACGTCTGTTAAATCATCGAGCATTTTTATCGGTTGGTCATGATGAATATTGGACCAGGGAGATGTATGACAATATTGAAAACGCACGTAAAAAAACGGTGAATCTTGGATTCTTTGGTGCTAATACAGCGTTTTGGCAAATTCGCCTAGAGCCTTCCGCTACCGGAAATGCTAATCGTACCGTCGTTGGTTATAGATATAAAACACCTTATGAGGACCCGCTGTTTCCAGGCCCCTTGTCGACGCTCCAGTGGCGGGATCCTATAGTTAGCCGTCCTGAAGCGGCCTTGGTCGGAGTGATGTATGAGTCCAATTCATATATTGGGGATATAGTCATCAAGGATTGTCCTGGTTGGCTTTGCAAAGGAACAACTATACAACCCGGAGATACCTTGAAGGGTGTGCTAGGCTATGAGCAAGATCGGCTGGATGCTTCATCGCCAGTGAGTATTATTGTAATCGGAGCGTCGCCTTACCTTAATGCATCCGGCCCCGCGTGTTGTGCTCACATGACTTATTATACCGCCGCGAGTGGGGCAGGTGTCTTCGCTACCGGCTCAATGAGCTGGAACTGGGGCTTGGATACTTTGGGCGGCCCGCAAATAGGCGCGGATACCCAGGCCAAGGTGCAGCAAATCACGCGCAATGTATTGCAGAAGTTTAGCATGCGTTACCCACCTATACCGACTTATCCACCAAGCGTTACCCTCACCGCGCCTACTTCAGGTACAACAATTGAGTTAGGTTCCTCGATTATGCTGACTGCGACAGCAACGGACAGTGATGGTCAGGTAGCCAAGGTTGCATTTTATGATGACGGGGTGTTGCTGGGCGTTGATCTTAGCGCTCCATTTTCATTTTATTGGGAAAATCCAGCAGTCGGGGAACATGTTTTAACCGCAAAAGCATTCGATAATGCTGGCGCCAGAACGACCAGCAGTGCTGTTAATATTACTGTACAGTGTAAAAAAATTGGTGCAAGAAAGGCTGAGTTTTGCCGGAGATTGGTTGCTCAAGGGGGCATGTAAATCGGGTCGGGCTTTTACAATTGCGTTATCAGTCATTAGTCAAGTTCTGTTACGTGGGTGGCGGGGCCAGAGGCGCGCTATTTTATGAATGAAGATAGTCGTGCCTGCCTCCTCGGCAACTGCTCCTTGCGTTGCACCCGTGACATTGTCACCTTTACGGTGAAGGGCACAATGCCCTACCTCCGATGCACACGGACATGAGCGGCCTGCGTCCATGCAGTCTGCCTCCCGCGACACTTGCGCATCCCTGTGCGGCTTGTTTTGATGAGTTACTTGGTGATGCCACCGAGTTAGGGGGGATGAGGCCGGGCGAGCCGCGAGCGGCATGAGTCGATGTTTGACGTGGGAGAAGGTGCTGGCGGAGTATGAGGCTGTTTTCAGAGAAAGATAACCGCCTGGTCGATTATTCCGGCCCTGGCCGACCTATGCCGTATGATTTGGAGAGCTACGCGTAATATGACCTTCGAATGCATGATAAAGTCGCTGTTGCTTGGGCTTGTTCTAGCCCTCCTGTCCAGCTGTGCCGGGCTGGTTGCGCGGCCGGTACCACCCCAGGTTAATATTGCCGCCATCAGCCTCACTGATGCCAATCTCTTCGAACAGCATTACCACATCAAGCTGCGCCTGCAGAATCCCAATGACTTCGATCTGCCCATCGACGGAGTGCAGTTCCAGGTCCAGCTTAACGGTCGCCCGTTTGCATCCGGCATGAGTAGTGCGCCGGTGTCTGTGCCGCGTTTTGGTATGGCGGTGATCGAAATAGACGCGGTTAGCACGTTGGCGGAAGTGGCGCGGCAGCTCAACGACATTGTCATGGGCCAAACCCAGGGGGTACGTTACACCCTTACAGGTAAGGTGCACCTGGCCCGTCCAGCAGTGGAACTGCCGTTCCATCAAGAGGGAGATGTGAAGCTGCCTTCGCTGGAGGGTAAGAGTTCCAAGTGAGCCTCACACCCTACCATATCAAATCATCGGGAATCTTGTAGTCCGCATAGGGATCTTCGCCGCCATCATTGCTAGCGCTTTGTTGCGGGTTGTTATAAAAAACCACGCTCTTTTCATTGCGGGCGCGTATTTTTTCGGCGATTTCCGAGGGCACTATTTCATACTGCTTATTCAGTCGTACGATGGCTGATTTTCCATGAGCAATCTGTTCGCGCGTCGCTTCAGTGACAAATAGCCTTTTTACTTTGCCGTTGTCTATAAAATTATAAGGCACGTCACCATCACCTTTTGGTTGGCGATGCGTCTCTATTAGTTGCTTGATCTGTGCCGCGACAGCATTTCGCTCGGCTTCCTCTTTTCGTTGCTGATTTAGCTGGCGATCTCGCTCAGCCTTTTCAGCCTGGGCTTTCTGCGCTTGCAGCTTATGCTCATCCACGACGCCAGGCTTGTTTTTGTCCTTTTGCGTATTCTGTTTGTACTTATCATTTTTTGCTTTTTTGATTCGGCTCTCATCCACCAAGCCTAGTCCAAGCAATTGATCTTGCAATGATTTAGCCATCTACTGTATCTCCCGCTAAAGGGGTTGTTGCTTGAATTTGCATTGTTGGGTGGCGCGGTTCAGGCATTCGTCATCCCCGCGCGCCCTCTATTGCAGCAGATTCAACCCCAATCAGGCAACTTTCTGGTTTAGCAGGTAGTCGTCGTAGCTGCCCATGAAGTTGATGACGCCCTTCGGTGACAGCTCGATGATGCGCGTTGCCAGGGACGAGACGAATTCGCGGTCGTGGCTGACGAAAACCAGGGTGCCGGGATAGTTTTCCAGCGCCAGATTGAGCGACTCGATGGATTCCATGTCCAGGTGATTGGTGGGTTCGTCCATAATCATGACATTGGGGCGTTGCAACATCAGCTTGCCGAACAGCATGCGCCCCTGCTCGCCGCCGGAGATGACCTTGACTGATTTCTTGATCTCGTCCCCGGAAAACAGCAGTCGTCCCAAAGTGCCGCGTATGATTTGCTCATCGGTGCCCGGTGGCGCCCATTGACGCATCCAGTCGAACAGTGGCATGTCCTCGGCGAAATCGGCAGCATGGTCTTGGGCAAAGTAACCGATGCGGGCGTTTTCCGACCATTTGATGGTGCCGCTGTCCGGCATAATGTCGGCAACCAGGCTGCGCAACAGTGTGGTTTTACCGATACCGTTGGGGCCGATTACGGCAATGCGCTCGCCGACTTCGATCGTTAGATTGAGATCGCGGAATAGCGTAACCCCACTATAGCTTTTGCATAGGCCATCCACTTCCAGGGCCAGGCGATAGAGCTTTTTCTCCTGCTCGAAGCGGATGAAAGGATTGACCCGGCTCGACGGCTTGACATCATCCAGCTTGATCTTGTCGATCTGCTTGGCGCGCGAAGTTGCCTGCTTGGCCTTGGATGCGTTGGCGGAGAAGCGGCTGACGAAGGTCTGTAGTTCGGCGATCTGGGCCTTTTTCTTGGCATTGTCGGACAACAACTGTTCACGGACCTGGGTGGCGGCAGTCATGTACTCATCGTAATTGCCCGGATAGACGCGCAGCTCACCGTAGTCCAGATCGGCCATATGGGTACAGACGCTGTTCAGAAAGTGACGGTCGTGGGAGATAATGATCATCGTGCTGTTACGCGCGTTGAGTATGTCTTCCAGCCAGCGGATGGTATTGATATCGAGGTTGTTGGTGGGCTCGTCCAGCAGCATGATGTCTGGATTGGCGAACAGGGCTTGAGCGAGCAGCACACGCAGCTTCCAGCCCGGCGCCACTGCGCTCATCAAGCCGTTATGCTGCTCCAGTGGGATGCCGAGCCCCAGTAACAATTCACCGGCGCGGGGTTCAGCGGTATAGCCGTCCATTTCCGCGAACTCGACTTCCAGCTCCGCCACCTTCATGCCGTCTTCTTCACTCATTTCCGCGAGAGAGTAGATGCGGTCGCGCTCCTGTTTCACCGGCCACAGCTCTGCGTGGCCCATGATGACGGTGTCCAGCACGGTGTAATCTTCGAAGGCGAACTGATCCTGACGCAGCTTGCCGAGGCGCTTGTGGGGCTCGATGCTGACCGTCCCCGACGTTGGCACCAGGTCACCACCGAGAATCTTCATTAATGTCGATTTGCCGCAACCGTTGGCGCCGATCAGGCCGTAGCGGTTGCCATCGCCGAATTTGACCGAGATGTTTTCGAACAGGGGCTTGGCCCCGAACTGCATGGTAATGTTTGCTGTAGAAAGCACGATACTGTTCCAGATAAATTGTTAAGGATGGTTCTGTTTTTGTGATTGGCCACAGAGTACGCAAGGGATAAAGCGCGCTCTGTGGGTGTTGGCGCCTAGGCGCCGCTACGGCCCTTGGCAAAACCACCGCCTGTGGCAGGGCGGCGCGGTGGCCGGTTACCGCCGGTTTTCGGAGCCGAATGCGCCCCTCCGGCGCGTTTGTCCCTGCCTTGGCCGGGCGGGCGGGCTTGTTGGCCACCGCCACGACGGTTGCCACCATCACGGCCATTGGTGAGAGGCACGGCCTGGATCGATGGGTCTGGCTCGAAGCCGGGGATCATTACCTTGGGGATGTCACGATTAATCAGGCGCTCGATGCCAACCAATAGCTTGCTTTCGTCGATGCACACCAGCGATACGGCTTCGCCACTGCACCCTGCGCGACCTGTTCTGCCGATGCGGTGGACGTAATCCTCGGCAACGTTGGGCAATTCGAAGTTGACCACATGAGGTAGTTGATCGATATCCAGGCCGCGCGCCGCGATGTCCGTGGCTACCAGTACCCGTACCTTCCCTTGTTTGAAGTCGGCCAATGCTTTGGTACGCTGGGGCTGGCTCTTATTGCCGTGGATGGCGGCGGCGGTGATGCCGTCTTTTTCCAATTGCTCGGCGAGCCGGCTGGCACCGTGCTTGGTGCGGCCGAACACCAGCACCTGCTGCCAGTCGCCAGACTTGATCAGTTGGGCGAGCAGCTCACGCTTGCGTATGCGGTCCACTGGATGCACCACCTGTGCGACCGTTTCCGAAGCGATGTTACGGCGCGCCACTTCGACCAGTACCGGTGAGTTCAATAACTGGTCGGCCAGCTTCTTGATGTCGTCGGAATAGGTTGCCGAAAACAGCAGATTCTGGCGGCCTTTAGGCAGCAGCGCCAGGACCTTTTTGATATCGTGGATAAAGCCCATGTCGAGCATACGGTCGGCCTCGTCCATCACCAGAATCTCAACCCGGCTCAGGTCGACAGTTTTCTGGGTGACGTGATCCAGCAACCGTCCTGGTGTTGCTATCAGGATATCAACACCCGCACGCAGCTGGGTGATCTGCGGGTTGACCTTGACCCCACCAAACACGATGGCGGATTTCAGGGGCAGATGTTTGCCGTAAGTACTTACGCTCTCGCCGACCTGGGCCGCCAGCTCGCGGGTGGGCACCAATACCAGCGCGCGCACGGCGCCTCGCTTGGCAGCGGCGGTGTTGATGGTGAGCCGTTGCAACATCGGCAAGGTAAATGCTGCGGTCTTGCCGGTACCGGTCTGGGCGCCGGCCATGATGTCGCGCCCCTCAAGGATGACGGGAATCGCCTGGGTCTGCACCGGGGTGGGTTCAGTGTAGCCTTGATCGGCAATGGCACGGAGTAATTCGGCCGACAGGCCGAGCGTTGAAAATGACATAGTGATAGTGTTCCTGAAGTGGCCTCCCAAAGAGCGTGCTCCCTGGTTCGGTCTAGGCGGGTTAATCTGTTGATTTGGCGGGGATAACCTGGGAGGGATATACCGCGGCAGTTCTTATCAGTGCGCCCGGCAAGGAGATCCTTTTCGGGTGCGGCTGGCGCGGACCGTACAGCGTCGAGATAAAAACTTGGTGGGATTATACCATAACTGGAGGGTGCATGTTTCCACATTGTCATTGTGCCGTTGCAGTGATGACTTATTCACTGATAGGCACGTAACCTGTCAGGCTGTGTTGTATCTCGAAATGGCGGGGTTGGTGTCAGAAGCTGCGTGTGAGCTCGAAATGTCGTTTGCAAAACGCCACCCATGATCTATGCTGAATTTATGCAGTTTCCAAGGAGCGTGTTCGGCCAGAAAGGGGCGGTCGAGCATAGTCCCTCGGTCACGTTAGTGGACAACTGGGGCTAGCCTGAGACTATCGCCGGCCAACGCTCCTCATAACTAACAATGATGATAATATTAATTTTGTTTCCACCGAGGCACGTTCGCCCTCCAGTCTGCTGCCTTTTTTCGCACCGATATGGCGCCTTGTTGTCCGGCAGCAGCGCCCTGAAGTGGGTTCGTGGCTGAACAATCCTGTGCATAAGAAAGGAAAAAACTATGGCTGTGCATGAGTATGGGATCACCGATTTTCAATACATTTCTGCGGGTGCCGCGATTCTTGCCAGTGGTGGGGGCGGCAGCTATCGCGATGCCGTCAACGTGATAGAAGAACTGGCTAATAGTTGGAACGGCACTGTGCAGGTGCAGGAATACGACGGCGCGACAAACTGCTGCGTGATGGCCATGATGGGTTCGCCCGATGCTGCCGACAGCCTGACACTGGCAGATATCGAATATTCCATCACCAACACAATCAACCTCTTCGAGCGCGCGACCGGCGCCACACTTGGGTGCGTCATTCCGGTCGAAATCGGGCCGATCAACTCGATTGTGCCGCTCATCGCAGCGTCCATGTCCAACAATACTATTCAATGGGTCGTCGATGGCGACGGCGCCGGGCGGGCTGTGCCGGAGTTGCCGCAGACCACGTATAGCGGCAGTGCGCTGCTCGCTGCGAGTCCGTGCGCACTGGCTAACGATGCCGAGACGACGACAGCTTCACAGTCCGCTACGCTGAATGCCGCGACTGCTGCCCAAATTGAAACGCTGGCTGGCGGCATCGTTTCCGCCTTCGGCAGCGTCTCGGGGATTGCGCTCTGGCCTTCCAACGCGAGCAATGGCTACGCTTTGACAGGCAACTACATTGCTGGAACGCTGGCGCAGGCATGGACTCTCGGGCAATTCTTGTTAACCGCCCCAAGCCCGTACTCGACCGCTGAGGTCACGGCACAGATCACCGGCATCACCGGACGCACGGCAACGCCCACACTCACCAATTTTTACATCACCGCCGTTACGCAGTCGACTACCAATGCGTCACTCGATACGGGCATCATCCGTCTGGACAACACGCCTGATCAGGACAGCAGTACCGAAACGCACTACATCTACAATCTGAACGAAAACCTGATCATGTATTCGAGCCTGAGCAATGTGCCCGACATTATTGCACCGGATTCAATCTGCTACTACTCCGAAAGCACGGGCTTTGGTTTCTCCAATGCCACCGATGATCTGGCGGTGTATTTCGATTCGAGCACTGGCAAGAGCACAGGCAAAACTGTCAGCGTGATCAAAGTCGAGGCCGCAGAGGAATTCTACATGTCTTCAGGTGTTGTAGCGTCGTTCGCCGGCCTGCTGCGCAACATCGGCTATGCCGGTGCGCTTCCTTATTCTGGTTGAGATGCAAACATGAGCGTACATGACATCAATAAGGAACGCCTGGAGCTCGCCCTGGAAGCGGCCGGTCTCGACCTTTGGGAAAATGATCTGGTTACCGGCGATGTCACCCGCAAGGCGATCAAAACCTTTGCGGAACTTGGTTATAGCGAAGAGGAAGCCCTCTCCTACATTGACGACCTTTTCACAATCATCCATCCGGACGATATTCCGGTAGTCAAGGCTGCCGTCGACGGCCATTTGGCAGGCGTTACACCGCAATACCGTTGCGAGTTCAGGATACGCGCCAAGCGCGGCGCATGGGTCTGGTACGCCAACTACGGCAAAATCATGGACCTCGATGGCGACAACCAGGGCCAGCGGTTTATCGGTGTGACGTTCAATATAGATGACAGAAAACGCAAAGAAGATGAGCTTGAATCCATCAACCGCAAACTTGCCGAGCAAAATGCACTGCTCGAAAATATGAATGCCCTGCTGCGACACAACGAGGAGGTGTTGCGCGAAAACGAAGAATTACTCAGGGAAACGCAGACCATTGCGGGCTTGGGCACTTATGTTCTGGATATCCCCAGCGGGCGCTGGAAAAGTTCGGACGTACTTGATAAGTTGCTTGGGATAAGCGAAGCATACGAACGCTCTATAGAGAGTTGGATCGCTCTAGTGCATCCCGATGACTGCGCGATGATGGTCGACTACTTTAGAAACGAGGTTATTGGCCAGGGCAAGGCCTTCGATAAGGAATACCGTATCATCCGTCACGATGATCAGACCGAACGCTGGTTGCATGGATTAGGCAAGCTGGATTTCGATGCTCAAGGGCGCCCCCTGAAAATGCTCGGTACGATTCAAGACATTACCAAACGCAAGCAATATGAGGCCGACCTGCGCATTGCCGCGACTGCCTTTGAATCTCAGGAGGGCATGATAATCACCGATGAAAATAACGTTATCCGGCGAATTAACCAAGCATTTTCTACCATTACTGGCTACAACGCAGAAGACGTAATCGGCAAGAATACGCGCATATTCAAGTCTGACCGTCATGATGAAAATTTCTATGCTGCACTGGGGAAGACTCTCAATACTACTGGCGCATGGGGGGGCGAAATATGGGGGCGGCGCAAGAACGGCGAAATCTATCCCGGGTATCTTACAATCACCGCAGTTAAAAACACGGACGGCATTGTCTCCAGTTATGTTGCCACACTCGCTGACATTACCGCGAGCAAGCTGGCTGCAGAAGAGATCCAGCATCTGGCGTTCTACGATCACCTTACGAACCTGCCAAATCGTCGTTTGTTATTAGACCGACTTCAGCAAGCGATAGCTTCCAGTGGTCGTAGCGGTAAGGAAGGTGCGCTGCTGTTCATTGACTTGGATAATTTCAAGTCACTCAATGACACCCTTGGGCATGACAAGGGAGACTTGTTGCTGCAACAGGTTGCGCAACGCCTGGTGTCCTGTGTGCGCGAAGGCGACACTGTCGCTCGTCTGGGCGGTGACGAGTTTGTGGTAATGTTGGAAGATCTGAGCGAGCATACCCTTGAAGCGGCAGAACAAACAGAAGAGGTTGGCCAGAAAATTCTGGCCGCTCTCAATCGATCATACCAACTTGCTACGCACGAATATCACAACACCCCCAGTATCGGTATCACTACGTTCAAAGGGCATCAGAAGTCGGTAGATGAGCTGATAAAACAAGCCGATATTGCCATGTACCAGGCGAAGAAAGCAGGACGCAATGCCCTGCAATTCTTCGACCCGCAGATGCAGGAAACCATTAACACTCGTGTTGAATTGGAAGGAAAATTACGCTCAGCACATGAGAGCCAGCAATTCCAGGTGTACTACCAAATCCAGGTGGATAGTGCATCGCGTCCATTGGGCGCAGAGGTCTTGATCCGCTGGCTGCACCCTCAACGTGGTGTCGTGTCTCCCGAAGAATTCATTCATCTGGCGGAAGAAACTGGCTTGATACTGCCTATTGGGCGATGGGTTATGGAGATGGCCTGCGCCCGGCTCAAAGCGTGGCAGCAGGACCGGTTAACCAGCGACCTCGTTCTGTCTGTGAACGTCAGTGCCAAGCAATTCCACCAGATTGATTTCGTTGCGCAGGTAGAATCTCTCGTGCAGGACTATGCCATCAATCCGAAACTGCTTAAGCTGGAGCTCACTGAAAGCATGTTGCTGGAAAACATCGAGGAGACTATTGCAACAATGAACGCATTGAAAGCAATCGGTGTCCAGTTTTCATTGGATGACTTCGGTACCGGCTATTCATCCATACAATACCTAAAGCGTTTGCCGCTTGATCAGATCAAAATTGATCGGTCATTCGTGCGCGACCTCGCTGTCGACAGCAGCGATAAGGCTATTGTGAGCACCATTATTGCGATGGCACAAAGCTTGAATCTGGAGGTCATCGCTGAAGGGGTGGAGATTGAAGAGCAACGACAATTCCTCCTGAACAGTGGCTGCACTCACTTCCAGGGGTTTCTGTTTAGCAAGCCAGTTCCAATTGAGCAATTCGAAGTATTACTGAAGCAGCAATATCTGTCTGGCAAGCTGGTGCCGATTAAACAGTCGGAGGCGTTACTAACGCAAGGTTGACCGCTGCTGATAATGTGGCTTGCACGCCGCGCTTCACTTGCTTGTGTTCCTCTGTTAGAAAATGTTGATCGTCCGCTGTCAGGAAGCACGAATGGCGGCATTCGGGGCTAAAGCACATCTGATACAGCCTGTCAGATCAAGTGCTGACTACTACATCTTATCCAAGAGAGTCTTCACTGAACGCTTGCTGGATGTCTTCCACCTCAGCGCGACTTTGTATCAAGGCATCCACACAGTTCCTGTCTAGCTTGAGGCCGCTCAAGCTTTGCAGCATGGTGTACGCCTCCTGGTTGCTCCATGCCTGCTTGTAAGGGCGGCGACTGGTGAGGGCGTCGAAAATATCCGCTACCGCAACGATGCGCGCTTCCAAGGGTATCTCCTCGCCACTGCGTCCGTTGGGGTAGCCCGAGCCATCCAGCGTCTCGTGATGAAATTCGGCGATGTTGCGCAGCATGTCGATGTGTGGCATCCCGCTCAGCTTGAAGTTGCCCAGCATGCGATCAATCAGCTCCCGTCCGCGCAAGGTATGGGTCTGCATGAGCTTGCGTTCGTCCGTGGTCAGATCTCCGGGCTTGAGCAACACATCGTCCGGAATGCCGATCTTGCCTATGTCATGTAGTGGAGAAAAGACGAAAATCTTCTCCACAAATTCATCGGACAGATTTTCTTTTTCCGCCAGTTTTGAGGCGATGAGCCGGGCATAGCGCGACATGCGGTCCAAATGTGAGCCCGTCTCACTGTCTCGCACATGGGCCATGTCTCGGGCCGTTTTCACAGTCGCCAGGAGAGTCTGGATGGAGGAGAGCTCGTGGATGATGGCGAGCGAGATCAAATGTCCGAAAGGGTCGAGTTGGCGCAGTACCTCCTCGGTATAGGGTGCGCTTTCATAGGAGTTGAAAAACAGAAACCCGAAGAAGCTGCCATGGCTGTACATTGGCATGGTATAGCTGGCGTGATAACCCTGACGGGCAATGCGCTGGGTGTGCTCGTGCTCGCCGTCGTTGAATATCGTGAGATCGTTCACCACTCGCGGTCGGCCCTTTGCCAGAATCTCCTGCAACGATTTGGATTCTGTAAGCCTGGTCTGATAGTGAGCCAGCGGCTGGTCGCCGCTGCTGCTGTGGATGAAGGTCTTCAGTAGGTCGGTTTTGGGATCATAGAGGGCCGCGGCGATGCGGGCGATAAAGGGAAACCGCTCCTTCAATGCAGCATGGATAAACTCCAGTTTCTCCGCCAGGCCGATGCTCTGATCAATTGGAGTAAGCCTGTCCTCATGTTCGAATAACATCCGTTTCCCCTTCGCAGTATCGCTTGTGCGTGTTTAATACGCACAATCCGGGCCATTCTATCCAGTGCGTGTTATGAGATCAATCGATTGATAAGCAATGGTTTATCCTTAAAACCTCTTTTTGTCCACGAAAAACACGAAATTCACGAAATAAAACAAAAACATGGATTGCTTCAGCAATTCACCGGATGGGTGGCAAGTAACACGCGATATGCACTTGAATATTTTCGTGTTTTTTCGTGAATTTCGTGGATAACTGAGTTTTTTAGGTTTATTTATTTTTTTCGTCACGTCAGGGGTGACGCTATTCCGACATGTATGGGAAGGCGGGGCATCGCCAGTGGAAAATCATTCATGCACAATACCGCTTGATTTGTGTCGGTCGAGGGTGGATGTGGGATATCCTAATCGGTATTAGGTTTGACCCGGTAATCTAAACATCCACCAGGAGATGTGGGCGTCTAAACTTCAGTCGGTTTGATATTGCTTGATGGTAATATAAGGACGGAAGTTGGGGAGGGCGCAAGGTTTCTGGTCTTGTGGAGCATTGTTCAAAGGAGTTTCGCATGACAAAGGTTGTCCTTAAAACCAGCGCTTCGCACGGCAAAGGGGTGTTTGCCTGTGGACCGATAGCGAAAGGGGAGCGGATAGTGACATTTACTGGCCCTGTGTGGAACGCTGCACAAGCCGATTTCAGTACCTATCATTTGCAAATTGGCGAGGATTTATATCTCGGCCCCTCGGAGGATCTGGACGATTACGTGAACCATTCCTGTCAGCCCAATGGCGGGTTTGACGATGGCCTTGATCTTGTGGCGTTACGGGATATCCTGCCGGGTGAGGAGATTACCTGGGATTACGGCACGGCGATTGATGAGTCCGATTTCGAAGGCTTTTCTTGCCAATGTGGGGCGCCGTCGTGCCGGGGGCAGGTAGTTTCGTTTCGTCATCTGCCACGCACCGTTCAGGAACAGTTGCGTCCCTGGCTGCTTCCCTACCTGAAGGCGAAGTATTTTGGAGTCTAGCAGCCTTTTTGTCCGCGAAAGATGTAGAGTGTATGGCGTAATTTTTGCAATCTCCATATTTCAAATTAGAAATGCCTGTTTTTTGACGGCATCCCACCGGAATCCCCGTGAAGGGGGCAATGAGGCCATTGCATTGTCACCTTTACGGGGATTCCGGGTGTGGCAATGGCATAAGCTTCACGGTCTATGCACTAACTTATTGATGTTATTGATTGGAGGGGGAAAATGGTGTCCGCAAATGAAATGAATGAAGCCGTCCAGGACGACCGCAGGGCGCGGTCACTCAAGATGATCAAAAAACTCGTGGACCTGCGCACCGAAACCCTGGTGCTCTTTAACGAATTGGCGCGTCAGAAGCCTTTTCGTAAAGAGTCCGGTGCTCCAGAATTACTGCAAAAGTTCTGTGAGTCGCTGATCGATTACACGGCGGATGGTCATTTTCAATTATATCGGCACATTGCCGAAAAAACGGAGCGTCGCTCTGGTGTGGTAAAGATTGCAGATCAGATCTATCCGCGCATTCTGAATACCACCGAAACCATCCTTGCGTTTAACGGAAAATATGATTCCCTTGAGCACAGCGGACAGCTTGAACACCTGGATGTTGATTTGTCACGCCTGGGTGAGAACCTCGCGGATCGCATTGATCTGGAAGATCGCTTGATCAACGTGCTGAGTGAAGCGCGCGCGCCTCGTTAAGGTTCTGCCCATGGGTCCTTTTCGGTATGGTGCCGAACCATGCTGAAAATGCACGTGCGCCGAACCCAGCGGCTGGTTCGCCTGGTGTGGCATGTCATGGTGGGGGCGGGCATTTCTTACCTGGTTTTATTCCCGCTTAACGCTATTGGGCGCGATCCTCAGCGCCCTCGCCAGCGAGTGATAGTTCGTTGGTGGATGGCGAAGACATGCCACATTCTTAATCTGCGTATTCGTAAGGTAGGCGTGATGAACACCGCGCCTACCCTCTTTGTGGCCAATCATATTTCGTGGCTGGATATTCCCTGCCTCACCTCGGCGCTTGATGCCGTCTGTGTTTCCAAGCAGGAAGTGCGGCGGTGGCCCGTGGTGGGGGGCATGGCGGCGCAGGCGGGTACGCTGTTCATCCAGCGCGGAGCGCATGCCGCAAGTGGCGTGGCGGATCGAATGGCCAGGAATTTGATGGACAAGAGGAGCGTGGTCTTCTTCCCTGAAGGGACATCGACCAGTGGTGCAACGGTGCGCAACTTCCATCCCCGTCTTTATCAGGCGGCGATCCACGCGCAGACGGTGGTGCAGGCGGTGGCGATTTCCTACCCTCATCCGGCGGGCGTAAATCCAGTGGCGCCCTATATCAATGATGACAACCTGTTGCATCACCTTTGGGTGTTGCTGAAAGAGCCGTCAGTCGAAGTCTGTTTGACGTTCTGCCCTCCGGTCCTCGCTGAGAGTGGCCGCCGCGCATTGGCGGTGGATACCCGCAGTCAGATCCTGTCCGCCCTGACAAAACCACCGGAGTATGTCGGCAATAAGTAAATCAGGCTGCGGACAGCCTGATGCGCCTCATAACAAATGGCTCTTACTCCTTCCCTTGTAACTGCAACAGAATAGACTCGTTTTCCAGGGTCGACGTGTCCTGGGTGATCTCCTCGCCGCGCGCGATGGTGCGCAATAAGCGGCGCATGATCTTGCCGGAACGGGTTTTGGGTAGATTGTCGGCATAGCGGATGTCATCAGGTTTTGCGATGGGTCCGATCTGCTCGCTCACCCAGGTGCGTAGCTCGCCGGTTAATGCTGCGTCGATTCCGCCTTCGGGCCGTTTGCCTCTGAGAACGACATAGGCAAAAATGCCCTCGCCCTTGATCTCGTCTGGGCGTCCTACTACTGCCGCTTCGGCGACGCGCGGGTGGGCGACCAGCGCCGATTCGATTTCCATCGTACCCAAGCGATGGCCGGAGACCTTGATCACGTCATCGGCACGGCCCATGATCCAAAAATAGCCATCCTGGTCACGCCGCGCGCTGTCACCGGCGAGATAATATTTGCCGCCGAATTTGCCCCAATACGTGCTGACATAGCGCGGATCGTCACCCCAAATGGTGCGCAGCATGGAGGGCCAGGGTTTTTTGATTACCAGATAGCCGCCCTTGTCGGGCTGGGTGATGCTGTTGCCTTGCTCGTCCACCACGTCTGCGGCGATGCCCGGCAGGGGTAGGGTGCAGGAGCCGGGTTTGGTGGGCATGGCTCCGGGGATGGGGGCAATCATGTGGCAGCCGGTCTCCGTTTGCCACCAAGTGTCAACTATGGGGCAGCGCTCTTGGCCGATGATGTGGTGATACCACATCCAGGCCTCGGGATTGATGGGCTCGCCTACGGTACCTAGCAGGCGCAGGCTGGAGAGGTCATGCCGGGCGGGGAGGGCGTCTCCCAGTTTCATCAGGGCGCGGATTGCCGTGGGCGCGGTATAGAAGATGGTTACCTTGTGACGTTCGCAGATATCCCAGAAACGCCCGCCATCGGGCACGGTAGGCGCACCCTCATACATCAGCATGGTCGCGCCGACCGCAAGAGGCCCGTAGGCAACGTAAGTGTGCCCGGTGATCCAGCCAATATCGGCAGTACACCAGAAAAGATCGTTATCCTGGATGTCGAACACCCATTTCATGGTGGTGATGGCGCCGAGCAGATAGCCGCCGCTGGAGTGCTGGATGCCCTTGGGTTTGCCGGTGGAGCCGGAGGTGTAGAGCAGGAATAAGGGATGTTCGCTGTCCACCCAGGCGGGTTCGCATTGCTCGCCTGCATCGGCGACGGCGTCAGTCCACCAGATGTCGCGGCCCGCGTGCATGTCGATGTCATGACCAGTGCGGCGGCAGACAATCACGTGTTCGATGGTTGGACAGCCTTTGTTCAAGGCCTTATCGGCGGCGGCCTTGAGTTCCACAATCTTTCCGCCACGGTGGCCACCGTCCGCGGTGATCAGCATTCTTGCGCCGGCATCCTCGATGCGATCCTTGAGGGATTCCGCTGAGAACCCGCCGAACACCACGGAATGGATTGCGCCGATGCGGGCGCAGGCCTGCATGGCAATCACCGCATCGGGGATCATAGGCATATAGATCACTACCCGGTCGCCGTGAGTAATGCCGATGTTTTTCAAGGCGTTGGAAAAACGACATACCTCGCGGTGCAGTTCGGTGTAGCTAAGGCGCCGGGTATCACCCTGCTCACCCTCAAAAACGATGGCGGTCTTTTGACCATGCTGCGCCAGATGGCGATCCAGGCAGTTATAGGAGACGTTCAGCAGGCCATCATGGAACCAGCGGAAGTGCGGCGCTCGTGAGCTGTCGAGTACGCTCTGGAAGGGGCGTTGCCAGGTGATTTCCTGGCGCGCCAAACCAGCCCAGAAGTTTTCGTGATCATCCTCAGCCTGATGTTGAAGCGCTTGGAGTTGCTCGCGGGTGTTGATGCGGGCTTGGGCGGAAAATGTCGCGGGTGGCTGAAAGAGACGCTCTTCATGCAGGGTAGACTCGATGTTTTCACTGGTCATTGTTTCTTCAGTCATGAATGTTGTCCCTTGATAGCTTTAATAAATATGACTTAATCCGCTGCGTTGTGGCAATGGCTGCGCCATTTTGATGCTTGATTGACGGTTAGGTAGCTGGTTGCATCTGCCTGCCTGGAACATTACCTTAAAATAAAACTCTAATATGGTGGCAAGGTGATTTGCCCGGCTAAAACTCCGCTGGTACAGGCCGATAACATTGCACGCGTTGAGACTATCACGCGCCATTCACTGTATAATGTTTTAGATTATTTCAGCAGATCTGTCTTTGGCAAGGTTTATGTCTTTAATCTGCGTGATCTAGTTTTTTGTATAGGACGAAAATGTCGAAACAAGCAAAATTAGTTATTGAAAGTGTGGTCGAAGACGGGCGAAAGTTCCGCCCCAGCGACTGGATTGAGCGTATCTCAACAACCTTGGCCAATTTTGGCCCCGATCACCGCTTGCATTACGATGAGAGCGTGCAGCCGCGCGTTATCAATGGCGAGAAATGCCTGGTAGTGGATAAGTCCTTGCAGCAAAGCAACCCGGCGGCGTTTGATTACATCCTGAGTTTTGTTCATGCCAACCGCTTGAGGGTTCACGAGGAAGTGCTGGGATAGGGTCGAGGCAGCGGCAATCTGAATTCGTTGCTAACATCTGCGGGTTGGGAACGCTCCGTTCCCAACCCGTCTCCGGTCAGGCTACTTCTTAGCCAGCCATCTGCTTTTCACGGATTTCATCCAAAGTTTTGCAGTCAATGCACAGCGTTGCCGTGGGACGCGCTTCCAGGCGTTTAATCCCGATCTCAATGCCGCAAGCGTCGCAGTAGCCGTATTCGCTGGCCTCAAGCTTCTGCAAGGCTTCCTCGATCTTCTTGATGAGCCTGCGCTCCCGATCCCGTGCACGCAGTTCCATGGTGAAGTCGGATTCCTGTGTGGCGCGGTCATTGGGGTCTGGGAAATTGGCAGCTTCATCCTGCATGTAGTGCATGGTGCGATCTACTTCTTGCATCAGCTCCTGCTTCCACGCCTCTAAAATGGCGTGAAAGTGCGCAACCTGATCCTCGTTCATGTATTCCTCACCCTTTTTTTCCTTATAGGGTGTGAATCCTTTGAATCCTTCAGCGGAGCTTTTCACGGTTTTGTTCTTTGTGGCGGGCATGTCTTGATTTCCTTCGAAACACTACTTAAAACAAAGTTATATACCAGAACATTATCACATAATCAAGCCGCTGCTTGGGCCGCACGCTCAAGTGTAACAAGTGGCGGGCGCATGATATTGTATTTATTCTACTTTCCTATACTATTTCGCAACTTTAACTTTTTCATATGACAGGATGCTGACAATGACGAAACTTGCTGCGCTGATTTTTGATGTGGATGGTACCCTGGCCGATACCGAGCGTGACGGTCATCGTCCCGCCTTTAATACCGCTTTTTCCGAGGCAGGCCTGGATTGGGACTGGACGGTGGATTTGTATGGAGAATTGCTCGCGATTACAGGTGGCAAGGAGCGCATCCGGCACTATATTGACAATTTTTCCCCCATCTTGCCGGAGAGCGCCCATGCGGATCTTGATGGATTTATTGCTGGCCTGCATCTGGCTAAAAACCGTCATTACGCGCAACTGCTGGGCGGCGGCAAGATTCCATTGCGGCCTGGTGTGAGACGCCTGCTGGACGCTGCGCGCGCGGCGGGGATGCGTCTGGCGATATCTACTACTACTTCGCCAGAGAACGTCATTGCGCTGCTTGATCATACCTTGGGTGGCGACAGTGCCTCCTGGTTTGAGGTGATCGCCGCCGGTGATGTCGTGCCCGCAAAAAAGCCCGCACCGGATATTTACCATTATGCTATGCAGGCCATGGGGCTTGCCCCTGAACAATGCCTCGCCTTCGAAGATTCGGAAAACGGTCTGAAATCTGCGGTGGGCGCGGGATTGCGGACCATTGTCACGGTGAATGAGTATACCGAAAGCGGTGATTTCCCGGATGCCGTGCTGGTGGTGGATCATCTGGGCGAGCCAGACCGGCCGATGCGGGTGCTGACAGGCAATGCCCATGGTGCGACGTGTGTGGATATGGACTTGCTGGGTCGTCTTTAGGGTTTATAGGCACTCGCGACAGGCCAGCAGCGCCGCGCCGTAGGCGGCGTCTTGCTGGGTCGCATCAAGCATAGGAACGCCGAGCAGGTGTCCGCGCATCCGTGTCCATGCGGTGTTGCACGCACCGCCGCCAGTGGTGCGTACCGATGGTGGGTAGGGTGCACCGAGTTCGGCGAGCCGTTGGTAACCCTGCCTTTCGATGCGTGCGATACTTTCCAGTATGCCCTGGAAAAACAGCACATTGTCAGACGGGCGAGGTATCAGGCGTGGCACTAGTGCAGGATCGCACTCAGGGAAGCGCTCTCCCGGCGCGGGCAATGGGTAGTAGTCAAGGCCGGTGGGCTGATCCGGTTCTAATAAGTGCGTCATTGAGTTGATCTGCTGCTGGTCGAAAAACTGCCGTAGCACGGCACCGCCACTGTTCGAGGCGCCACCCGCCAGCCACAGGTCGCCCAGCCGGTGGCTGTATACACCATAGGCAGGTGCGAACACCGGGTGCGGGGAGACGATTTTAAGCACCAGAGTAGAACCCAGCGAGGTGACGGCCTCCCCCGACGAACGAGCGCCAGTGGCGAGGAAGGCAGCGATGCTGTCGGTGGTGCCTGCTACCACACGGGTGGAGGACGGTAGTCCGAACTCACGGCCGATATCCGCCGTCACGGTGCCGATGAGCGTGCCGGGCGGAACCACCTCCGGCAGCAACTCGCGCTGCACGCCAAGAGTATCCAGCCACTCCGGCCATGTCCGCCGCACGGCATCGTAGCCAAGTTTCAGGCAATTATTTTCATCGCTTACGCCGAAGTGGCCGCTCAGGTTTCCTGCGATCCAGTCTGCCTGGTGCAGGGCGTGTCTGGCGTGTGCCATGCCGGGTTGTTGTTGCAGATAGAGTAGCTTGGCCAGCGCCGAGGTTGCACCATGGGCGGCGCTGTCGGGTGGGGCGAGGGCGGCGATGAGCGCCGCTTCGGTCTTGCCGCGTGCATCGTTATACATCAGCGCGGGACCCAGGGGTATGCCATCGGCATCGGTGAGCAGCAAGGTGGCGGAGGTGCCATCCACGGCCATGGCGCGTACCTGTTGCGCCGGGACAGTGTTCAACAGATCATGAAGGGCGTCCCGCACCGCCTGCCACCAAAGTTGCGGCTCCTGTTCGACGGCTTCGGCCCGCCGTAGCGGTGCGGGTAATGAGACGGCGCTGTGCCCATGCACCTTGCCATCAGCGTCGATGGCGATGGCGCGGCAGCCGGAGGTGCCGAGGTCGATGCCGATATAAAGTGCCGGCATACCTTTAGAGGCCGTGGCTATATTCCCAGCCGTTTAGGGCAGGGTGACCGGGGCAGGCGGAACCCACACGTCGCTGCGATGTTCGGCCACCACGGTAGTATAAACCCCGCCACGCACGTTGAATTCGGCTGTGATGCGCATGAAATGAGGTTCGCAGGCGCGCACCAGATCGTCGAGGATGCGATTGGTCACTGCCTCGTGAAATGCGCCCTCGTCACGGTAAGACCATATGTAGAGCTTCAGTGACTTGAGCTCTACGCAGCGTAAATTGGGCACATAGTCGATGTTGATCGTGGCGAAATCCGGTTGGCCGGTTTTGGGGCACAGGCAGGTGAACTCAGGTGTATGAATGCGTATCGTATAGTCACGCCCCGGCGTGGGGTTGTCGAAAGTCTCGATCTCTTTAGTAGGCTGGGTGGTCATGGGCTGTGTGGCTCTCGCGTCAAAAAATTGCGGATATTATACCTTGCCTGATCAGTGGTGGGTTGAGGATACTTCCGGCGCGGTTGCTGAGGCGAAGATAAGTTCTGCGTCTATGAGGTCCAGCTCGTAATGCTGGCCGCAAAATTCGCAATCCATCTTGACGGCGCCCTGTTCGTGAAGAATGGATTGCACCTCTTCGTGGCCGAGCATGCGTAACATGTCGGTGACGCGCTCTCGCGAACACGAGCAGCGGAAACTGACCGGTTCGCCATCAAACATCCGGATGTCTTCCTCATGGTACAGCCTGTGGACGATCTCGGGAGCGGGGAGTCGCAGCAGCTCTGCTTGCGTGATGGTCGAGCCGAGATGCACGGCGCGCGGCCAGGCGTCTTCGTCGTCCTGCTCGCCCGGCAGTCTTTGCAGGAGCATTCCGGCTACTTGGGTTGCATCGGAAGCGAGCCAAAGGCGGGTATCGAGTTGTTCAGAGCGTGTCAGATAATTTTCCAGCACCTCTGCCACGCTGTTTCCTTCCAGCTCGACGATACCCTGATAACGCTCAGTGCCTTCGGCTGGACTAATGGTGATTAACAGGCGCCCATTGCCCATCATCTCCGCAAGCGGCGCGGCCCGCACATCTTCAGTCCAGTGAGCTATGGCGCGCAAGGTGCGGTTGCTGGTGCATTCCACCACCAGCAACGGCACAGTGCCATTACCCTGTATTTGCATGATGAGCGAACCCGTGAATTTCAGGGTTGCCGAGAGCAGCATTGCGGCCGCAGCCATTTCGCCGAGCAGGTCGCGCACCGCCGGGGGGTAGGCGCGCCGCGCCAGCACGGCACGCCAGGTGGCGTCTAGCCGCACAATTTCGCCGCGAATCGGCGCCTGTTCAAAGATAAAGCGTTGCAGAGTGTCGTTGGCCTGCATGGTGGTTCCTCTCGGGGTAACATGCTCTTCAATATATCACTTGGGGTGCCCGTTTGAGGACTTTTCTGACAAATCATCACTAACTCCTTATTACTCTTTGGGTTTATTGGTTATGCACAAAATCTGTGGATAACTCTGTGGAGGATTGAGTGGTAATTGCGCCAAAACCGCACCATTGTCAGGTTTGTGACAAAATGGTGACAAATCACACTTCGTATAAAAATCAATTAATATCATGAAGTTAAAGAATATTAGAAAATGCTTTATGAGAATGTGACGGTTTTTGATGTGCTACAGAAAAGCCCTTCGCTTATTGTGCATAACAAGCTGGTTCTAGTCTAAAAGTGCAATACGAATATGTTCGCGTATTCAGCCCTAATGTTGTGGTCGACTTTAAGTGGCGGATTACCAGCCAACTGTTTCACAAGTGCCGTGACTTTTTTAGTTTTTTCTTGATCTAGATCAAGAAATGTTTCATCAGGATTTGGTTTACTAGAGCCTAGGAGATATCTGTTAATTTAAGAAGGGGAGTGCTATGGAACATCGTTGCAATCGGCGTCAACCATTGGCGGGTGATGTGGTGCTTTATCATGGCGAGCAGTCTTTTCCCCTGTGCAAGGTTCGAAACGTCAGTTCGGGGGGCATGCTCCTGGAAATGCCGATGGGGATTCTTCCCCAGGGTGTGCTGGTGGATGTGATTCACAATGTGCCGGGCGAGGGGCGGCGGCGGTTGCGGGCGCAGGTGGTACACAGGACGGGACGGCATGTGGGGTTAATGTTCCTGAATGATAACGCTGGCACTTCAATTATGAATGTGGCGGCGGTCGCTTGATAGGGTGATGGCTGACTAGGTGTGGATGAGGGGTCATGAAAGCGGCTGAGACACAGGTAAAAGATCCTGTGTGCGGGATATGGGTGGACGGGCACCAAAACGAGATTGAATATCTCCAGATGCATTTCGCCTTTTGCTCCCCGCAATGCCAGGAAAGTTTCATGGCTCATCCTCGCTTGTACATCGGCTACCCAGGCCAGAAAGCGCCGATGCAGGAGGGGCAAGAAATTATTAAGAGGCGGCGCATACGCTTGGGGACAAGGCTTTCTTCCGAGGGTGAGTTGATTCTCGTCGATGCGTTGCGGGCAATAATGGGAGTGCGAGAGATCAAGGTCGATGGTGATCTGCTGGAGATTAGCTATGATTTGCTGCAGGTGACCGCTGTACAGATCGAGGCGTTGTTGGGCGAGATCGGCGTGCGTCTGGGTGAGGGTTGGGGAGATCGTCTGCGCCGGGTATTTGTTCACGATAGCGAGGAGTGGGAGATAGAGAGCCTTGAAGTGACACCGCTTCGGCATTGGCTCTAAAACGCGGGAGTTCGGATGATCGAGGTGCGGATTCACGGGCGTGGTGGTCAGGGTAACGTTGTTGCCGCCTATCTTCTGGCCAGCGCCGCTATTATAGAAGGGCTATTCGCGCAGGCGTTTCCCGCCTTTGGCGCGGAGCGGCGTGGCGCGCCGGTGACAGCCTTTGTGCGTGTCGCCGGACAGGCCGTCCGGCGCCGATGCCAAGTGCGCCAACCTGACTTTCTCATTATTCAGGATGAGGCGCTGCTCCATGTGCCGGGTGTGACTGAAGGCTTGCGTGCGGGGGGCGGTATCCTTGTGAATAGCGCACAGGGTTCCGCTGAACTCAGCGCCGTATCAGGGAAGGATGTGATTTCCCTGCCCGCCACTGCTCTGGCAAATCAATTTCTTGGTAAGCCTGTCCCGAATACCGCCTTGCTGGCGGCCTTTCTCACCCTCATGGAGTTGCTGCCGCTGGAGGCGCTAGTCAAGGCCCTCGGTCAGCGCTTCAAAGGCGAGGTGTTGGAAAACAATGTCCGGCTGATTCACGCCGCCGCAAGTGGGGTGACACCGGGGTTGTGGAGGCTAAGGGCCTATCCGTGAATAAATCATCCCTGCGTTGCTGCCCAAAAACACGCCAGGCAAGGCGCGAGACGCGATGTTTGGTGATTCCAAATGAGCGGCGAGCAACGCCGCATGGCGTGTTTTGGGGCGCAACCCGAAGGGACGGGGCCGGTTTTGCGCAGTGCGGCGTCACGCTTCGCTCATGTGCAACAAGCACACTACACTCAGCGTTCCTTGCCCTGCGCAAAACCGGCCTCCGTCGCAGGGATGATTTATTCACGGATAGGCCCTAGGGGAGACGCGAGATGCTGCAAGCGCTTGAAGGTTCCCAAGCCATTGCCCAAGCGGTGGCGCTGTGCCGCCCGCAGGTAGTTGCCGCCTATCCCATTACACCTCAGACCCACATTGTGGAGGGCCTCGCCAGATTGATCGCGGACGGGAAGTTGCAGTGTGAACTGGTCAGCGTGGAGAGTGAGTTTTCCGCCGCTTCAGTGGCGCTGGGTGCTGTGGCGGCTGGGTCGCGCGCCTATACCGCGAGCGCCTCGCAGGGAATCTTGCTGATGAGCGAGGTGTTGTACAACATCGCCGGGTTGCGAGTTCCGTTGGTGATGACCTGCGCCAACCGTGCGGTGTCCGCGCCGCTGTCGATCTGGAATGATCAGCAGGATTCCATGGCGGTGCGCGACGCCGGGTGGATCCAGCTCTATTGCGCTGATAATCAGGAGGCTGTGGATACTACCGTTCAGGCTTACCGAATTGCTGAACGTACTGAATTGCCGGTGATGGTGTGCGTGGATGGTTTCACGCTTACCCATACGCTGGAACCGCTCGAGATACCGTCCCAGGATCAGGTGGATGCCTTCCTGCCACCGTTCCACTTTGCGCGTACGCTCGATCCATTGCATCCGATCAGCTCCGGCACACTGGTTTCGCCGGAATATTACACCGAGGCGCGTCATGCCCACCATCAGGCGTTACTGCGCGCCAAGGATGAGATTGTAGCTGCGGACAGTGACTGGGCGGTGCTGACCGGACGTGTCAGCGGCGGCCTATTGGAGGTGGATGGACCAGACGATGCCCGAGTAGCGATACTGACCTTGGGATCCGTGTTCGGCACCCTGCTCGATGCGCGCGAGGAATACCCGCAACTGGGGTCTGTGAAATTGATCAAACTGCGCGCATTCCGCCCGTTTCCGATCGAGGCATTGCAGCAGGTTTGTATGGGCCTGTCCGATGTGATCGTACTGGAACGGGCGCTTTCGCCCGGCAGTGGGGGAATCGTCGGCGCGGAGGTGCGCGCTGCCCTGACGGAGCTGTCTGCCGCGCCGCAGGTGCATAATTTCGCTGTTGGCTTGGGCGGCCGCGATGTGCCGCTGGATATTTATCCACGCTTGCTGGCGGCTATTCGGTCTGCCTCCCCGGTGCGGTTTGCCATCCTGGATGTGGAGCTGGATAAATTAACGGTCGAGGACCGGTAGTTAAATAATCGGTTATAGCGGATGTGTACTGGTGGTTCAATCCCGCCGCTACGCAGTCTGATCCATGTTGATGCTGCGAGGGTATTTTCATGAGCGATCTTGCCGAAACCTTGATGCCTATTGCCGAGCTGCGCCGCAATCAGCCGCGATTCCGAGGTCTGGAGGCTGGGCATCTGGCTTGCCTGGGGTGCGGCCAGGCGCTTGCCGCGCGCCTAGTGACGGAGGCCGCTGGCCCTGATGTTGTCGTTGCCAATGCCACCGGATGTCTGGAGGTGTTTACCACGGCATGGCCGCAGTCTGCCTGGCGGGTGCCCTGGCTGCATTCCCTGTTTGAAAATGCCGCTGCAGTCGCCTCCGGCATGGAGGCTGCCCTCAGGGCGCAGGGTAAATCCTCCAAGGTTTTCGCGTTTGGTGGCGACGGTGGGACATTCGATATCGGTTTCCAGGCGTTGTCCGGCATGCTGGAGCGTGGCCATAACGTGCTGTATGTCTGCTTCGATAACGAGGCATACATGAACACCGGGGTGCAGCGTTCCAGCTCGACACCCCATGCCGCCATGACTACGACCTCGCCACCCGGCAAGGCGCGCATGGGCAAGCGCCATCTGAAGAAGGACATCATCTCCATTATCGCCGCGCACAACATCCCTTATGCTGCTACCGCGTCTGTGGCGTATCCTTCGGATATCCGCAAGAAGGTGCGGCGCGCCCTGGAAATCGACGGCCCGGCGTTCATCAATATCCACTCGCCCTGTCCGCTGGGGTGGGGGCACGACGGTTCGCTAAGCATCGAGGTGGCGCGTCTTGCGGTGGAGTGTGGGTTGTTTCCTATCATCGAGCTGGAGCGCGGGGCGCTCACGGGAACAATGCCGCTACGCGCACCGCGCCCGGTGACGGATTATCTCAAACCGCAGCAGCGCTTCGCCCACCTGTTTCAGAATGATCCACGCGCGAAGGAGGAGCTGGAACACCTGCAGGCACTCGCCGACCACAACATTGAAACCTACGGTCTGCGCGGCGAACGTCCCGATCCGTTGGATAGTGCTGGGGCGGATACAGTGCGGCGGGGCGGTGTGCGGTGGGCGTGATTTGAATGAGGGAGAACTATGGCCATCTATACACGCGGCGGATTTGCCTTGCCCGAGACATCGCTGGCGTCCAAGACCGGTACATGGCGGTTGCAGCGTCCGATACACCGGCACAGCAGCGCGCCCTGCCACACTACCTGTCCCGCCGGTGAAGACCCGCAGGCCTATCTCGCGCAGGTTGCGGAAGGGCGATGGCGGGAAGCCTGGGAGACATTGGTTGCCGCCAACCCCCTGCCTGCCATTACCGGGCGGGTGTGTGATCACCCCTGTGAGTCAGGTTGCAACCGCGGCCAATACGATGAGGCCATCGCCATCCACAATGTAGAGCGCTTCCTCGGTGATCAGGCAATCCGAGAAGGCTGGGCGTATCCGGTTACCTCTCCTTCTGTTAGCGCTCATCGAGTAGCGGTGGTCGGCGCGGGGCCTGCGGGGTTGTCCGCTGCCTATCACCTATGTCGGCTGGGGTATCAAGTCACGTTGCTGGACGCGTTACCCGAGGCCGGAGGCACCTTGCGCACGGCTTTGCCGCCTTACCGTCTGCCGCGAGACGTGCTGGCTCAGGAGACGCAACGGCTGTTGGCCATCGGTATCGAGTTCCTTGCGCATCATGCGCTGGGGCGCGATGTCTCGCTTGATGAGCTGTGTACTGATTATGGTGCGGTTTTCCTGGGTCCGGGTAGACAGCAGGGGCGGGAGTGGAACGTGGATGGCAGAGTGCCGGCGGATTTGCATACCGGCCTGCGTCTTCTCCAGGAATGGGTGGCCGTGGGAACCACCCCGAATGTGAAATCAGCCGCTATCGTAGGGGGCGGGAACAGCGCCGTGGATCTGGCGCGCGTGCTGCGCAAGACCGACGCCGAGGTGCATGTCATCACCCATGATGCACTGCCCAAACTCGGGGTGCCGCCCGAAGGTGCGATGAAGGCGATCCCCAGGGAAGTAAAACAGGCGCAGGAGGAAGGCGTGGTGTTTCACGAGCATCGTGGCATCCAGCGTTTGATTCTGCGCGGCGAACGGGTGGTGGGGGTGGAGATGGTCCATATGAAAAAGTTACCGCGTCCCGATGGGAGTATCGAGATCGTGCCCTTCGAAGGCACGGAAACCGTTCTGCACGTGGACCAGGTTATTCCTGCCATCGGTCAAGTGGTGCTGGCCGCTGGGATGGAGCGCATCCTGGAAGGCAGCCCTTTCTTTACTGTGGATCTGTGGGGACATGTGGTGAACCATCCGGGAGTGTTCGCCGGAGGTGATGCCCGGAAGGGGAGCCGCGGCACAGTGAGTGGTGCGGTGGGTGATGGCCGGCGTGCGGCACTGGCCATCGACGGATATCTGCGGGGCATAGCGACTTCGGAACACCGCGCAGTGAGTATCCCTCTGGAATCTCTCAATTTGAATTATTTCGAACATGAGCCTCGGGCCGAGGAACCCCTTCTTTCTGTGGAGCAGCGGAGCGGCGATGCCGAGGTGGCTGGTGGGTTGATCGAGTCTCAGGTGATGGCGGAATCGCTACGCTGTTTCTCCTGCGGTGCGTGCCTTGCCTGTGACAACTGCTGGACATTATGCCCGGATCAATCAGTGCTGAAAATAAAAGAGCTGGCGAGCGATGGCTCACACTATGTGTTCGATTATGACTACTGCAAGGGTTGCGGATTGTGCGCGCGCGAGTGCCCATCGGGATATATTGTCATGGAGGATGAGGTGTGAGTTATTGTTTGCTGGGTTGATATGCAGTCTGGCAACTTGGCAGGTTTAAAAAATGAAAAATAACAGAGTAGAATTATAACCATGGAAAAACGCTGGCACTTTTCGGTCTGGTATCTTCTGCTGGCGCTGCTGCTCGCCTTTTGGTTTCAGAGTTTTATCATGGGCACGCACCAGGTGCTCCTTTCCTATAGCGATTTCAAGAAGGCTGTTGTAGCCGGTCAGGTGACTGAGCTTGCTCTGGGCAAGGAGGTCATCCGGGGCAAGCTGAAGGTTGAAGGGTTGAAGGAGGTGTTGCGGCCCGCGCAGGTGGAGCAGATCCGGCGTGACAAGCAGGACTTTCACGACTTTGAAACGATCCGTGTGGAAGATCCCGATTTGACGAAAGAGCTGGATGCCGCTCATGTCAATTATTCCGGCCAGATTGAGTCCACCTTTTTCCAGAGTCTTATTGCGTGGCTGTTGCCCTTTATCTTTCTGGCGGCGATCTGGGCCTTTCTGTTTCAGCGCATGGGTGCGGGGGGTGGGATGGGCGGAGCAGGCGGCGGGCTTATGTCCATCGGCAAGAGCAAGGCCAAGATCTACATGGAGAGCGACATGAAGATCACCTTCGCCGATGTGGCCGGCATTGATGAAGCGGTTGATGAGTTGCGCGAGGTGGTTGCCTTCCTGAGCACGCCCGAACGGTTTACCGCGCTGGGCGGACGCCTGCCCAAGGGCATTCTGCTGGTTGGGCCACCGGGCACCGGCAAGACCTTGCTGGCGAAGGCCGTGGCGGGAGAGGCCAAGGTCCCCTTCTTCAGTTTGTCGGGATCGGAATTCGTGGAAATGTTCGTAGGGGTGGGCGCCGCACGGGTGCGGGATCTGTTTGAACAGGCGCAGCAGAAGGCACCGTGTATTATCTTCATTGATGAGCTGGACGCGCTGGGTCGGGCGCGCGGCATGAATCCCATGGGGAGCAACGAGGAGCGGGAGCAAACCCTGAACCAGTTACTCAAAGAGATGGATGGTTTCGATCCCAATAAAGGGGTGATCCTGATGGCGGCCACTAACCGCCCGGAGATTCTCGACCCCGCCCTGTTGCGTGCTGGCCGTTTTGACCGCCACGTGGTGGTGGACCGGCCCGACATCAAAGGCCGTGAAGCCATCCTCAAAATCCACATAAAAGGCGTCACGCTCGCGCCGGATGTGGATATACCAATACTAGCGGCGCGCACGCCGGGTTTTGTCGGCGCCGATCTGGCCAATGTGATCAACGAGGCCGCCTTGCTGGCCGCACGCAACAACAAGAAGGCGGTTGACATGAGCGACGTGGATGAGGCCATTGACAGGATCGTCGCCGGCCTTCAGAAAAAATCGCGGATGATGACCCCACGCGAGAAACGCATCGTCGCCCATCACGAAGCAGGCCACGCCCTGGTTACGGCGTTGGTGACTCATGCCGATCCGATTCGCAAGATTTCCATCATCCCGCGCGGTGTGGCGGCGCTGGGTTACACCATGCAGTTGCCAACGGAAGACCGTCATCTACTCACGGAAGCGGAACTGCTCGACCGCCTGGCGGTATTGCTGGGCGGCCGCGTCGCGGAGGAGCTGGTGTTTGACGAAGTTTCCACTGGCGCTGCGGACGACTTGCAAAAGGCTACGCAGATGGTGCGCAGCGTGGTGACTGAATACGGCATGAGCAAGGCCCTCGGCCTGGTTACCTATGCGCCCGAGCGATCCATGTTTCTTGAAGGCGCACTGCGCGGTGGCCAGCAACCCTATAGTGAGGAAACCGCCAAGCAGATCGATGCGGAGGTGCGTCGCATCGTGGAAGAGGCCCATGGACGGGTCCGCACCCTGCTGGGCGAGCATAAAGACGCGCTGCTCGGCGTCGCGCAGCGCTTGCAGGAAAAAGAAGTGATCGATGGCGAGGAATTCATGAAAGTTATTGGGCAATTTGGTATAAATAAGGTGGCGGCGAAAAGCGATGAAACGAGCTTGATATCCCAATAGCGGAGCACGGCATGAGCAAAAAAATCAAAAATAACGACAAAAATAATGACACGGAAAACGGCGACTCCGATATTAGCAAACAGGAGTATGAAAAAAGCCTGTATAAACTACAGGTGGAACTGGTCAAGCTCCAGAAACACATCATCAAAGAGGGTGATAAAATTCTGATCCTGCTGGAAGGCCGGGATGCATCAGGCAAGGATGGCATGATCAAGCGCATCATTCAGCATCTCAGTCCACGCGAGACGCGGGTAGTGGCGATGGGCAAGCCCTCCGACCGTGATCGCAGCTCCTGGTATTTTCAGCGTTATGCACCCCATCTCCCCGCTGCGCAGGATCTCGTGCTGTTCAATCGGAGCTGGTACAACCGCGCAGGCGTTGAGCGCGTTATGGGCTTCTGTAACGATGACGAATACGAAGAATTCATGACAACGGTTTCCGATTTCGAACATATGCTGGTCAACTCGGGAATCAAGCTGTTCAAATATTATCTGGACATCAGCAAGGACGAGCAGAAAAAACGCCTCAAGGCGCGTCGCGATGATCCACTCAAGCAATGGAAGGTCAGCGCCATCGACGATCAGGCTATCAAGTATTGGAAGGATTACAGCCTGGCGAGAAACGAGATGTTTGCCCGCACCCACAACCCAGTGGCGCCATGGACAGTGGTGCATGCCAACGACAAGCGCGCCGCACGCATCAACCTGATCAAGGATCTGTTGATCCGCTTGCACTACCAGGGCAAGGACGAGCATTTGCTCATCCCCAACCCGGCTATTGTCTTTGCGTATGAAGAAAGCTATCTGAAGAACGGCATGATTGCAGGGTAACATAAGCATGTTACCATCGGCCGGGTTGTGAATTGGTGTTACGCACCGTCCACGAAAAACACGAAAGGCACGAAAAAACTTCATGGCACAGTCCGTTCGGCCGTTGTGTTCGGATAACGAGCGAAGTTGACTGGCAAGCCCAGGCGCATTCTTGTACCAAGTTTCCCCACCCATTTTTCGTGCCTTTCGTGTTTTTCGTGGACCGTACCTTTTCATTGGTGCGCTATGGCACTCGTTTAATTCAGAAGTGGTATAAGGAAATCGCTTGAGCCAACGCAACCTCAGTGTAAAGATTCTTGCCGGTCTGCTGGCAGGCTCAATATTGGGAATCATCGCCAGGCTGGGCGCACAAGGTGCGCCATGGCTCAACTGGCTCGTGGAGTATGTGACCCTGCCAACAGGGCAGATCTTTCTGCGACTGCTTTTCATGCTGGTAGTGCCACTACTGTTTTCGGCCTTGGTGATTGGTATTTGCAGCCTCGATGTGAGGCGCATGGGGCGAATGGGGGCGAGGACGCTGGGATACACCGTGGTTGTCTCTCTGATCGCAGTGCTGATCGGGATGACGCTGGTGAACTGGCTCCGGCCGGGTGAAGGCTTGCCGGATTCGCTACGCGCATTCGCCTCAGCAAACGGAACAGCGATATCCGTCCCGAAGCCGCCGGAAACCACGGGGGCCGCGTTCATCGTTGGCATGTTTCCTGATAATCCGGTCAAGGCGGCGGCCAACGGGGAGATGATCGGGGTCATCCTCTTTGCGTTGATCTTTGGTGTCGGCCTTTCATACACCCAGACACCAGGGGCACTCCGTCTGCGCGAGGCGATTGAGGGGCTTTACGATGTCAGCATGACCTTGATCAATGGCATTTTGAAGCTGGCGCCTTATGGCGTGGCCGCACTGCTCTTCACCATGACCGCCCGTTTGGGCGTAGAAGTGCTGGGAAGCCTACTGTCCTATGTTGGCGTAGTGCTGCTGGCGCTTTCTCTTCATATGTTCGTTGTGTATTCACTCTCTGTTCGATTTCTGGGTGGAATGTCTCCGATCGCGTTCTTTCGGGATATCCGGCTGGCAATGCTCACCGCCTTTGCTACCGCTTCATCAAGCGCAACGCTTCCCACTGCGCTCAAGGTTGCGAATGACAATCTCAAGTTGCCTCCCCATGTCAGCCGGTTTGTCCTCACCGCAGGCTCGGCGATGAACCAGAATGGCACCGCGCTTTTCGAGGGAGTGACGGTGCTTTTTCTCGCCCAGCTTTTTGGTGTGCCACTGGATTTCACGCAGCAATTTACGGTAATGCTGATCTGTGTCCTGGGTGGAATCGGCACTGCGGGCGTTCCTGCGGGGTCATTGCCGGTAATCGCGATGATCCTGGTGATGTTCGGGATTCCCGTGGAAGGCCTGGCCCTCATCCTTGGCGTTGACCGCTTTCTCGACATGTGCCGCACCACTTTGAACGTGACGGGTGATTTGGCTGCGGCAGTTTACGTAGCGCGCGGCGAGAAAGAGGAATGAGCCTGAAAAACTCAGTCATCCACGAAAGTCACAAAAAACACGAAAACATTCAAATACATGTCGCGATTTTACTTTCTACCCATCCGGTAAATTGTTGTAGCAATCCATGTTTTTGTTTTATTTCGTGAATTTCGTGTTTTTCGTGGACAAAAAGCGGTTTTTAAGATGAGTTGAGTGGTTGAAAAACTCTAAAATACGCTCCGGCAGCCACGCGTGTCTGCCGGGAAAAGGCCCGGAAATAAAGCCCATGTGCCCGCCTTCTTCTGGGAACTCCAGTGTTACACAGGCCGATACCTGTGATGAACGGGGTAACGCCGATGCCGGCAAGAAGGGATCGTTGCGGGCGTTGATCAGCAATGTAGGGATGTGGATGTTGATGAGCCCCGGTTTGCTGCTGGTTCTTGTCCAGTAATCATCAGTATTTTTGTAGCCGTGTAGTGGCGCAGTAAAAAGGTCATCAAATGCTCGCAAGGTTGTGACGTGTCTTAGTGCCTCACGGTCAAATAGGCCTGGATACTGTTCGAGCTTCTGCGACGCTTTTTTCTTCAGCGTGCGCAGAAAGTGAGCGGCATATAGCTGATTAAATCCCCCGCTGTCCAGCGCCTTGCCGGTGGCTTGCAGATCCATCGCGGCAGAGACCGTTACCGCTGCGTTGATAATCCCACACGCATTATCTCCCTGTTCCCCCATCCATTTCAGCAGGGCATTGCCGCCTAGCGATACACCTGCTGCAAAAATGCAAGAATCAGGATTTAGTGCGCGCAACCGGCGCAAAATCCAATCAATCTCCGCGCTGTCACCGGCGAAATAGGCGCGGGGCAGGCGGTTGGGTTCGCCGCTGCACCCGCGAAAATTCACGGCTATTCCACGCCAGCCGCTGTGCTGCAATTTCTCCATCAGGCTGCGCACGTAATGTCCCCGTGAGCTGCCTTCTAGTCCATGAAAAAACACCACTAACGGGCCAGAAGAAGAAGTATTTAGCCAGTCAACATCAATGAAATCACCATCCGGTGTATCCCAGCGCTCACGCGTATAGGCGATGCGTGGCGCGGATGTAAGCAGGGCTGTATAAATGGTTTGTAAATGGCCGCCAGGAAGCCAGGAAGGAGCAAGGTATGACAGGGTGTGCCTCGGTATGACGTTTGTAATGTTTAGTATATAGCACTTGATCAGGTAGGCAGTGTCAGATGTGTTTTAGCCCAGAATGGTTGAAATCGATCCGGAAGAGACGCTCAAGGCATCGGGGTCGAATGCCTGGTGTGGGGCGAAAGCAGGCATTCGCTGACGCGATAACCCGTCGTCCACGGATGCCGTTTTCGACGATGACTCTCTACGCTGTTGGCCATGTTAGCGACAGCAGTACAGCACGCCTCGGTCTCGCCCGCTCAGATCCATTACGAACGGCACCGTCCGGTGACGACGGTGTTCTATCGTCTCATCCAGGAGAATGTTGAGATCTTCTACCACCAGATCGATGTGGAGACGAGACACACGCTCCCCGACTTTGTGATGAAGGAGTTCGATCGTTATCTGGATCGCGGGATTCTGGCGCACGGCTTTTTGCGGGCAAAATGCGGGAGCATTTAAGCAGAATCTTACGCTTTGGGTAAATAAGACAAGTCGATTCATTAGAAAACAATGAGTTATACTAACCATGAACTACTCTAATTTAGTGGTTAGGTGTGTGAATGGTAAGCCCTGTATCTAATTGATAACGTGATATTTTAAATAAAAACTGTAAATCTTTACGCAATTGCCCATGCTTGTTCAAGAAGGCGGCCTAGTTATGGCGTTCTTGGCTATTGACATTTTCTCTGTTATGATGACTTTATGTATCATAAAAAACGGTAGCGAGGCAACAAATTGCGCTTCTCTGTTCCCCATCCAATTCCTTACCAAGGCAGCAAACGCCGATTGGCTACAGCCATTCTCAGCCACGTTCCTGCAAACCAATACACGCGCCTTGTAGAGCCGTTCGCCGGTTCAGCCGCAGTTACTTTGGCAGCTGCGTCTCGAAAAACGTTTTCTTCTTACGTGATCGGGGATGCGCTCGAACCGCTTATCAGATTGTGGGACATGATTATTGATGACCCTACGGAAGCTGCTGACCAGTACAGTAAGCTGTGGCATCGGGAACGCGAAAAGCCGATTGATGCGTACTACGAAATTCGCTCCGAGTTCAACGCAGATCGTAACCCCGCCAAGTTGCTGTATTTATTGGCGAGGTGCGTAAAGAACGCCGTTCGATTCAACCCAGCAGGCGAGTTTAATCAGTCACCGGACAAGCGCCGGAAGGGTACGCGCCCACAACTGATGAAGGCAGAGCTATTCGCCGCACATCAAGCCCTTGCGGGCAAATCTCAGGCAGTGCATGGAGACTTTTTGTCGCTGTTTCTATCCGCGCAGGAAGGAGATTTTTTCTACTTAGACCCGCCGTATCAAGGAACAAGCGAAGGCCGAGATCAACGCTATATTGCAGGTGTCAGCCGTGATCGAATGATTGAGGCACTAGCAATCCTCAACGAAAAGCGCATACCATTTATTCTTAGCTACGACGGCTTTAGTGGAGAAAGAAAGTATGGCGACCCACTTCCTCAGACTGTCGCGCATCGAATTTTATTGGATGTTGGCCGGTCTAGTCAGGCCACCCTTAACGGTCGTGACGACGTGACAATTGAATCCCTTTACGTATCGCACTTCATTCCGGCTATACGCAAAGCAACCAAAGCCACCCTTTCACTTGACGACTTTGCGGAACAGACAACACTATTTACATTTATCTAGCGTGTATTTTTTAAAATTTGCTTGATCTCTTCAGCCACGCTTCTCTGGTGATGTTCCGCCTCACTTCTGACTCGTTCAAAGTCGGGTACCTCGTCACCAATCCAAACAAGGTCTACTCGTCGCTGCAGCTGCATGGCGATGTGACTATAAGAGGTTGGTTCGGCCCAATAGCAAGAGAGGCAGGCATCAAGGGATTTAATCTGTAACCAATTCTTACAATGCTCGCATGCCCATGACTTTTTCCGATTACATGAACCGCAAAGAATTTGGTACGGCGATTCCTCTCCGCGTTGTGATTCACCCGCGACCTCATACGGGATACGATGATCGACCTGCAAATTGTGCGCGGCTCCGCAAATTTGGCATCTATCGCCAGCAGCATGAATGAGCGCATCCCGTTCTTTCTTTGGCAGGAGTCGCCGCCCCTCCTTCCCTGCCTCTAGTTCCCCTTCATCAAATATATATGCCGCGATTGAGCGACCGTTGGTGTGTTTAACTTTGATGGTTTTGAGACGGAATCCCAAATCTCTAACGTCTTGAGCGGCGCGAGGCGGGTGATCGTATCCGGCCTGATTGATTTCCTCCGTCGTGACAGCACCGTTTTTAATGATGCTATCCAAAACAAATCGCGCCCTTTTGTTCGTTACAGCCGAGATTCGTTCGAGAAGCTCTTTCGGAAAGTCGGATACATCAGGCATTGAACAGTTCCTTTGCGGGAACGCCTAATGCAGTCGCGATTTTGTGGATGTTTAGAAGGCTGATATTTCTTTCGCCTCGTTCAACACCTCCAATATACGTCCGGTCCAGGCCACAGGTGAGCGCGAGCGACTCCTGCGAAAGCCCTTTTTGCTTTCGAAGTTCTCGCACTCGCTCACCGAAGTACTTTTGAAGTTGGGTTTCACACTGTCTATCCATCTGGGCATAAGTGAATCACTATAGATGACAATGAGTCCACGGACTTTAGGTATCATTAGTGTAGTAGGGTGCAATAAACGAAGTGCATTGCACCGAATGAGACAAGGCTACGGCGTTGTGTTGCTGCGCAACGTTTGGTGGGTTTCGCGATGCGAACCCACCCTACATTGAAAAGAACCCAAAGTCCTCTCCTGGCACCCCCGCCATGCAAGATATAACACAGTCTGCCAAGTTAAGCCTCAACCACTACAACTAATACGAGCCAACTGCCGTTTTAGGGTTATGGCTCGAGTTTGCTGTCCAGTATTTGAAGGAATTTCCGCATCCACTCTGGATGGGCGGGCCAAGCTGCGGCGGTAACCAGGTTGCCGTCCACATGGGCGTTAGAAAAAGTTGCATTGGTTTCCACCCAGGTGGCGCCCGCCTGGATCAGTTCGGGTTTGACGGCGGGGTAGGCCATGCATTGTTTGCCTCTCACGACATCCGCAGCAGTGAGTATCTGCGCACCGTGACAGATCGATGCGATAGGTTTGCGGGTTTGAGCAAAGTGCCGCACGATGTCCAGCACACGTTCATTCAGGCGGAGGTATTCAGGCGCACGACCCCCAGGAATCACGAGCGCGTTGTAATCCTGAGGGTTGAGTTCATCGAAATTGGACGTGATGGCAAAGTTATGGCCGGGTTTCTCACTATAGGTTTGGTCACCCTCGAAATCGTGGATTGCGGTACGCACGGTTTCGCCACCTTTTTTGCCGGGGCAGGCTGTATGGACGGTGTGGCCGACCATGGTCAACATTTGAAACGGCACCATTGCCTCGTAGTCTTCTACAAAATCACCCACCAACATGAGTATTTTCTTCTTGGCCATGCCCACTTCCTCCTTGTCATTGTAAACAGTGTTAACGAAACGAAGAGTTATTCCATTTCCACTTCAAAGGTGTATTTTCCCCCTCTCCCTGACCCTCCCCCCGCAAGCGGGGGAGGAGATATATTGATTGTCCCATTGAAGTGGAATTGGGAAATGGAATTACTCTTCAATAATCAATGCGATCTTGCCAGTAATGGAACCCTTTTCCAATAGTTGATGTGCCTCGGCAGTTTCCCCCAAAGGGAATGTATGCGCGAGGCTGATTTTTAATTTCCCAGCAAGTAGGCCGTGAGTGGCGTTGCGCTGGAAGCAGCGGCCCGGATCCAGTTAGTAGCATCATCAGGCCGCGCAGATCACTGATTTAAATCACCAGTTGTTCGGGTTCAATGCCAAGAGCACGCGCAATCTTTTCGCGAGTAGATTTCCGTATGCTCTCTTTTGCCTCCTGTTGCGCGTATGCACTTTGAGAGATGTCAAGGCGTTGCGCGACATCTGCCTGGGTTAGCCCAAGATGCTCACGCCATGCCCGGACAGGCGTCATCCCCTCATTAACCACTTTGCCGACGACATCGTTGGGAACGGTTGGCTCACGGCGTTGGGGTAATCTTAAATAGTCACTATACGGAATCACAGCGAAAGCGGGTTTCCCCTCCGCATCTTTCAGAATCTGAACATTAATAGGTACGTTCATTGCGTTTCTCCACCTACATGATAGTGACAATGATGGGGGTGCTGTCTTGGCCAATCTCAAAGATCACCCGATAGTCACCCACCCGAAGTCGGTAATCGTCGCGTCCCTGCAAGCGCTTGATGTTGCCTTGGCAGTCCGGCCAGTTTGCTAATTGCTGTACCTCAGCAAAGATTTTCTGGCGTTTGACCCTATCGGCTATCTTGCGAAGTTGCCTGGCTGCTTTAGTAGACCATTCAATGGTATTCATAAAATGAAATATAAGCTATTTATAAGTTATGTCAAGAAAACTTATTTTCATCCACGCTCCCCCGACTTATCCTCACCATCAATCCAGTATTGTAGGGTGCAATAAACGAAGTGCATTGCACCGAATGAGGCAAGGCTACGGCATTGTGTTGCTGCGCAACGTTTGGTGGGTTTCGCGATGCGAACCCACCAAACATACCCCTCACCCCAGCCCTCTCCCCGCAAGCGGGGTGAGGGGATGTATTGATTGTCCCATTGAAGTGGGATTGGAATTACTCCTCAATAATCAATGCGATCTTGCCGGTAATGGAACCCTTTTCCAATAGTTGATGCGCCTCGGCAGCCTTTTCCAAAGGGAATGTATGCGCGAGGCTGATCTTTAATCTCCCGGTGTCGAACAGCGCGGCGCATTGCTCCAGAATCCACGCCTGGTGCTGTTGTGCTTCGGCCAATCCATAGTGCATGGGTGACAGCATCAGTTCATAGCCGACGCGCTGGTTGCGTTGCCGCGCCTCTTTCCAGTCAATATCGTTGCCGGGCTGGAGCAGGGTGACGATGTCGCCATAGAAGCGTACAGCATTAAAAGTTGCGGCGAAGGTTTTGCCGCCCACAGTGTCCAGCGCCAGATCAACGCCATAACTATCACTCCATTCCAGTGTCGCTCCCACAAAATCCGTTTCTTTATAGAGGATGGTATGGTCCGCACCCAAGCCGGTTATAAAGTCGGCCTTGTCCGAGGAGCCAACGGTGGCGCATACCCGTGCTCCGGCAATGTGTGCCAGTTGCACCGCGATATGTCCGACACCTCCCGCGCCGGCATGGATGAGCACCTTCTGCCCTGCCTGCAAACGGCCACGGTCATGCAGGGCTTCCCAGGCGGTGATGAGGACCAGGGGCGCGGCGGCGGCCTCGGCGAAGCTGAGGGCGGCAGGTTTGTGGGCGGCGAATCGCTCATCGACAACGGCGTATTCGGCGTAATTGCCGGGATGGCCGCCGATACCTCCGTTGCAGAAGTACACTGCATCGCCCACCTTGAAGCGAGTCACGGCTGGCCCGGCCGCTTCCACGATTCCCGCGCCATCACAGCCAAGGATGGCGGGCAGGCACCCCGGATAGTAGGTGCCGCGGCTGCGCAGCTTGGTGTCCAGCGGGTTCACCCCGGCAGCCTTCAGGCGCACCAGTATATCCGTGTTCCGCCTGAGGGCGGGCGTTGGGATTTCCCGGAGTTGCAATACGCCGGGGCCACCCATGGCAGTCATCATCATAGCTTTCATGGCGATGTTTCTCTGAAAACTGATAGTTTTATGTAATTTAGCATACACAAGTTGCGTGACCTGTTGCATCATATTGGTTAAACAGCCGCAGGGGGGAGATATGAAACAACATTGCTCAGTGATCCGCATGGTCTTATTGCTGGCGGCGGGATGTCTGTTGGTAGCCTGCTCAGGGAAGACCCTGGTGACCAGTGATAACATGAACATCAAAGGAATGCCTGACTGGGTGATCAAAGGCACCCGGACGTTGAAAGATGATGGGCATTGGGTGATCCACGGCGTAAAAATGGCCTCTTTGGCAGACCTCTCGATGCAAAGACCGTTCGTTACCCACGAGCATAATTTGCCGCCCGCGCAGATTATGCCGTGGGGTTATCTCTCGCCGGCACCACAGCCTAACAATACGCGGAATGACCTGCCTCCGATAGGTGCGGCGACCTTGGGGAACATCTCTGCGCAGGGCCCTGCCGCCGATGATCGTGCCCGCGCCGAGGTGGCACGTGTTTTGTCCACGATGCTGGATAGACTATCAAAAAATTATAATGCACCAGAAGATAAGGCCATAAGCAAGGCTGAGATGGCGCAGCAGATCAAGGGCGCGGCCGCTGCCATGCTCAAGAGCGTGAGGATTGTTGCGCGCTGGCGCGATGAGCAGAGCAACTATTTGTATTCTCTTGCTGAGTTGGATATGAATCAGGCCAAGGGTTCGTTCGGACAAGTGGAGGGCTTGGATGCCCATTTGCGTGGCTATATCGAGTCGGAGATCGATAACGTGGTTGTTGCCAGGAGTGTTAAATAAGGTTGTTGATTGACCGCTATTGTATGCATATGAAGAAAAAAATGAATGATTGTGCCGCCGTGATCGGTATACATTTTGGGATACTCCCATCCCAAAATGCCTGCGCTCAGCGGCAACCATGCCTTCGGCGTCCCGGACCATCCTCTCCGTGAAAGTGGCAATGAACGCAGACTCCGACACGTGCCCTTCATGGTAAAACAGGACGCCCCAGGCCATCTGGGAGTTGTCAGCCATCCCTCGCTGGCGCGTCGTTGCCTTGTCGCGTTTTATGCCCTATGCCTGACGGGGTGCGCCACGCACAGCGAATCGTTTAGGGTTGTCGAACAAAATCTGGCAAACCAGCAGCCGGAACTGGCGTTGCAGGCTCTGGATAAGCAGAAGGGTTCCCGCACCGATGAAGTTCTCTATTTGCTAAATAAGGCCATGTTGCTGCGCATCGCCGGTGATTACCGGGCCAGCACGGCATCATTTGAAGCGGCGCAGCAGCGCATGGGGGCGCTGTCTGCGTTGAGTCTGCGTGAACAGGGTACATCGTTTATCATCAATGACAGCACTCGCAGTTATGAGGGCGAGCCGTTTGAGCAGGTGATGGTGCATGTATATAAAGCGCTTAATTATCTTCAGTTGGGGGAGCGTGACGGAGCGCGGGTGGAGGCGCTGCAGATTGATCTCAAGCTGCGCGAACTGGGGGAGAAGTCTGGAAAACATCTCGGCGAAGCGTTTTCCCGCTATCTGACTGGCATTATTTATGAGGACTTTGGCGAATGGAGCGATGCAATGATCGCCTATCGCAAGGCCTATGAGGCTTATCTCCAAAATCAATCAAAATACCGGGTCGATGTACCGGATTTTTTGAAAATGGATTTGCTTAGATTGGCGCATAAACTGGATCTTGGCGAAGAGCAGGATAAATACCGGCGTGAATTTGGCATTCAGGATTGGCAGGATAAAAATCAGGGGAGCGCAGGAGGAGAGCTTGTTTTTGTCCTGAATAATGGACTTTCTCCAATTAAGAAAGAAAATAGCGTGGTAGTGCCGAATCCATCACGGGGTAGCCTGGTGCGCATTTCCTTGCCCTATTACCAGCCGCGCCCATCACCGGTAAGCAAGATGCGTGTAAGTGCGGCAGATGAGGTGGTTGAAGGGGAAAGAGTGGAAAACATAGATGCAATTGCCACCGGGAATCTTGCCGAAAAAATACCGGTGATAACAGCCCGTAGCATGGCGCGTGTTGTCGCAAAACAACAGATGGCAGTACAGGCAAGGAAAAATAAAAATGACGGATTAGCCGCAGTGATTGATATCATCGGCTTTATCACTGAGCAGGCCGATACGCGTGCCTGGTCCACTTTGCCACATGATGTTTATCTGGCGCGTTTTCCACTCGGCGCTGGCAGTTATACGGTCAAAATTGAATTGCGTGATCGAATGGATAATATTGTTGCAGTTCAGGAGTTTCAAAACGTTTTGGTTCAGGAAGGTAAAAAAACCTACCTTTCATATCACTGGGTAAGCTTGTAGATGTAAGTGAACAATTTTTGGGTTAAACATGGCAATAGAGATAGAGCGTAAATTCCTGGTGCGCAATGACACGTGGCGTAACCACGCCGCTGACGGTGTTTTTTATCGTCAGGGATACCTGGCCAGTTCGCCAAGTTGCTCGATAAGAGTACGTTCGGGTGGCGGAAAGGGATATCTGAATCTCAAGAGCGCCACGCTTGGTGTGACCCGCAAGGAGTATGAGTATGAGGTTCCCGAGCAGGAGGCCAATGAAATGCTTAACCTGTTCTGCGAAGGTCCATTGATCGAAAAGACGCGCTATAACGTCGAACATGCCGGGCATATCTGGGAAGTTGATGTGTTTGCGGGGGATAATGACGGGCTGATCGTCGCGGAGATCGAGCTTGACGATGCCGATGAGGCTTTTGAGTTGCCGGGCTGGGCGGGCGAGGAGGTGTCGCACGATTCACGCTATTATAATGTTTGCCTTGTGACGCACCCGTTTAAGGATTGGTAAAGTTAGTGTTGTTTTTTAACCCGTGCAGGCGGATTTTTCCTGCACTGATTTTCCTGTTTTTGCTGGTGGCGTTGTCCGCCTGTTCCACACCTGCTAATAATAGTGTCTTGCGCTTCGGGCTTGCGAGCGCGCCGGTCAGTCTCGATCCGCGTTTTGCCACTGACGCTGCCTCCACTCGACTCAATCGATTGTTGTACCGGCAATTGGTGGACTTTGACAGCGCATCGTTGCCGGTGCCGTCGCTTGCCGCCTGGCAAGAAATCACGCCCGTGCATTATCGTTTTACGTTGCGGAAAGAGGGAAGGGTATTTCATGACGGCAGCCGTTTGACGGCGACCGACGTAAAGGCCACCTATGACTTCATCCTCGCTCCGCGCAATGCCTCACCGCATCGCGCTTCATTGGAGATGATCGGGAGTATTGAAGCGCCGGATGACAACACCATCGACTTTCATCTAAACAAGCCTGATGCCTTGTTTCCTGCAAAGCTGGTGATCGGCATACTGCCCGCCCGGCTGATTGTTGGCGGGCATCCATTCAATCAAAAGCCGATAGGCAGTGGACCGTTTTCATTCCTTGATTGGCCGGAAGAAGGGCGCTTGCATCTTATCCGTGTTACGGACCGGCAAGCGCTGGAATTTCTTCATGTGCCCGATCCCACCGTGCGCGCCCTCAAGCTGATGCGTGGCGAGATCGATATGCTGCAAAACGACCTGCCGCCCGAACTTGTTAAATACCTCGAAGGTAAAAAAGAGCTACAGGTGCAGCGCGGTAGCGGATCCAACTTCAGTTATCTCGGCTTCAACATGAACGACCCGCTGACCAGCCGGATTGAGGTGCGCCGCGCCATCGCCTATGCCCTGGATCGCGAGGCGATTATTAAATATGTGCTGGGCGGCGCGGCGCGTCCTGCGGGTGCAATGTTCCCGCCCGGTCACTGGGCGGGTGTGCAGGATTTATCCGGCTATCCCCATGATCCGCAGCAGGCGCGCGCGTTGCTCAAACAGGCGGGTTTTGACGCACAACATCCCGTGCATCTCACCTATAAAACCTCCAGCGACCCATTTCGTATCCGCCTGGCCACCATCATCCAAAGTCAGCTCGCCGATGTCGGCATCCATGTCGATCTGCGCAGCTATGACTGGGGCACGTTTTATGGCGATATCAAGGCGGGGCGCTTTCAGATGTTCAGCCTAAGCTGGGTAGGCATCAAAACTCCCGATATCTTTCGCTACGCCTATCACAGCACATCCATCCCGCCCGACGGTGCGAATCGTGGACGTTTCGCCGACAGCAAGGCCGACCGCTTGATTGAAGCGGCCGAGGCTGAGCCGGATCTGGATGCGCAAGCTGAAAAATATCGGGAAATACAGCGCTATTTGCTGGAGCAGTTGCCGTATGTACCGCTGTGGTATGAAGATCACGTTTTTGTGGCGAAGCGCGGCATCACGGGCTATACAGTGGCAGTGGATGGGAATTATGATGGGTTGGTCCATGTAAACGGCCAATCAATGTAGTTGCTGCCGTCAGTCCGCGCTACGGCCTGATATCTAGCAATCGGGGTGCTATCCTGTGTCTGAAAAAACAATCTACATCAACATCGCCGCACAGCGTTTGCAATTGTGGGATGGTGACCGTGTATTACTGGAGTTTCCCGTTTCCACTGCAGCTAATGGCCCGGGCGAACAGTCCGGCACTAATTGCACGCCGCGCGGCTGGCATGTGATCCGCGCCAAAATTGGCGGTGGTTGTGCTCCCGATACGGTGTTTGTGGGCCGTCGCCCCACGGGTGAAATCTATACCCAAGCACTGCGAGAGAAATTTCCGGATCGTGACTGGATACTTACGCGCATTCTCTGGTTGAGTGGAATGGAGGTTGGGAAGAATCGGCTGGGCTGCATTGATACTATGCGCCGCTATATTTATATCCATGGTTCGCCGGATGATGTCTCGATGGGCATTCCCGGATCACATGGCTGTGTGAGAATGCGTAATCAGGATATTGTAGAGTTGTTCGAGCGTGTGGACGCGGGAACAAAGGTATTCATTGAAGAGTGAAATATATAATAGTGCCCGTACATTTATAATGTATTTCAGCCACATGATCTTTTCTTGGCCGCCATCGCTATGCTGAGGTTTATTCTCTCACGCCTGCTGAGTGCCGCCATAGTGGTGATCGGCGTGTCATCCCTGGTGTTTTTCCTGATCCATCTTGTGCCCGGTGACCCGGTGGAAGTGATGCTGGGGGAGTCCGCCCAGCCCGCGGACCGGGCGGCGTTGCGCCACGCGCTGGGCTTGGATCAGCCTGTTCCTGTGCAGCTATTCAATTACTTCAATGGCCTGCTGCATTTTGATCTTGGTACATCGCTGCATAGTCAGCGCCCCATTGCCGAAGTGATGCTGGAGCGCATGCCGGCGACACTGGAACTGGCGGTTGCCGCATTGCTGGTTGCTGTGGTGATTGCCTTTCCCCTCGGTGCGCTGTCGGCTGTGCGCAAAGATACGATACTGGATCATGGCGCCAGGGTCATATCACTGCTTGGTATTTCCATCCCGCACTTCTGGCTGGGGCCGTTGTTGATCCTGGTATTTTCCTTGTGGCTGGGCTGGCTGCCGGTGAGCGGGCGCGAAGGATTCGCCTCGCTGGTGCTGCCCGCGCTGACGCTGGGTACGGCGCTGGCGGCGATCCTGTCGCGTATGGTGCGCGCCACGCTGCTGGAAACACTGAATGAAGATTACATCCGCACCGCGCGCGCCAAGGGGCTTACCGATTACACTGTAGTTTTGCACCATGCTTTACGCAACGCACTGTTGCCGGTGATCACCGTGCTCGGCCTGCAACTCGGTGCGTTGCTGGGGGGCGCGATAGTCACGGAAATGGTATTTTCCTGGCCGGGGCTCGGACAGTTGACCATCGAGGCCATCCACCGGCGCGATTACCCTGTCGTGCAGGCATGTATACTGCTAATCAGCGTGACCTATGTGTTGGTGAATACCCTCACCGATCTTGCCTATGTCTGGCTTGATCCGCGCGTGCGTCTGCACGAGGACACGTAGTGAGGGTGATGCGTCTGGGATTGCCGCTGGGTATCTTGCTGTTGTGGTTGGGCATGGCCATGTTCGGCCCGCTGCTGGATTTACAGCCCGATCATATCGAGCTTTCCCGGATACTTGCCTCGCCCGGCACGGATGCGTGGCTGGGCTACGATGATCTGGGCCGTCCGTTGTGGGATCGTCTTGTCGTTGGTGCGCGCACCTCATTTTTCGTGGCGCTGTGGGTTGTGATGATTTCAGCACTGATGGGCACCGCCATCGGTACGGTCGGCGCCTATGTGGGTGGCGTGTGGGATCATGTGATCGTGCGCATCATCGATATCTTCCTCGCCTTCCCCGGCATCCTGCTCGCCATCGCCATGGCCGGCCTGATGGGGCCAGGCGTCGATAACGTCATCATCGCGTTGAGCACGGTGGGCTGGGTTGGCTTTGCACGGCTGGCGCGCGCCCAGGTGTTGTCCATCAAGCAGCGCCTGCATGTAGAGGCAGCGGTGGCGATGGGCGTGAGGCATGCGCGTATCGTCATGCGTCATGTTCTCCCGTTGACCCTCGCGCCACTAATCGTCGAGGCCAGTTTCGCCGTGGCGGGTGTAGTCATCGCCGAAGCAGGTCTGTCATTCCTGGGGCTGGGCGTTCAGCCGCCAGCCGCCTCGTGGGGCAGCATTATCCGCGACGGCACGCGCTACATGCTGGTTGCGCCGCACATGGTGCTGGCACCGGGCATAATCTTGATGCTGGTGGTGCTCGCCGTCAATCTTCTTGGCGATCACTTGCGCGATTGGGTGGATGTGCGGACTCGGCGGGTTTTGTGAGGTGGCAAATATTTTCGTATTGCCGATAAAGTTAATAGAGCACTTTATCTGGCGCATCGTTTTACACCTTATGTTGTTTTAATCAATGAAGGGGCAAGGCCATGGTAAGAAATAAAGTCACCGGAAAACGTCTTTTTGTGTTGGACACCAACGTCCTGATGCACGATCCCTCAGCACTCTTCCGCTTTCAGGAGCACGATATTTTTCTGCCCATGATGGTGTTGGAAGAGCTTGATAACAACAAACGCGGCCCCTCTGAAGTGGCAAGAAATGCCCGCCAGGCCAGCCGTTTCATGGAAGAATTAATGCGTGGTGGTTTGGAGCAAGGTATGGAGGCGGGCCTCAAGCTGCCTACCTCCGTTAACGCCAGCTTCGAAAGCGGGCGCCTGTTTTTTCAAACCCAGATTTTGTCGCACGACCTACCGCCCAGCCTGCCGGGCAACAAGCCGGACAACACCATACTCGAAACCGTTTTGGCGCTCCAGGACAAGCACACCGACGCGACAGTTATCCTTGTTTCCAAAGATATCAATCTGCGCATCAAGGCCGCAGCGCTGGGCATCCCGGCCGAGGATTATCAAAACGACCAGGTGCTCGATGACCTCACCTTGCTGTATAAAGGCCAGGTTGAGATCGAACCGGAATTCTGGGACCGGCACAGCAAGGAGCTGACCTCCTGGAAGGAAGAGGGACGTACCTTTTACCGGATTTCCGGGCCGGACATCGCGCAGTGGTATCCCAACCAATTGGTGCATGACGGTGCACAGAATGGTTTTGAAGGCATCGTGCGCAGCATTGAGCACGACACTGCTACTGTCGAGATCTGCATCAACTACCGCAGTGCGCACCACGCCGTATGGGGCATCAACGCGCGCAATCGCGAACAGAACTTTGCCCTCAACTTGCTGATGGACCCGGCGATTGATTTTGTCAGCCTTTTAGGTAACGCCGGTACGGGTAAAACGTTGTTGACGCTGGCGGCGGGCCTTGCCCAGGTGCTCGATGAGCGCCGTTATCAGGAGATCATCATGACTCGCGCCACCGTGCCAATGGGCGAGGATATCGGTTTTCTGCCGGGCACAGAAGAGGAAAAGATGGTGCCCTGGATGGGCGCGTTAATGGATAACCTGGAAGTGCTCTCCAGCGCCGATGGCGGTGAATGGGGCCGCGCCGCGACCAACGATCTGCTGCGTCACCGCATCAAGATTCATTCCCTGAACTTCATGCGTGGCCGCACCTTCCTGAAAAAATACGTCATTATCGACGAGGCGCAAAATTTGACATCCAAGCAGATGAAAAGCCTCATCACACGTGCCGGCCCCGGCACTAAAATTGTGTGCATGGGCAACGTCGCACAAATTGACACGCCGTATCTCACCGAGACTACGTCGGGCATTACCTACGTTGTAGACCGCTTCAAGGACTGGGCTCATGGCGGGCACATCACCCTTAAGAGCGGAGAACGCTCACGCCTGGCCGATCACGCGGCGGAGATTTTGTGAAGGTGATTCCACTTCTAAACCAACAATAGGATCGTAGGGTGCGTAGGACGCACCCTACATATTTATTTGTTGTGCCGTTATTTAATGATCTTCCAAGCGCCATCCGGCTGGCGACAAGCGGTGCCAAAGACGTCTTCCTGCTTGCCTCCTACATTGGCCTTCATAGTGAATTCGCGGCATGGACTCTGCTCGACGTCATACGTGCGGGTAGGAGTAATTGTATAGGTGCTACCCGTGTCAGGGTTGCGCCAAGTGGATTGCTGCCCGGTCCTGTTTTGCTCCAATACCTGTGCCGTTCGAATGCGATCATGTTCGTCCATGTGCTGTCCCACGTGAGTGCCTATCATGGCACCGGCCATGGTTCCAAGAATAATGGCGGCGATGCGTCCACCGCCCTCACCAACAGTGGAGCCCACGGCAGCCCCGATGGCTCCACCGACGAGGCCTCCTGCCTGCTCTTGGGTGGCGCATCCACTAGCTAGGATCACAACGAGTGTCCCGGCCGATATCATAGTCGTTAACCTATTCATATCGTTACCTCCGTGTCATGAAAAATATAATGTATCTCCCTTTGAACCCTCATATATCCAGCAGTACAGGCACGAGAAAATATGTCTGATTTGAGTTGTTGGTTTCTTATTTTTCATTTTCTTAACTTGGCCATTCCACATGCTGCCCCACCAAGAGTGCAGTCCAAGGTTTGAGTCTGGTAATCTTGGCGTTCAGCCGTGACTCGACAGACCTGTCTCACAAGTTTAGGGCAACTCTAGCACGCAATGGACAATATTCCTTTGATCTAGATCAAATAAGTCTCAAGTGCTCACAAAAACAGAAGTCATCCGATAACTATCTGTTTTCGCATAGGTGATCCTGCTCCGGCTTTTCGAACACCTTGCTAGCAGATAATCTCTAACCGGATAGGCTGCCGGTCAATAACTGTTCCGCAACACCTCCAAAGGTGGCTTCTGCAAGATGAACCGTGTGCCGAGTAGGCCTGCCAAGCCCACGCCCAACGTGCCACCTACGATCCCGGTTAGCCATATCCACGGATTCAGTGCGAACGGTAGATGAAACACATGGGTAGCCAATAGATATCCCAGCAGTGTGGCGGCGGTGGAGGCTACCAGTCCGGCGAGCAGGCCGAGCACGGCGAATTCTGAAAATAGCCCTGTCAGTAATTGTCCTCGCCGCGCGCCGAGGGTGCGCAGGATGGCGCTTTCGTGGATGCGTTCATCCAGCGTGGCCTGGATGGCGGCATATAACACCAGCAGACCCGCCATAACGGTAAACAGGAACACGTATTCCACGGCAAGGCTGACGCGCTCCATGATCAGGCGCACCTGGGCCATGATCGCGGCCACGTCGATCACGGTGACGTTGGGAAACGCCTTGACCAGCTTATTCATCAGGTCCGGTTTGTTCTGCGGCACATAGAGACTGGTGATGTAGCTGGCGGGATAACCGTCGAGTGCGCCGGGTGGTGCCATCACAAAGAAATTGGCGCGCATCGAATCCCATTCCACCTTGCGCAGGCTGGTGACCTTGGCAGTGAACTCTTCTCCGCCGATCAAATAGCGCAGCGTGTCGCCGAGGTTAATCCCCAGCGTTTTGGCAAGCCCTTCTTCCACTGATAAGAAACGTTTGCCGTAATCTTTGGCACTCCACCAGTGCCCGGCAACGAGCTGGTTGTCGGACTGCATGTGTGCGCCCCAGGACAGGTTGAATTCGCGCGATACCAGACGTTGCGCGTGTTCGTCGGTATACGTGTTCGCGGATATCGCTTTATCATTGATGCCGATGAGGCGTGCGCGGATCATGGGAAACAGCATGGGTTCAGTGCCGTTCTCTCGCGCCAAAAAGGTGTGTATGGCAGGCACTTGATCAGGCTGGATATTAATAAGGAAGCGGTTCGGTGCATCGGCAGGCAGGCTCTTCTGCCAGTCCTTGAGCAAGTCGCCGCGCACCAGGGTGAGTAGCAGCAATGCCATGATGCCAATGCCGAAACCCAGGATTTGCACTACGCTGCCCTGTGCGCGGCGCGTGATGTTGGCGATGCCGAAGCGCCACGCCACACCGGCACGGCGGCGCAACAGGCGCAGTGCATTGATCAACGCCAAGGCGAATACGGTGAGCACTAGCAGTGCGGCAGCGGTTCCTCCCAGTACGTAAGCGCCGAGTTTAAGGTCTCCAGCCTGCCATAGCATGAGTGCCGCCAGCGCCATTACTCCAAATCCATAGGCAGCAAGGCTGCTTGCCGGGGGGGCACCAATGTCGCGCCGCAATACACGGAGCGGTGGCACACGCTTGAGATGCAGCAGCGGTGGCAGGGCAAAGCCGGTGAGGGTAATCATGCCGGTGAGCACGCCGAATACCACAGGCTGCAATGAGGGCGGCGGTAGTTCGGCGGTCACCATTGTCCCCAGCACCTGTGCCAGCACACCCTGTGCCGCATAGCCCAGCATGCAGCCGGCCAGGCTGGCGGCCAGTCCCAGAAAAAGAATCTGGTATACGTAAATGCGTGTGATGTCCGCCTGCACCGCCCCCAGGCAGCGCATCATGGCGCAATTATCGAGATGGCGTGTCATGAAGCGGCGCGTGGCAATGGCTACGGCGACGCCCGCCAGCATCACGCTGACCAGCGCCGCCAGGCCGAGAAAGCTCTGCGCGCGGTTCAGCGCGGTACGCAGTTCGGGGCGGGCATCTTCCACGCCTTCGATGCGTTCGCCTGGTTTCAAATGTTTCGTGATTGCGGAGCGGTAGGCCGCAATATTAATTGCCTCGCCCGCCACCAGCAGCCGGTAGCGGATGCGGCTGGCAGGCTGCACCAGTTGGGTGTTGGGCAGGTCGGCCAGATTGAGCATCAGGCGCGGTGCGATGCTGAACAGATCACCGCCCCGTGCGGGTTCGCGGGTAAGCACCGCCGCGATAGTGAGCTGCGCCTCACCCACACTGATACGGTCGCCGACCGCAATAGCGAGCGGGGCAAGCAGTCCTGCGTCCAGCCATACCGTGCCCGGCTGGGGGATGCCGGAGGCGGGTGCGTCGGGCATAAAGCGCTGCGGCGCGATGTGCAGTTTCCCCCGCAATGGATAGCCATCGCTCACCGCCTTGATTTCCGCCAGATGGGTTTTTTCGCCCGCGACTACCATGCTGGGGAAATCCAGTGTTTCGGCGCTGCGTAGATTATTCTGATGCGCGATTGAACGCAGCTCATTTGCCAGCGGGTGATCCGAGGCGATCAACAGATCCGCACCCAGCAGGTCGTTAGCCTGACGGTGCAGCGCCTGGTCGATGCGGTCTGTGAAAAACCCCACAGCCGTGACGCTGGTAACAGCGACGATGAGCGCCAGCGCCAGCGCACGCAGCTCGCCGGCGCGCCAGTCACGCCGCAGCATGCGCATGGCCAGCGCGAGTGTGTTCATGCTTCCACCTTCAATCTGCCAGTTTCCAGTTCGAGACGCCGGTTGCAGCGCCGCGCAAGTGTCTCGTCATGGGTCACCAGAACCAGGGTCGTGGCCAGTTCCTGATTGATTTCGAACAGCAGATCGGCCACGCGCTTGCCAGTGGCGCGGTCGAGGTTGCCGGTCGGTTCGTCGGCGAACAGCAACTTCGGTTGTGGTGCGAAGGCGCGCGCAATCGCCACACGCTGCTGTTCACCGCCCGACAATTGTTTGGGGTAGTGATTCCTGCGCGCGTCCAGCCCCACGCGTGCCAGCACTGCCCGTGCCGCATCACGCGCGTCGTCTCGCCCGGCGAGTTCCAGCGGCAGCATCACATTCTCCAGCGCGGTGAGATTGGGCAGCAGTTGAAACGACTGGAAGACAAAGCCGATCATCGCCCCACGCAGGCGGGCGCGGCCATCCTCATTCAGTGCGAACAAGTCTGTGCCATCAATCCATACCTTGCCGCGGCTCGGGGTGTCCAAGCCTGCCAACAACCCAAGCAAGGTGGACTTGCCGGAACCCGAGGTGCCTATAATCGCCACGGCCTCACCCGGTACAATGGTAAGATCTATGTCATGCAGTAGCACCAGCTCACCTTCCGGGCTGTTGACCTGCTTGGCTAAATTTTCCGCCCGCACGATCGGGTAAGAGGAACCATCGGGCATGTTCAATAGACTCCTGTTGCTGATTTTTTTTGCAATTCCATTCTCCAGTAGTGCGGCGCCTGCGCCCATTATTTTAGTGCTGGGTGACAGTTTAAGCGCAGGGTATGGCATAGATCAAAATTCAGGCTGGGTATCCTTGTTGCAACAGCGCCTCACCGAACGCTCGCGCAATTACCGGGTCATCAACGCCAGCATCAGCGGTGAAACCACGAGCGGTGGGCTGGCGCGCATCGGGCAAGTCCTGAAAATCCATCAGCCGGCCATTGTGATTGTCGAGCTGGGCGCCAACGACGGCTTGCGTGGCCTGCCACTGGATGAAATGCGCAGCAACCTCGCCACCATCATCGAACAGAGCCGCAGGGGTGATGCCCAGGTGCTGTTGGTGGGAATGCGTCTGCCTCCCAACTATGGCCTGAGTTATACCCAGAAGTTCCATGAGACCTACGTGGATCTTGCCACACGCTACCGCGTTCCGCTCGTACCGTTCCTGCTGGAAGGTGTCGCCACCGATTTCTCGCTTATGCAGGGTGACGGCTTGCATCCTGCTGCCGCTGCCCAACCAAGGGTTCTGGACAACGTGTGGAAATATTTGCAGGGTATGCTGCGGAAATAGAGCAGGCCTATTTGCTTCCATTGATCGCTGCGGCGGCCATCCCCTCGCGCCGTAGCGCCATGATTCCCGCAAGGCATACCAGCAGCGCTCCTGCCAGAGTCAAAGCATCCGGTTTTTCGCCCCACAACATCCAGCCTAAAAGTGCGGCAAACACCACCGCGCTATAGGTGAAAGGGCCAATGAAGGCGGCCGGCGCCAAGGCATAGCAGCGTGTGAGCAGCAACTGCCCCGCTGTGGCGAATATCCCTGCAACGGCCAATAAGCCCCATAGTGTTGGCTCGGGCGTCCGCCAGCCCCACAGCAGAGGTAAGGCGGACACCACAATGCTGATAGTGCTGAAGTAAAACACGATGCGTGTAGTCGGCTCGGTTTCTGCCATGCGCCGGATATTGACCACTGCGAGCGCCGCCAGTGCGCCCGAGGCCAGGCCGATCAAGGTGGCTGGCGAAAATAGCCCCATGCCGGGCCTGAGAATCAGCGTAATTCCGGCAAATCCCACGGCTATCGCCACCCACAGTACACGTCCCACTTTCTCGCGCAGCCAGAGCAGGGCGATAAAAGGCGTAAACAGCGGCGCGGTAAAATTTAGCAGCACCGCTGCGGCAAGATGCAGGTGAGCAATGGCATAGAAAAAGCAATACATTGCCGCCAGTCCGGCCAGCGAGCGCATCAAATGCGAACCAAAATGCTGTGTCGCCAACGCCTTGACGCCACCACGCAATAGCCAGGGGAGGAGGGCGAGAAAGCCAAAGAAATTGCGGAAAAACACCACCATTTCATTGGGTAGATGCGCTGATACTGTTTTGATGGTGGCGCCCATGGCGGCGAACATCAAGGCGGCGGCGATGGCTAACATGGCGCCACGGGCACGGTTTTCAGGATACATGAGCCGTAGATTTTTTTCGGTGCTTTGCCATGGAAACCTTTCTTGAAGCTCCTGAAAAAGCCATGTGCAGTGTAACAGGCGTTAGAGATCGGCTTTGGTGGCGTATTTCGTGGGCGTCGGCGCAAGACGGCGCCAAATCTTTCTTTTGAGCAGATAGAGCAATCCTGTAAGAACTAGCAAATAGCTGATGACGTAGTAGCCAAGATGACGACGTTCATTGGCATGGGGGTCTGCTGCCCAGTTTAAAAACGCCGCCACCTCGGTGGCTTTGGTTTGCAGCTCATGCCGCGCAGCAGGATCATTTGCACTACCTGCGCCAAGGATGTCAGGCATTTTGACACCCGGGAACAGCCGGTTATTGGTGTTTCCGGCGGAGTCTTGGTAAAAGCTGGTAAGCAGTGTGTAGATATAACGCGGCCCTCCGTCGCGAGCTTTGGCCATCAAGGAGAGATCCGGTGGTATTTTTCCATAGGCGGCCAGGCTGGCCTCGGGGGGTGTTTGGCTGATCAGGGCTGCCCCCAGGGCACTGTCGGCACGCATCTCGTCGACCTCTTGTTTCGTAAATCCTAACGCCAGCAGGTCGTGATAGGTGACATATTTCAAATCATGACAACCCATGCAGGTGCCGACGGCGGTCTGCGCGCCACGTTTCAGTACCTCAGGGTTATCCGGGATGGTGACATCGGCAAGCTTCGTGGGTTCGGCCCATGCGCCCATGCAAGGCAACATAAGCATGAATAGCAGACTATAACGAGAAAGACGCATCGTACTCACTGTCCTACGCCGCGCTGGGATGCTTCGCTGGCAAGGATTTCCTGCACAGCGGGCGGCAATCCGCGTGCGCGCAGCCAGCGTTCTTCCCAGATGGAGGCGAAAGGCAGAATCAGGAATATGCCAAAATAGATAAATGTGGCAATTCGGTCGATAGACACTACAGAGCCCAACGGCGGCTGGCCACCCACATAGGCAAGCACTATGATATCCAGCACGAATACGTAAAACAGGAATCGATAGATCGGCCGGTAACGCGCTCCTCCTGGTATTTTTGAACGGTCCAGGAAAGGCAGGGCACCATAGATTAGAATTGACAGCGCCATGGCAACGACTCCACCCAAGGCGTCAGGTACAGCACGCAGGATGGCGTAAAATGGTAGGAAATACCATTCCGGTGCTATATGGGCGGGCGTATGCAAAGGATTTGCAGGAATATTGTTTTCTGTTTCGATGAAGAAATCAGGCTTGAAGAACAAGAAGGCACAAAAAACGATAAGGAATATGCCCAGTCCGAAGAAATCTTTAATGGTGAAATACGGGTGAAAGGGGATGTTGTCCTTGGCTCTAAGGTTGATGCCCGAAGGATTGCTGCTCTTCACGCTGTGCAGCGCGATAAGGTGAATGAATACCATGGCGAAGATCACGAAAGGAAGCAGATAATGCAATGCAAAAAATCGCGTGAGCGTAGGGTCGCCGACAGCAAAGCCGCCCCGCAGCCAGATCACGATCTGATCGCCGACGAAGGGTGTTGCGCCGAACAGGGCGGTAATCACTTGAGCGCCCCAATATGACATTTGTCCCCACGGTAGCAGATAGCCCATAAAGGCGGTCGCCATTATCGTCAGCAATATGATCTGGCCAGACCACCACATCAGTTCGCGTGGCGCACGATAAGACCCATAGTATAGAGTGCGTGCCATGTGGAGATAGATCACCACAAAAAAGGCCGAAGCGCCTGTTGAATGCATGTAGCGCAACAGCCAGCCGTAGTTAACGTTGCGCATGATGTGCTGCACGGAATCGAAAGCGAGAGCCGTGTCCGGTTTGTAGTGCATCGCCAGGAAAAGGCCGCTCACCACCTGCAGAACTAGCACAAAACCAGCGAGAAAACCGAAGTTCCACCAGTAGCTGAGGTTGCGGGGCGTCGGATATTCGGTAAGTTCGTGCTTGATGAATGAGCTGAGTGGAAAGCGCTGGTCGATCCATGCGATGACACGGTTGGACATGGGTGGTTCCCTTTATGACTTGCCGATCACAATCTTGTCGGCGCTAGCGAAGGTATAGGGAGGGATGTCAAGATTGCGTGGCGCTGGGCCACTGAGAATGCGTCCGCTATTGTCATAGACACTGCCATGGCAGGGACAGAGCCACCCTTCGGAATTTTTGTTGGGGATGCAACCCATGTGGGTACACAGCGCTATCACGACCAACCATTGCGGATTTTTAACGCGCTGCCCATCAGGTTGCGGGTCCTTGCCGCCATTCGATGCGGCCATCGCGGCGATTTCATCGGGTGTGCGATGCAGGATGAAAATGGGCTTTCCCTGCCAGGCGACGGTTTGCATCTGGCCGGTAGCGATGCTGCTCAGATCGACGTCGGTATTTGCCTCCGCCAGCACGTCTGTGCTCGGGTTCATACTGCTAATGAAGGGCCAGCAGGCCGTCACGGCACCAGCGGTTGCTACCGCTGCTGTCACTGTACCAAGAAAATCGCGCCGTGCGGGGTTCCGCAGATCATTATCATCGTCGCTGGTTGCTGTCACACCTTGGTCTCCACCGCTGTTTACAGCACAGATGACATACGCCACTTCAATTTTCATTTTAACACACTCCATAGTCGCTATAATCGTTTTCAATCCTTCTAAAAATTCATGTTCTACCCTAGGGACGGACCTGGCTAAGGTGACGAGTCGATGACAACCGAGCAATGCTCTTATTCCCCGTCCAGTCCTGCCGCCCAAGTTGTTGCATCATCTCATGAGGTGCGTTGCAGTGGGGTTTGGACGATTCGCGAAGCGCGGCATCTGGAACGGCAATTTGCAACTATGACATGGCCCGCCAGCGCGCAAGTGATTGTCGATGGTTCTGCGGTTACGGCGATGGATACAGCCGGGGCCTGGCTGCTGCACCGTGCCATTCGCTCGCTTGAACGGGCAGGCCACAACGTGAAACTGGAAGGCCTGCGTCCCGAATTTCAGTCATTGCTGCAGATCATTCAGGCTCAAACGATGGAGGCTGATGGGGCCACGGTTGCTCGGCCAGTAATCCTGGAGCGAATCGGGCGCCTGGCGTGGGAGCGCTGGGAGCATATTTTAGCAATGCTTTCCTTCGTGGGCGAAACAGCGCTCACGCTTATGCGTGCCATATTCCAGCCAAGACGCATTCGCTGGCGTCCTGTCTTATATAATCTTCAGACCTCAGGTTTCTATGCGTTGCCCATCGTAGGGTTGCTTTCATTCCTCATGGGGATCGTAATCGCTTACCAGGGGGCAGGGCAGTTAAGCCGTTATGGTGCGAGTATTTTTATCGCGGATCTGGTTGGTTTGTCGATGTTGCGCGAACTTTCCCCTCTGCTTACGGCGATCATTGTCGCAGGCCGCTCTGGATCCGCCTATGCGGCGCAAATTGGTACCATGAAGATAACGGAGGAGGTCGATGCCCTGCGCACCATTGGCATCTCGCCAATCGAACAGCTGGTGTTGCCAAAGCTCCTGGCGCTGCTCATTGCGTTACCGCTGCTCAGCGTCTTTGCAGACGTCCTCGGCGTGTTCGGTGGCATGGTAATGGCAAAAACTCAATTAAATGTGGGGTACGGCGATTTTCTGAATCGTCTGGGTGATGCTGTTACTCTGTCGTCATATCTGGTCGGGGTAGGGAAGGCGCCCGTATTCGCCGCCATCATCGCCGTGGTCGGCTGTTTCCGCGGTTTTCAGGTGAGTGGCAGTGCCGATAGCGTAGGCCGGGAGACCACGGTCAGTGTCGTTCAGTCGATTTTTCTGGTTATCGTCGCCGATGCCCTTTTTTCCGTCGTCTTCAATTGGCTGGATCTATAATCCTAAAAACCTCAGTTGGAGCCTACTGCGAATGCCTAATGCACCGAATCTGCGCGAGAAAATCGCAAAATCTATCCTCACCGTAGCGGATGGCTACGGCTGCGGAATATTTTGCGATTTTCTCGCCCATCTTCAGCACCTTAGTCATTCTCGCTACGACCCCAACTGAGGCTTTTAGGATAATATGAACGAAACGGAGCAAGCGCAACAGCCCATCATTCAGGTGACAGACCTGTGCACCCGTTTCGGCGACGCTGTGGTGCATGAGAACCTGAGCATGCAGGTCAGGCGCGGGGAGATCTTTGCCCTGGCTGGCGGCAGCGGCTCTGGCAAGTCGACCTTGCTGCGAGAGATCATCATGCTGCAACGCCCTGTGTCGGGCTCGATACGGGTATTCGGCCAGGAGGTGGTTGGGCTTGACGATCAAGCGGCTTTGCCGCTGCGCCGACGCTGGGGTGTCATGTTCGAGCGCGGTGCATTGTTCAGCGCGCTGACGGTTGCGGAAAATGTAGGCATGCCGCTGCGCGAACACATGCAGCTAAGCGACGAATTGACCGATGACCTGGCTGCCCTCAAGATCGCACTGGCCGGTTTACCGGCGAGCGCCGGTGTCAAGTATCCCAATGAGTTGAGCGGGGGTATGCGGAAACGCGCGGCGCTGGCGCGTGCCATTGCGCTCGATCCGGAGTTGCTGTTCCTTGACGAACCCACGGCGGGACTTGATCCTTCGAGCGCGAGCGGGTTCGATGAGTTGGTGCGGCACTTGAAAGAACTCCTGGGTTTGACCATTATGCTGGTGACCCACGATCTCGACCTGTTGTGGCGTGTTGCGGACCGTGTCGCGATATTGGGTGACAGGCGTGTGCTCGCGGTAGGGACGATGGAAGAGCTATCAGAATCGGAGCATCCTATTGTTCGTGAGTATTTCTATGGGCCACGGGGGCGGACAGCGCGGAACCAGGCATGGAAACGAAAGTAAACTACGCCATAGTCGGGCTATTTGTACTGGCGCTGATGGCTACATTGGCCGCTGGCGTGCTTTGGTTCGCCTCCGGCAAACAGTACGGTAAAACCTATGACCTTTACGTAACGTACATGACTGAATCCGTATCTGGACTGAGCCTCAATGCGCCAGTGAAATACCGGGGCGTTGAAGTTGGTCTGGTACGGAAAATATCCCTAGACGTGGCAAACCCAGAGCAAGTGCGTCTGGAGCTGGCCATCGAACGCGGCACACCCATCAAGACCGATGTCAGGGCCATGTTGAGGCTCCAGGGATTAACCGGAATCGCCTATGTGGAGCTGGAGGGCGGAAGTCATGAAGCACAAATGCTCACATCGACAATAAATGGTGAGCCACCGGTGATCCAGAGCGGGAAATCCTTCCTGGCGCGCCTGGATACCGGGGTAAGCACGCTGCTGACCAATCTCAACCGGACGTCGGAGAATCTCAACACACTCCTGGATGAGAAAAACCAGCGTATGCTGAGCCAGACGCTCACTGATCTTGCTGCTTTGTCCCACCAGATCGCCTCACAGCGAGAGACGCTCAACGCTATGCTGACCAATGCGGGGCGTACCGTAGAGAACAGCGCCCGTGCGAGTTCAGAGTTAACGGGCCTGATCGGGCGGATGGGCCGGAGTGCCGATGCTATGGAAAAAATGGCAGTGGAGGTCGGCCGTGCGAGTGTTAGCACTCGCCAGACAGCAGAGAGTATGGGAAGTGACATGCATCGATTTACAGGGGAAGCGTTGCCTGAGTTACAGACGCTGCTCATGGATATGCAGGGGCTAACCACCTCTGCCCGGCGGGTAATAGACGAATTGGAACGGAACCCGGAAATGCTGGTGAGGGGGAAAGAGCTTCCGCCGCCGGGGCCTGGAGAGTAAAAAGAAGAGAAACCATCATGCCTAGATCGCATCACTCCTGGATCACGGGACGCCTCCTTCTCACATCATGCCTGGTCTTGCTCGTGGCATGCACGTCGCTGCAACCGGTGAAGCCGCAGTCGATCACCACGTTTTCGCTTAATCCCGAGCTGCCTCTTGCAAACGCCGCAAGGTCTGATGCTCTCACGATAGCGGTCAGCGCGCCACGCGCCATGCCTGGCTTCGACACCTCGCGCATGGCATACGTAAACAAGCCGCTGGAGTTATCCTATTTCTCAAGGAACCAATGGGTAGATGCCCCGGCACGTATGATCGCGCCTCATTTGGTCAGAGCGTTAGAGCGCAGCGGCCACTTCCTTGCAGTGGTGGAGTCGCCGAATTCCATAGTGACGGACTTAAAACTGGACAGTGAACTCATTCGCCTGCAGCAGGATTTCACCACGAACCCAAGCAAAGTACGCCTCACGCTACGCGCACAGGTTGTGGATGTTGCAGAGGGGAAGGTGCTCGGCACCCGTGAATTCGATGCAACTGAACCAGCTCCCAGTGATGATCCCTATGGCGGCGTAATTGCGGCCAACAAAGCTCTCGCACGAGTACTTGTCCCACTGGCCGAGTTTTGCGGTAATGTCTCGGCTGAAAAGCGCAAGGATACAAGTTCCGCTCAGCGCTAGTGTCGTGAATCATAAATATCGAAACATAAAATGGCGTCTTTTTCCGCATGGCGGCGTTGCTCGTCGTTGCCATAGAGTCGGCTATTGTAGCCTCCTCGCGCCTTGCCTTGCGAAAAAATCCATTCATTTTATCTTGTTTCGATATTTATGATTCACGACACTAGTGGTCTCTGACTGAACACGCCAGCGTGCGCAAGCATAGCTTGTCAATGAGTGGAGCGTATTGCACCGTTTTTAATTCGACTTTTCGCGTGATGGCAGCAAATTGACAAAGCCTCTGATTAAAGTCGTTCTATTAGCCGCCGATAATCAACAGTGTGCGCCTTTTCAGAGGCGCGGCACTGGTGAGGGCCAACGGTGCTAGCCCGCCTGCCGCATCATTGCAAGATGCGAATCGGGACAAGACGGTGAATGACACAGGAATGGGCACGGATAGGGATATGCACAGCATCGGAGCGGACAGGCCAGCAATCGGGTGTAGTGGCGCACGGTACCGTATTTTCCGCCTATTCTGGCTCGCCGTGGGATGCGGATTGGCCGGTTCAGGAGTGGCCGCCGAGGTTGCGATTATCAAGGCCGCTGATATTTTGCCCTACCAAGAGGCAGTGGCGGGATTCAAAGAGAAGTTCAGCGGTCAGGTCACCGAGTACGTGCTGGCCCCGGGCGACGGTGTTGAGAACGCATTACAGGAAGGTTTGCGTAAGAACAGGATAGATATCATGTTGTCATTGGGTACTGATGCCCTCGCGCTAGCCAAACGCCATGTCAATACTGTCCCTGTGGTGTACGGTTTTGTCCTTGATCCCGGTGCGGCACTGGCGGGCATGGCCGCGCCGGAACGCGCACGCATCGCGGGACTGTCGATGAATGTTCCCGCGCATGCCCAGTTCACTGCCCTGCTCAAGATTCGGCCGGGGACCAAGAAGGTCGGCGTGGTTTATGACCCGGGTCGCTCGCAGGCGCTGGTAGACGAGGCGCGCGGTGCCGCCCGTGCCTTGGGCATGACGCTGGTGGATCGTCCCATCAAGTCCGCCGCAGAGGCCATCGACGCCTATACCGCGCTACGCGGCGAGGCGGATGTCATGTGGATGGTGCCTGATGCCACGGCGATTTCACCGGAGTCGTTAAAGTTTCTCATGCTGTTCTCGCTGCGTAATAATTTTCCCGTTATCGGCATCGCCGACAAGTACGTCAAGATGGGCGCGTTATTTGCCTTGTCGTTCGATGCGAAAGACATCGGGCGCCAAGCCGCCGAACTCGCGATCCGCTTGCTGGACGGTATCCCGGCCGCGCCATTGGCCTCTGTGGCGCCGCGTAAGCTTGCCATGTCGATCAATCTAAAGAGTGCCACCAGTCTGGGGATCAGCGTGCCGCAAGACGTGATCGACACCGCCACTGTAGTCTACCGCTAGTGTCGACACTGACTGCCATGCCTATGCCACTGGTCACGCTGGGGGCCAGACTCCGCCAAAGCTTGCTGCAGGGCATCCGTGCCCGCGTGTTTTGGGCTGTGGCAGTGTTGATGGTACTGCTGGCTGGCGCACTTACAGCGGCTTCGGTGTACCAGCGTGCGACCTCTCTGCAACAGCAGATCACGGATCGCGGCCTGTCCGTGACGCGCGGTCTCGCCCGAGCCAGCGAGCTGGGCGTATTGACGGGTAACGATGGCTTTCTTGCCCCGGTGATGGAGGGCGCCTTGGCCGAACCCGACATGGTAGCAGTGGCGGCGCTGGATGCACACGCTGCGGTGATCCGCCAGGTCACCGCGCCGGGCGCCTCCGGTCAGTTGCTGTTACCTTTGCCGGATGCCGTTCGACAACAAATGGCGCGCGAACTCGCGCCGGTGTGGCGTGAGATAACTCTAAAGGGGGTTCCGGTCTATCAGTTCTGGGCCCCGGTTGTGACCGTCAAGGCACTCGAAAATGAGGCGTTGTTGCTGGACGACACGGCCGTCGCGCCCAGTACCGCCAGTCGCACCCTCATCGGCTATGTCACTCTTACCCTGTCGCTTAAGGGAATACACGCTAAAACACAGGAAGCCCTGGTGGCGGCGCTGGTGATCTTGGCGCTGTTTCTACCGCTCAGCCTCATCATCGCCTATCTGTTGGCGAACGGCGTGACGCGACCCTTGGCGCAGTTAGTCCAACTTACGCAGGCGGTCGGGCAAGGCGATCTGACGCAGCGCATAGACGTCGATGGTAATGACGAGGTAGCGCAACTCGCCACGTCTTTCAATGGCATGATTGCGCAAATCCGCGAGCGCGACCAGGCGCTGCGTGCAGCGCACGATGGGCTGGAACGCCGCGTCGCCGAACGTACTGCGGAGCTGGCACGCAACAATGCCGTGCTGGAGCGACGCAATCGCGATTTGGATCAGTTCGCCTACGTGGCAGCGCATGATTTGAAAACCCCGCTGCGCGGCATCTCCAACCTCGCCAGCTGGATCGCGGAAGACATCGGCGTCCTGCTGTCCGCCGACGGACGGACGCAGATGCAGTTGTTACAGGCGCGGGTGCTGCGCGCCGAAAACCTTATCGACGCCCTGCGCGAATACACCCGTGCCGGACGTTCGAGCGCCGCGCCACAAATCGTTGATAGCCGTGCCCTGGTCGAAAAGGTCATCGGGACCTTGGCGGTTCCTCCTGGATTCACGATTGCGGTGGCCACGGATATGCCACGAGTGGAGACAGTACCGGAACCGTTGGCGCGAGTATTTGCTCAACTCATCGGTAACGCCATCCGCTTTCATCACCGCAGCGAAGGCCGGATCGAGGTAGGCAGCGAAGACGGTGGCGATCAGTGGATATTCACAGTGACCGACGATGGCCCCGGTATTGCGCCGCAATTTCACGGCAAGGTATTCGAGATCTTCCAGACACTCCACGCCAAGGACACGATGGAGACCACTGGCGTGGGTCTGCCCGTGGTCAAGAAGATCGTCGAGGAGCATGGGGGGCGCATCAGCGTGGCGTCGGACGAGGGTCGCGGCGCGACCTTTCGCTTCACTTGGCCGAAGGACGGTGGGAAATACGATGAACCGGCGTCGGCCGCATAACCTGCCACCCGTCAGCACACGCTAAGGAGCCAGGTAAGCATAATCCTGGAAACGGCAGTTGACCGCTTATTTTTTTAATTGACAGTATAATTTATATAGACTTTTTCATGGTCAGCGGGCTCATCTGTCTCAGTGGTACTCATGATTCGCAGTCCTGTGATACCACGGGTCGCGATCCGCGATGATGGGCCACTCTCCTCCCAAGAACTCATGTCAACGCAACAGCGATACCTGGCACAGCCCCCCAGCACAAAAAAACCGCGGGCCGGTCGTCATGGAAACGGCCGGCCCGCAGCGCGCGGGGTGCTGCGGCTCGATAACGGTTGCGCCTACAGCTTGTAACCGAGCTCCAACATAAAGGTGCGCCTATCACGTGGATAGTCACTGATGACACCACCCATCGCGGCCGCATCGACGTATTTCTTGTCGAACAGGTTATGCACCACGGCGCGCACATCGAGCCCCTTTGTGAGCTTCTTGACGTTGACGGCCACATCCATCACACCATAACCCGTCACCGCCTGGCGGGCATCACTCAAGGCGCGCGGTGTACCACTGGTGGCGCGCAGGTTGGCGTTGACGCTCACATTCGGTATGACAACGATATTAGCGCCCACATTGGCCATGCGCTTGGCTACATCCGCCAGTGAGGCATGGCTGTCGCTGTCCTTGGTGTCTAGGTAGGTGGCATTGGCGTAGATCTCGCTACCCTGGGTAAAGCGGTGTTGCATCTCCAGCTCCAAACCCTGGATGTTGGCACCGCCTCTGTTGACGATTTGATATCCGAGACCCGACGAGATAATCCCTATCTTCTCCTGGTAACTGTTATTGAAATAGGTCAGCCGTCCCTTGGTGTGGTCTTGATAGGTGTGCCCAAGGCTCAACTCCAGAGTCTTCATCTTCTCTGGCTTGAGATCTGGATTGCCCACATAGGCCGGGTTGTTGGTCAGATAGAGCTCATCGAAGGCCGGGGCCCTGAACGCGGTGGCATACAGCAGCTTGGTATCCCAATCCTTGGCAAACTGCCACACCGCCGCTGCTCGCGGGTTGGTGGTGCCACCGAAATCGGAATAATTGTCGTGGCGCACACCCAGTGTCACGCCCAAGGTCTCGGAGGCTTGCCACACGTTTTGGGCATAACCGGCCCAGACGCGGCGCTTGGCCTTGGACTCATCGAGCCAGTTTCCGCCGTTACTGACGTCCTGGAGAGACCCGAGGGGAAACAGGAAGGTGGGCGAGGTCATGTTGGCGTCGAAGTTGGCGTGATGCGATACGTTACCGGCCTTGCGATTTTCCATCACCATACCGCTGGTCAGTAGGTTGGTGGGTGTCCACTGATAGTCCATGGCCACCTCGGCCCCATGCCCCCCGAACATGCCCTCGGGTACGCCGATCATGCCGCCTGGGGCCGGATAGACACTAGCGGGTAATATCTGGGCATAGTTGTAAAAACGTGACACCTTATCCATGTAGACTTTGGCCGATAGATGCATGGTCTTGTTGAGCTGGCGCTGGTAGCCGAGCTCGGTGAAGTACTGTGCATAGTCACCGCGACTGTCCGGACCCAGTGCGCTCGCTACCCCGATGTAGGGGCCACGCTTGCGGTTGATATAGCGCGTATTGAAGGTGAAGTCCTGATAAGAGGCCTTGAAGCCGGCATCGAGGCGCCATTGATCGAATTTGGTGTCTCCCGAGCCACCGAACTTGTCGCTGGCCACGAACAGCTTCGGGCCATCGGTGTGGAACAGATCAATGTTGCTCGCGATGGCGAGGTCGCCGAAACGCTTGCCTGCCTGGAGGTTGGCGTGGGTCGTGGTGTGACTGCCGAATCCCGCTGTAACTCTGACCCCATCGATGTCGCCGGCATCCTTGGTCACGACGTTGATCACGCCCGCCATGGCATTGGCGCCATAGAGCGCAGACCCGGGGCCGCGGATTATCTCGATGCGCTTGACGTTGACCAGGCTCAGGCTGTCGAAAATCCAGCTGGCCCCGCCACTGTAGTCGTCGTTCACTGCATGCCCGTCCACCAGTATTTTGACATGGTTGCTGTCAAGTTTTTTTACACCGCGCACAGCGACCTCGTAGCGGCCAAAAGTGTTGATGGTGATGGCAAAACCGGGGATGCGTTGCAACACATCTTGAAGATTGCGTGCCCCCATGTTCTCGATATCTTGACCGCTCACCACCGATACGATGGCCGGTGCTTTGTCGATCTTCTGCAGGTGCCTGGTGGCGATGCCGACCAGCTGTTCGTCGTCGAAGAACAGCGACATCTCCTCACTGCTACGAGTCGACGCTGTGGCTGGTTCGGCGGCATGGCCTACCGGGCCGGCGGTCAATAGCATTAACCCCACGATACCTTTTTTCATCGTCCGTGCTCCTTGAATGTTGTGCAAACATTTGCGTTCCGCGCCCCAGCCCATGCAATAAATCGAGGGGGCAACGCCTCGGTAACGGATGCCGATGAGAAAACTTGAGGCGATGCGGATCTCCAAGTTGCTCGGCCTCCTGAAAACAAGGTGCATCATGAAGAAATGAAAGGAGCTTCTGGTGTGAAATAAAGGAATTAATCCGTGTTCCCTTAAATAATTTTATCACCGAGCCGCTAAACAAAAGCAGCGGCCCTGCCTGACAAGCCAAGGTCATCACCAAACACAGGATGTACTGGACATGAAGATCGCACCTAAGATCATGTTGGGATATTGCCTCATCGCCGGCTTCGTCGCGGCGGTGGGCTATGCCGGCTATTGGGGCACGCGGCAAACAGAGCGCACCTACGAACGGTTGCTTGATGACACCATCCCCGCTGCGCAAGCCATCCAAAACATACGCTACTATGGACTCCAACTCACCAGCGCCACCACTGAACTCCTATACTTGAGGACGCTAGGTAAAGGGGGTAATGGTCTCGGACGGGATCCAGAAACTGCAGAAATAGTGGCGCTGCGTGACAAGGCCCTGGCTCCCTTAGACCAGTCAATCGACCAGTACGCCGACCTGATATGTCGCAAGTTTCCGGCTGAGACAGCGCAGGCCAACCGCATCCGCCAGCGCGCAACCGAACTCAAGGCCCGCAGTGCCGAAGTGATAGCCGCCCGGGATAGCAGTGCGCGTCGCACGTCGCTCCTGGAAGCAAAGAGCCGCATGACAGACACAGCAAAGGCATTCTTCCATGAAACCGATCAAATCCTGGATCAGGAAAAGAAGGAGATAGCGGAAGAGCGTGAACATGTCGATGCCACCATCCATCAATATCTGCAGACCATCGTCCTCGCAGCCCTGCTGGCCCTCCTCCTCGCCCTGGCTCTGGGTGTGCTCATCGCCCGCAACCTGTCGCGACCCATCGTCGCCCTCAAGGACGCCGCCCTGGCCTTGGGAAAAGGTGACCTGGGCGTGCGCGTCGACATCTGTTCCAGTGACGAAATAGGGACGCTGGCGCAAAGTTTTAACACCATGGCTCAAGAGCTGGGCACGACGACTGTATCCAAGGGCTTTTTGGACAACGTCATCCGCTCCATGCTGGACAGCCTGATTGTGCTGGATGCCAGTGGTCACATCGTGCGCGTAAACCAGGCCACCTTGCGTCTGTTGGGCTATACGGAATCAGAACTGCTGGGACAACCCGCCAGTGTGGTTGTGCAAGATGATTTCCTGCCGGGCTTTCATGCCGAAGACTATGCGAATTCTGCCGTGGATGAGAGCGCGGAAACGATTTACCGCACAAAGGATGGACAGCTACGGCCTATGCTGTTTTCCGTCGCCGTGCTGCGCAACGACAACGGCGACATCCAGGGGCTTGTGCTGGTGGCGCAGGACATTACCGGCACAAAACAGGCACAAGAGGCCTTGATACAAAAAACACACGCACTGGAGCGCACCAATAAGGAGCTGGACCAGTTTGCCTACGTAATCTCGCACGATCTCAAGGCGCCGCTGCGCGCCATTGCCAATCTTTCGCAGTGGATAGAGGAAGACTTGTGTGATCTGATGCCTCCAGATACCCGCAAACAGATGGACCTGCTGCGGGGTCGGGTAGTGCGCATGGAGGGTCTGATCAATGGCGTGCTGGAATATTCGCGGGTTGGCCGAGTGACTGCGCAGCTAGAAGACGTCGATACACAAATTCTGCTCAATGACATCATCGACGGCCTGCCCGTTCCGGCGGGTTACACCATCACAATTGGCCCCGATATGCCGCGCTTTCCCACGGCGCGAGTCCGCCTCAGCCAAGTCTTTGGCAATCTGCTCAGCAACGCCATCAAATACCGCGCCCGTGAGGATGGCCGCGCCGCCATCTCCGTTGCGGATAAAGGCGATTTTTACGAGTTCTCGGTGACCGACGACGGTCCCGGTATCGCGCCCGAGTATCACGAGAAGGTGTTCGTCATATTCCAAACCCTCGCCGCTCGCGACAAGGTCGATAGCACCGGCATCGGCCTAACCCTGGTGAAGAAGATCGTGGAGAGCGTGGGCGGGCATATCACATTGGAATCAGAGGTGGGACAAGGAGCGACATTCCGCTTCACTTGGCCCAAGTTAATCGAAGAAAAGGAGGATGCATGAAAGACAATTCGGTGAATATACTCCTGGTGGAAGACGACGAAGTCGACGCCATGAACGTCAAACGGGCGTTCAAGAAGACCAATATCTGCAACCCGTTATTTCATGCAGGGAACGGCCTGGAGGCCTTGGACATGCTGCGCGGTACGGGCGGGGTGGAAAAGATCATCCCCAAGCCGCGCATCATCCTCCTGGACCTCAATATGCCGCGCATGAACGGCATCGAGTTCCTGCATGAACTGCGTGCCGATCCCGAATTGCACGATATCAGTGTGGTGGTGCTGACCACCTCAAATGAGGAACGCGACAAGGTGGCGGCCTACAACCTCAACGTCGCGGGTTACATTTTGAAGCCCGTGGAGCCGGAAAGATTCATTGAGGCAATTGGCACCCTGAATCTATATTGGAATCTCATCGAGCTGCCCTGAGCCATGAACGAACTGTTGCGCATATTGATCATTGACGACGACGACGTGGATCGCATGACGGTCCTTCGTGCGTGCAAATCGGCCGGGGTCATCATGCACGCGGAAGAAGCGCCCAACGGCAAGATAGGGCTGGAGTTATTGAAAACGCATACCTTCGACTGCGTCTTCCTTGATTATCTCCTGCCGGACAGTGATGGTCTCACAATCTTGCGCGCGGCGCGGACTGCGGGTGTCGACACGCCGATCGTCATGCTCACGGGTCACGGTGATGAGCGCCTTGCGGTGGAGATGATGCAGGCAGGCGCCAACGATTACCTACCCAAAGGCAAGATTTCGCCGGAGAGCCTCGCCCACAGCCTGCGGCACGCAATGCGCCTGCACCAAGCGGAGATCGATCGGCAAGCAGTAGAACGAAAGCTACAAGCGTCCAATCGACGCATCACCGATATCCTGGAGAGCATCAGCGATGCGTTCTTCGCGGTGACCAGTGATTGGTGCGTGACCTATGTAAACAAAGAGGCGGAGCGCCTGCTTCAGTCCCGGCGCGCGGACCTGCTTGACCAAAACCTCCTGGAACGCCTACCCCATTTTTCCCCCTGGTTCCGCGAGGCGCTGATCAAGGCCATGAGCCAGAAAACGCCACTCACCGCCGAGGGTTTCGACGCACAGTCTGGACTATGGATTGAGGCCCACAGCTACCCAGGTAACGATGGCATCTCGGTCTACTTCCACGACATCACAGAACGCAAACAGGCTGAAGAACGACTCAGCTTTCTCGCCAATTACGACGCCCTCACGAGCCTGCCCAACCGCATCCTGCTCAAAGACCGGCTCGCCCAGGCGCTTGCCCGCCTGCCCTGGCAGAATCGTGTACTGGGCGTGTTGTTCTGCGATCTGGACCGCTTCAAGATAGTAAACGACACCCTGGGGCACAACGTTGGCGACCACTTGCTCAAGGAAATGGCACGACGCCTCAAACAGTGCGTGCGCAGCGGCGACACCGTGGCGCGCCTTGGTGGCGACGAATTCGTGATCCTGCTCACCGATATGGCGCGCGCCGAGGACGTCGGCACCATTGCGCAAAAGATCATCGAATCCTTGGGCCAGCCCCTGAACCTGGAAGGGCAAGAGGTTTTTGTCACCGCAAGCGTCGGCATCAGCCTCTATCCCACCGACAGCGCCGACCCCGACACCTTGCTCAAAAAGGCGGATGTGGCTATGTACCGCGCCAAGGACATGGGCAAGAACGGCTATCAATTCTATTCGCCCATGATGGACGCCAAACACACGCAACGTCTCAGCCTGGAGAGCGCTATGCGCCATGGGTTGGCGCGGGAAGAATTCCGCGTATTTTACCAACCTCTGGTGGAGTTGGTCTCTGGCCGCATCGTCGGCGCCGAAGCACTAATACGCTGGCAACACCCCGAGCTGGGCATGATCTCGCCGATGGATTTTCTACCGCTGGCCGAAGAAACAGGGTTGATCATTCCCATCGGCAACTGGGTGCTGCACACGGCCTGCGCCCAGGCACAGGCTTGGGCTACGAGCGGGCATCACGGGCTGCGCATGGCGGTCAACTTATCCAACCGTCAGTACCGCCAGGATAATCTGCTCGGCGCAGTACGTAATGCTTTGGAAAGAACGGGACTGGCACCAACGTGCCTCGAACTCGAGTTGACCGAGGAGATAGTAATGCGCAACATGAAGCACTCCTCGGCCCTGCTGGAGAGCATCCGCGCCATGGGCATCGCACTCGCCATCGATGACTTCGGCACCGGTTACTCTTCTTTAGGCCACTTGCGTCGCTTCCCAATTCAAACCGTCAAAGTCGACCGCTCCTTCATCACCGATCTGCCCGGCAACACGGACGCCGCAGCCATCACCGAGGCTATCATCGCCATGGCTCACAAGCTCAAGTTGGAAGTGGTCGCCGAGGGAGTGGAGACAGAGGCGCAACGGGCCTTCCTCCAGGAGCAGGGGTGCGACGTCATGCAGGGTTATCTGTTCAGCCCGCCAGTCCCGGCCGAGAAATGGGACGCGCTGTGGCTGAAACAATCAGCCACGTACTGGACAGCCTGATTGTGTTGAATACCAGCGGCCACATCATGCGCGTGTACCAGGCCACCTTGCGATCGAGTCTCCTTCCTCCGTGAATGATCTTCTGCGCATATTGATCATTGACGATGACGATGTGGATCGCATGACGATCCTCCGTGCCTGCAAATCGGCCGGGCTCAATATTGAGGCAACGGAAGCGCAAAACGGTAAGGCTGGCCTGGAACTATTGCAAATGCAAGCCTTCGATTGCGCCTTCCTCGATTATCTCCTGCCGGACAGTGATGGCCTCAAAATCTTGCGCGCGGCACGGGCCGCAGGCGTTGCCACGCCGATTGTCATGCTCACTGGCCACGGTGATGAAAGACTGGCGGTGGAGATGATGCAGGCAGGTGCCAATGATTACCTGCCCAAGGGTAATATTTCACCCGAGAAACTCGCCCACAGCCTGCGGCACGCAATGCGCCTGCACCAGGCGGAGATGGATCGGCAAGCAGTAGAACGAGAGCTACAAGCATCCAATCGACGCATCACCGATATCCTGGAGAGCATCAGCGACGCATTCTTCGCAGTGGCCGATGATTGGCATGTGACATATATAAACAAAGAAGCAGAGCGCCTGCTCCAAACGCAACGGGAGAACCTGCTGGATCACAATCTCTGGGATCGCCTACCCCTCTTCGCGCCATGGTTCCGCGAGGCCCTGATCAAGGTAATGATCCAGAAAGCGCCGCTCACCACCGAGGGTTTTGACGCACAGTCTGGGCTATGGATCGAGGCCCACAGCTACCCAGGCAATGATGGCATTTCAGTCTACTTCCGCGATATCACAGAACGCAAGAAAGCCGAGACAGGCATTCTGCAATACAATCTTGAGCTTAGTGAGTTGAATCAAAAACTCCAGGAAGCTCAAAATCAACTGCTGCAGTCAGAAAAAATGGCTGCGGTCGGTCAACTGGCGGCAGGCGTGGCGCACGAGATTAACAATCCAATCGGTTATGTGCACTCCAACTTGGGCACACTGGAAAAGTATCTACAGGATGTGTTTGGCATGCTTGATGTGTATGAGCAGGCAGAGTCTATGATTGCCGATGGGACGGTATTGTCGCGGTTGCAGGCAGCCAAACAGAAATTTGGTTTGGGATTCATGAAAGAAGATGTGCCCGCATTGATGAGCGAGTCGAAAGAAGGGATTACACGCGTCAAAAAAATTGTGCAGGACTTGAAGGACTTCTCCCATGTGGATGCCACGGAAGAATGGCAGTGGACGGACTTGAGAAAGGGAATAGATAGCACGCTGAGCATCGTTAACAACGAGATAAAATACAAGGCGCAAGTCGTGAAGGAATATGGCGTTATCCCGGAGGTGGAATGCCTGTCCCCGCAGCTTAACCAGGTATTCATGAACCTGTTGGTGAACGCGGCGCATGCCATTGAAGCGCGGGGTACGATCACCATCCGTACCGGCATCGAGGGCGAGGAAGTGTGGGTAGAAGTGGCGGATACCGGCAAGGGCATTGCCCAGGAAAACCTGAAACGGATATTTGATCCGTTTTTTACCACCAAGCCAATAGGCAAAGGTACAGGTCTGGGATTGTCGCTGTCGTATGGGATTATCCAGAAGCATCATGGGAGGATTGAGGTGAAAAGCGAAGTGGGTAAAGGAACGACGTTCAGGGTATGCCTGCCGATAAAGCAGGTTTTTTCGGCGACAAGTGCGGTGTCAGGTTGACGAACAAAAGCAGCATGCTGACGACTTTAGCACCTCTATTTCAAAAAGGGGAAGTGCAAGACACTTATCGACCCACTATACACTTCACCGTCATTGAGATACCCGCTAAACCACCGCGCTGCCTGGTGCGCGACCTCTTCCAGTGTACCCGGCTCCTCAAACAGGTGCGTGGCGCCGGGAACGATGACCAGTTCCTTTTGGCAATCCAGGTATGCGTAGGCCTGCTGGTTTAACTCAATGACCACATCGTCAAAGCCGCCTACCAATAACAAAGTTGGTGCCTTGACCCTGCTTAACTCATCAGCCCCCGCCATGTCGGGTCGTCCGCCGCGAGATACCACGGCGCCGATCTTCCCGGGTAATTGGGCTGCAACCATCAGCGCCGCTGCAGCGCCAGTGCTGGCACCGAATAGACCGATGTGCAGTGTCTGGGTTTGAGGAGCCTCGTCAAGCCAGTGGACAGCGGCAAGCAGGCGCTGGGTGAGCAGGGGGATATTGAAGCGGTTTGCATAATCGCTGTCTTCCTCGCGGGTTAACAGGTCGATCAGCAACGTACCCAAGCCTGACTCACGCAGCACCCCAGCCACATAATTGTTGCGTGGACTGTGGCGGCTACTGCCGCTGCCATGGGCGAACAGCACAACGCCCTGGGCATCTTGTGGCACTTCCAGCATTCCTTCCAGGCTGACTGCGCCGGCGGGAATGTGTACCAGTTGTTTCAGCATAGTAATTACCTCCTGCTTACTATATTTCAACCCACACTGCACGGGAAGGCATAGCCGAGAGGATAAGGAATGTTAGGCCGCATACCAAAGCACTGCGAAGTAATGGCAGGTGGTGCCTGCTATCACAAACAGGTGCCAGATCAGGTGGCCATACCGCAGCCGCGAATCGGTTGCGAAAAAGGCTACACCGGCTGTGTAAGACAAGCCTCCCGCAAGCAACCAGAGCAAGCCCGTTGTCGGCACTCTGGCAAGCAACGGATCGACCGCGATCACAATGACCCAGCCCATCAAGAGATAAAGGCTGGTGGAGAATATCGGATGGGCGGCTTTATCGAATGCCTTCATTGCCACCCCGGCTACGGCAAGGCTCCAAACAACCCCGAAAAGCGTCCAGCCCCATGCGCCACGAAGCACCCCCAGCGTGAACGGCGTGTACGGTAGTTGTCAAGCTAGTTGTCGCCTGAATGCTTGAATTTATGCTGCCTTTTTGAGTTCTAAATTTTCCTCCTTTGGATCGGTTTTTTCGGCGACTTGTTGATCGGGATTCAAGTGAACTACGCGGACTGGCCGCCAGTTTCGAGTAACGCCACTCCAACGCTCTGGATGCCTTTTCTTCGCTGCTTCATAGACGTCGACGCGCTTCTGTAGCAACGCGGTGTCCAGGCCCGCATGGCGCTCTGCGGGGGTAACGAATCTGATGGCACTGTGACGATGTTCATGGTTGTACCAATGAACAAATGTGCTGACCCACTGCCTGGCGGCAATGAGACTTTCAAACGGTCGGAAGGGATAGACTGGCCGGTATTTCAACGTCTTGAATAGCGACTCCGAAAAAGGATTGTCATTGCTGACCGCCGGGCGACTGAACGATGGCATCACGCCCAGCGCTTGCAGGGTGGCCAGCATCGTGGCGCCTTTCATCGGGCTGCCATTGTCAGAATGCAACACCACCTGATTCAGTGCGATGTTTTCCCGCTTGCAAATATCGCGCATAACTTCGCTTGCCAGGTCACTACTTTCTGCATCATAGATCTGCCAGCCAACGATTTTTCGGCTAAAAATATCCATGAACAAATACAGGTAAAAATAGATTCCCTTCACCTGCGTTGGCAGATAAGTGATGTCCCAGCTAAATAACGCATTGGGCGCCGTTGCACAGAGCGCACGCGGCTTGTGGCGCTGTTGCGCGGGTCGTTCTGCGCCACGATGCCTGAGCTGATGTGCTTCTCTCAGAGCGCGGTAAATGGTTGACTCAGAAGCGATATATTGCCCACGGTCGGCCAGCCGAGGAACGATTTGACCTGGCGGAAGATCCCCAAATTCGTCTGAATTCACGACTGCCAGCAGGCGCTCGCGTTCCGGCACACTGAGCTTGTTTTTGGGTGCCTGCAACCGCATGGGTCGCTGATCGCCGCGTAATGGGTCGAGCTGCCAGCGTTGCAAAGTGCGTTCGCTGAGAGAGATCGCCGCACAGGCGCGATCCTGGTGCGCACCCGCAGCGATTGCTTCCGCCACCAGTGTCATGACTTGGCCGCGCTCTGCGAGGGAGGTCATTTGACCTCGTCCTCCCAGAGCGCGCGGAACTTTTTTTGCAGGATCAGCAAGGCTGCCGCCTCCGCCAATGCCTTCTCTTTGCGCACTAACTCACGCTTGAGTTTCTCATTTTCATCTTTCAATGTCCGAAATTCACGGATGCCTTGCACCGCTTTCACCTCGGTACAAAAAGCCGTTTTCCAGCTTGCCAGATGATGGGCAAATAAACCTTTTTCACGACACCACGCATGCAAGGTCTCGCCTGACAAGCCATGGGTTTCATGCAATGCCACCAGCTGCTCCTCCGCGCTCCAGTCCTGGGGCCGTTTCTCTTTTGTCACCGATATACTGAGCTTGCCCATCGATTTCCTTTTCATCCAATTCTTTAACGTATGGAAACTAACGTTCAGGTCTTCCGCCACCGACCGGATTGTCCGATCTCCACGAGAAAATACCTTGACCAGCGCTTGTTCTATAAATGCCCCAGAATACGTTATTTTCATCGTTGCCTCTATTTTAGAAAATTAAAATTTAGAGGCGACAACTAGCCTGACACAGGGGGTGTAGGTGCCAGCGATAAGAAGAAAGATCGCGGAATGCTCGATGACCCGAAAAATACTCTTGGCCTTGCCCGTGGGTAACGCGTGGTAGAGCGTGGAGGCAAGGTAAAGAAAAATCATGGTCGTACAGAAGACACTCGTACCGACAATGAATCCAGCGTCACCATGCCGTGCTGCGTGCATGATAAGAAACGGGGTTCCGACGAGTGCTGCGGCCAGCCCTATTCCGTGGCTAATGCTATTCGCAATTTCTTCCGCGTGCGATTGCTCACGCTTGGGGGCGACAAGAAATAGGCGCATGATCAAACCTGTTTTCCATATTGCTGAGAAGGAGCACAGGGAAGCGGAAGCGTGTGCGACGACCCCTGTGTGGCCGTAGGCTCTCCTGTTTTGTCGGAGTCTGTGCGGATAGCACGGGCGTAGAAAAAATGGGAGAGCAGCGGCACGGCGTCAAGTCATATATGGGCTCCCCACGCAGTGGGGTGTCGTAGCGTACGCAGGACGAACACAGGCCACCGAAGGCATACTTGTCGCCACACAAGCAACTGTTCGGGGGGCTTGGATGTCCCAAAAAAGATTTTTCAAAAAATGGCGACACTATCGGCGGATTTGATGCTCCCAAAACCTTCACGGCCTATTAGTCATTCTCGCTACGGTTCGAATCACCGTTTTTAGATTTATTCTTATCCTGTTTATGGGCCACGCCGGAAGCGACCGTTCCCGGAGAAGTGCTAATTATATCAACAACCTCATTCTTCGATCCGCTAATTGTGTAAGCGATTGATCTGGGCGAATTAGCAAAAAGAACGGTCCCTTCGGGCACTATGGCTGGATTAGAGGTCTTAATGACAGTTGCGGTGGCAACGAAATTTATAACGCCGGCACATGGAATATTTGTATCGGGGGTTACCACGCCACCCGATTGCACTTCGCGAAGAAGAAGCCAAAGTGGGCCTTTGCCGCTGAAATTGGAAAACTGGAACACAAGAATGCCTTCTCCGCCCAAGTTACCACTATTGCCAGCCGACAAAATACCGGTTTCTGTCAGAGACAATGTTCCGGTTGGCATATAACTGGTTCCATTGTATAGATAACCATACGAACCATCCAAGCGGCATGCCCGGTTCATATCTGCAGAAACGGGCAGTGAATTGAGAGATAGTGCCGAGAAAAATAGGCCCAAATAGCCCAAATATAAACGAGTTGAGATATTCATTTTTCCCCTCATGCGTTAAAAAAGGTGGATTGAATAAGGCGATAGTCATTCTTATTCGAAATATAGTAAATGTTTTTTCAAAACAATGGTTGACTATAAGTATCTTTAAAAATTAACGCAAGCCGTATTTTGTCGGGTGGTTCTCACTTTTTGAACACCATGTAGGCACGCTGTTTTCTTCACGATAAACCGGATCATTTTTGGATAAAAGCGCGGAGGCCGGACTGCAGTTTGGCGAGTGCTGCCATGTCAACCCAAAAAAAACGCGGCAGGGATTTTTTGATTTGGCTTCTTGGTTGCGTGGAGGGAGCAGGTATGGTTGTTGATAATTCACTCAACAGATTGCACTGTATACCGCCGCGCTCGGATTGTTTTCGACCAATAATCGGCGGGTAGCCCGGCCTTTAGCTTGAGTTGCCGGAGAAAATCTTCAGGCTGCGGGAGTGACTCCCATACGGCGGGCAGAAAAGTGCTCCGGTAACTGTATTCCTCAATAATCAGGCCGTCGATACCAGGCCGAAGTTGGGCAAGAAGATCCGCCTCGCCGTCAATGCGCATGTCTGCAGGGTGAGATAGAACCGAGATATGGATATCCAATTGCTTGAACTCTAACCGGCTCAGCGGCGGAAAGCGCGGGTCGCGGAAGGCGGCGGCATAGGCGTTGGCGGCCACGTCGAGCGCCAGGGGGCGGAATGCCTCAAGGGCACCGATACAGCCACGCAGATTGTGCTGCATGTGCAGCGTGACGAAGCTGGCGGCGGGTATCTGCAGTGTCTGGGGATAATCCCCAATGGCGACGGGCAGGGGCTGGTTGTAGCTCAGGCCATACTCGATGGAGTCGGCCGCCAGTTTCAGCAGTGCTTCCCTGTGCAGGTGCAGATCAGTTGTGCTGTTATTCATGATAGCCAAAGACATAAGCGCCATACCCTACCACCTGATCGCGCGGTCCGGCGGTATCTCCCGAATTGCGCAGATCAACGGTTTCTGCCCGCAAGTAGTGTTTTTTCGCGGCATATAATAGGCCGTTGACAGGATTGCGTCCGCAAGCATCTTCATAATGTATGTCTTGCGGCCGTAGCGCCTCGATGGCGTGCGACGTGTCGCTATCTAGCTTGCGGGCGGTTTCGTAGTCATGATAATGGCTGAGATCGGAACTGATTACGATGAGGGTTTCCGGCCCATCCCACAGCATCTCCAGCACTTCGCCTACCTCCTCCGGCGTGGCATCACCCACCACCAATGGCACCAGCGTGAAGTCACGCAGCACTCCCTGCAGAAAGGGCAGATGCACCTCCAGGCTGTGTTCCTCAGCATGCGCCTGATCCAGCACATGCACTTGGGGTAGGGTCAGAATCAGATTAATGGATACGTAATCGATGGGTATATTGCCCAGTGGGGTTGAAAAGGCATAAGCGCTGCTTACCGCCAGTCCACGGAACGCCACACGATGCGCCGGGCCGAGCAGCACCACTCGCCTGATAATGTCGCGGGCAGGCTTGAGGCGCGCATAGGCGCTTGCTGCCACCGGGCCGGAGTAGATATAGCCGGCATGGGGCACAATAATTGCCTTTGGCACGGACCCGGAAGATTCAGCCTCGTTTAGAAAGCCCGCCACCATGGCGTGTAACGCACGCGCATCGGCGGGATAAAACAGGCCTGCGACAGCCGGGTGGCGCACGGTGGTCATCGTTTTTTCCCTCCATTGGATTCATTATTTGAAAATGGCGGCAATACCTGAAACTTTCAAGACGGCGCTTGAATTTCCGGTGATCGCTCGCCATTTATATAAGATAACCTGCCGCCAAACTGACCTGTACGGCTCCTTATGGAAGAAGGGCGAGGGGGTAAAAGGAGAAATGACATGACCACCCAATCCATGAGCGCCATAGTTCCTACTAAATATTGGCATGTTATTGAGGATGGACGCATCCAGTGTGACCTCTGTCCACGGTTTTGCAAACTCCACGAAGGACAACATGGATTGTGTTTTGTGCGTGCCTGCCAGAACAATCAGATCGTCCTGACCACCTACGGCCGTTCCAGTGGCTTTTGTGTCGATCCCATCGAGAAAAAACCGCTCAACCATTTTCTGCCGGGAACACCGATCCTGTCTTTTGGCACTGCCGGATGCAATCTCGCCTGCAAGTTCTGTCAGAATTGGGATATCAGCAAGGCGCGCGAGACTGACGTGCTCGCCGACCAAGCCTCGCCGGAATTGATTGCCCGCGCCGCGAAAAAATTGGGATGCAGTAGCGTTGCCTATACCTATAATGATCCTGTAATTTTCATGGAATATGCTATCGATGTCGCCAAGGCGTGCCGTGAGCTGGGCATTAAATCGGTAGCCGTCACCGCTGGCTATATCACCGAGGAGCCGCGCAAGGAATTATTCAGCTACATGGATGCGGCGAATGTCGACCTCAAGGCCTTCACAGAGCAGTTTTACCACAAGATCTGCGGTGGGCATTTGAAGCCGGTGCTGGACACGCTCAAATACCTCAAGCACGAGACCAATGTCTGGTTCGAGATCACTACCTTGCTGATACCGGGGGAGAACGATTCTGATCAGGAGCTGGAAGAGATGACGCAATGGGTGGTAGAAAATCTTGGCCCGGATGTGCCCCACCATTTCACTGCCTTTCATTCCGACTGGAAGATGATGGACAAACCGCCCACCCCGCCCGAAACCCTGGCCCGCGCGCGTCGCATCGCCATGAAGAACGGTATACGCTATGCCTACACCGGCAATGTGCGTGACGTTGAGGGCGGCAGCACCTATTGTCATCACTGCGGTAAAAAACTGATCGGACGCGATGGGTATGTGATCACTGAATGGCATCTTACTGACGATGGCCATTGCCAAAGCTGCGGTACCCAATGCGCTGGAGTATTTCACGGCCCGGCGGGGGACTGGGGGCCGCGGCGGCTGCCGGTGCGGCTTAAGGATTTCGCGGTGTAACAATAAGCCATAAGGAGGGAAACTACCTTATACTCAATGCCGTTTAGTTAAGGTCGTAAATGCAGGTTGGCTCAAGGAATAATAGCCGCCGTAGGGCGCACCCTACATCAAAAACGGGGAGCGGCATGCTCCTTAACTTAATGGTGTTGACCTTAATGCTGATAAGAACAATGACCAAGGGGAGCACATGCTGAAAAGGACTGCGTCGGACATCAAGCAGTTTGCATCATTGTCGCGCCGTTTTCTGCTGGCACCGCTTCGTAGATTTGTTTTGATACCCATCTTGATGGCGATTATCGGGGTCGTCATTGTGGGCCGGGTCACGGATTGGTGGGCCGGCCCGGACAGTTACTACATTTATCTCGCGGGCGATTATAGGAACGATCCGGCGACTGCCAAGATATTTGAAGGTTTTCTGGGTGCGCCGTGCGAGAAATCCGATGGGGAAATTATCCGTGACAAGGGTATCGACGGCGTGCCCATCAGGGTTAAGTGTCTGGATGACCGGGGTGATACCGCCGAGGTTCGCCGGATCTCCAATGATCTTGCGCATCGCGATGACACCCTCATGGTTATGGGGCATATCTACAGCACACTGACGAAGGAGGCGCTGCCCAATTACCTGCGACAAGCCCAGCCTGCCATTCCCGTAATTCTCACCGCAGAGACTAATCCGCAATTGATTCCCGCCAAAAAAGCGGGGGGCGATTATGATCCGATATTTCGCTTGGCGCCTACGGATGATGCACAAGCGGTCAAGGCTGCGCAGTTTGCTATTGACAACGCCAAATCACAGGTTTTGTGGGTCGTGGAAGATGAGCGCAATCCGGTTTACTCCAAGTACTTGGCCATGGAGTTTGTCCGGCGGGTGCAAGAAAGGGAAGGGAAGGTGGTGCTATGGTCGACCAATATGTCGGTGCCGCCTGCTGAAACGCTCAGGAAGCTAAAAATCGATTTCGTTTTCTTTGCCGGAGACTGGTCGAACGCATTGATATTGATCAGGCAGATCAAGCGCATATTTCCTTCGCATCGAATGCCTGTGCTTTTCTTGAGTGACGCAGCCGTAGATCAACAACTTCTCAAATACGGAGGGAAGGAGTTGGATGGGTTGAGCATATATCTGGGCTATCCACTCAAGGCGGTCCAATTCAAGGACAGTGGTTTTGAGTTATTCGGAAAAGATGCCCGATCGATCATTGACTGGTTGCTTGTCGATACCGATCAACATTTCGTCGAGGAGAGCCAGGCGCATTCACGATTCAAATACTGGAGCATGTTGCTTTTGAACAGGCACGAGGTCGAGGATGCCCGATCCGCATTGAAATCACGGATGATGAAGGCGGTTCTCGAAGAGCGCAAATTTTCAGGCGTTTTGGGCGAATACCAGTTTGCTCACAATGGTAACAATAAACAAGCCCAATGGCGCATCTGGGAAGTGAAGAAGGAAAATGGCGTATATCAATTCGTCGATGCTGAATGACGATAATGCAATTCGAACCACGTCACCCTTGGGATGTTACGTCCGAGCAAGCCGTCGCCATCCAGCAGCAATTGCGCAAGGAAGTCATCACTGAAGACAGGTTAGGAGAAGTGCGCCACGTGGCCGGTGTGGATGTGGGCTTCGAGCAGAACAATGCCATCACCCGTGCCGCAGTGGCGGTGCTTGGCCTGCCGGATCTGCAATTGCTCGACAGTGCGATTGCGCGCCTGCCGACATCCTTTCCCTACGTGCCGGGCCTGCTCTCCTTCCGTGAGGTTCCCGCAGTACTGAAGGCGCTTGAACAGTTATCTACGCTGCCCGATCTTTTACTGTGCGACGGCCAGGGCATCGCCCATCCGCGCCGCTGCGGCATCGCCAGCCATCTTGGCGTGCTGACCGGCATTCCGTCCATCGGCGTGGCGAAGGCGCGCTTGATCGAAATACATGCGCCCGTGCCGGATGAGCGCGGTGCGTGGGTGCCATTATTGGATAAAGGCGAGGTCATAGGCGCAGTGTTGCGTACCCGCGTCCATGTCAAACCCGTTTACGTGTCCATCGGTCACTTCGTGAGTCTGGAAACAGCCATTGTTCATGTAATGCGTTGCACCACCAAATACCGGCTGCCCGAGACCACGCGCTGGGCGCACCGGCTCGCCTCTGGGTAGACGTTGCGTCAATCGCGCCCGAACCGCAAGACTTTCCGTGCCGTGTCGCTTACGCGGCTCACGGCTTGGGCGAGGTCCATGCTGAGTATCACGCCGGTATCCTTGTCGCTATAGGTGATGCCCAGATCAAAACTGTTGCGGTAGTGCACCATCAGGCCATAGCGCAAATCCTTGGTGGCGGCGCGGTCGGCATAACTTGCGAGCACCGACCATCCCAGTGCGTTCTTCATGTCGCCCGACTCTCCCCAGCGCCAGCGGTTGTAGCCAAACATTTCAATATACACAACGGGCTTGAACTGCTGGCCATCGGGCGCGGCTCCCACGTATTCCATGCCGACATTCGGGTGCAATACGATCCATTGCGATGTGGGCGGCGGGAGGAAACCGAGCTTGTTGCCGTGCGCGTCTTCCGGGCGCGGGTCGTGTTTCTTCAGCCACACGCCGTTCAACGCCAGTTCCCAGGGGTACTGGAACAAGGCTTCATCGAAGTAGGCACCCCATTGGCGGTCACGGCGCCGGGCATCGGCATAGTGGGCGTCGATGATAGGCCGTGAATAGTAAGTAAGGCTCCTTTCCACCAGTCGGACGTAGCGCAGGATATCCTGGGCGGCTGTGTACACCTGCTGGCAGTCAGGTCCTGGCGGAAGCGCCGGGCAGGCTGTGTCGATGAAGCCTGCAAAGAGTGTGATGTCGATACGCAGGGTCACGTCCACGGGTTTGCTTAAGCTGCCCGTGTTGCGGTCGTATTGCCAGTAAGCAGGCCGCTGCAATCCTTCGTCACTACGCCCGCTTGCTACCGCTGATCGTGCCTCTCTGAGCGCGGACTCAAGACGCTGCAACCGTTCACGCACGCCGAGCCTGTCTTCCCCGCTGACGGCAGCGCGTTGCGTAGCAATGGGCTGAGTTACCTGTTCCAGCGCCCGCACTGTGGCTTGCCGCCGCTCCTCGTCGCTCACTCCGGGTGCTTGGTGTGAGCTTGCGGTAGAAAGTGTCGCAGTGACAGCGCGGGTGAGGGCATTGTCGTCCAGGTCACCGCCCAGGCATCCATTTTGTTCAAGGGCGTTGAGCCGGTTACGAGATGCAACGGTGTCGACGATGGGGGACGTGTCGAAACGCGCGCATTCCGGGGTCACCGCCAGGGCGGCGGGCGTGGTCAGAATGAAGGTAGCAAAAGCAAAAGCAAAATAGCGAATGAGCCGCAGCGTCATAGTCATCCTAATCATCCTTGTTCAACAGATCCTGGAAGCTGCGGAAGGTCTTGATGGTTTCTCGCCAGCCGCTCTGCTCACTGGGCCAAATCTTTTTCAGTTTCGCAATCCAGCCCTGGAACTCGCCGATGGGGGTGCTGGCTTCGTATTGAGCGCTGGCCGCAGTGGCGGTGGCGTCATCAATAATGTTCTGCCAGGTCAGGGCGCGAAACAGGGGAATGTGAACCTTGGGGTTCTTGAGATAATGCTGGAGGTCGTGAACATTCTTGTTCTCGATGGCGTTGATCAACAGGCTCTGATAGCGATTGTCGCGGCGTGTCTCAACATTTGGCCAGTCGTCGAGGGGACGGAACTGCTTGGGCACCGGGATAGGGTCCCATTCATGACGGGCGTTGAGGAAGTAGTCGCACACGCCGCTGGCGAGGTTCACGTCCGGATGAACCACCGAAGTATAAACGTCGGCATCAGTCTCCAGCACACGGCTGACATTGGCGATCATCGCCAGCACTTTGCTGCGCGTGACACTGGGCGGCAATGGCCCCGCCGTGCCGGACTGGGTATACATCGCATGCAGAGTGTCGTGAGTGACCGATGTGCCCAGAGAATGGGCGATGACAGACCAACGCAACGTGTCGGCCTGGGGTTGAGCCTTCAATGTCTCCAGGATTTGCAGGCGTACCGCATTGCGTATCTGTTCCGCGATCTGGGGTATGAAACGGTAGAGGATGACATCCAGTACATGGGTGTTGAGGAAAGTTTCGCGATCGGTTTCGGCCGCGTAGCTGGCCAGAAGTTTGGCGGCATTGGCATCCAGGCCGCCCTGGCCGATGACTTGCAAGACTTGTTCGGCGTGTTCCTTCCAGGCCTTGCGGCGATCATCGAACTTGTCGTTGTAATAGATTTCCTGGAAGGCAAAGTTTTGATCGAAAGGAACCAGCAGGCTGAGTTGGTTGTACTTGTTGTACAGTCCGCGAATGAGTTGCTGGACTTCTTTTGACCACCCCGGCTTTGTGTCACCCATGCCATGTACGAGGAAGAGGACGTGTTTTCCCATGTTACCCCCTATATGCTTTGTCTTATTCCTTGAGCCGCATGCGCACAGTCAAGATACCGCGTTGTCGCCCACATTAGCATAATGTATGACATTCGCAACTCTATTGCAGGGGGGGGGCAGGGCACAATGCCGTTGACTTAAGCCTTCCCCATCCGTTTTTGCTTGGCGTTGCGCCATTTATTCTGAGGTGTTTTTGACACGCGCGGCTGCCCAGGTTTCGAGGTCTTGGGTTGGTAATAACGGTGTCGAGCGAACGATGCGGCGAGTCGCTCCAGCAACGCTATGGCGCTATGCCGGCATGCGGTGGTGAGAACATAGAGTTTCTGCGCGAAGGCGGCGACAGCGTTTTTAGACTGTGCGAAGACAATGCATTTATTGGTGACGCGCGGCGGGGCGGCGATGGCCTTGAGCGTTTGCGCCATCACCATCGTAATGGCGGCGGCGAACAGCTCTTGCTTGACGCCGTTAACACTGCGCGAGTGAAAACATTCGATTTTGCAATCGCGCTTTTCGGCGCGGTAGTGATCTTCGATCTTCCAGCGGCGCAGGTAGAGTTTGACGATGGATTGGCGCGAAAACGTTTTTGGGTCGATGAGATTGGTCAGCAAGACCGAGAGATTGCCGTCGGGCGAGCGCAGCCGGATCGCGCGCACGCGCAAGGTGGGAGTCAACTCGAGCATCGCCGATGACTTCCCGCCGCGGATGAACGCCTCAACAGCCGAGAAAGAATTTTTGGCGGGGCAGCGAAACAAAAAATAGCCGTCATAGGATTGCTGGCACTTCAGCAGCATGTCGTAACTGGGGTAACCCTGGTCGAAGACGAGCACCCCGCCGGGCGGTATGTGCGGCAGCAGCGCTTGTGCTTGAATACGCTCATCGGCGTCGGCAATGGACACCACCGCGCGTGCGACCGGCAGCTGCCGAAACACATCATACGCGGTGGACACCAACGCCATCGGATAGTGGCCGCGCCCTGGATTGTCGGGATGCAGGCCGCTATCAGGGTCAAAATGCGCACGAATAGCTACACTCGCGGGCAGCTGATATTTGGAGCCGTCAATGGCGTACACGCTCATGCCTTTCCATTGGTAACAGTCTGCGGCGGGGAACAATGTTTGCGCCAACGCGGCGGTTTGCTTGAGCAAGGTGTCGAATACGCACCACGAAAGCTTAGCGCGGGCCTTGGTCAACGCCGAGGCATGAACGGCGTCCGCCCGTGGCCATGCACCTTGATCGCAGGCGCGCTCCGCGAACTGTTCAAATAGCATCGCCATGCCCTGCTCAGCGCCCGAGGCGGCCAGCGACAAGACAAACGACATCAGCTTGGGCAAGGGCAGTTTGCGATCGCGAATAAAATGCTGGGAATGGTGGTCGGGATGATCGGGAAGGAGACGAGGGATAAGAGCAGAAAATTGTTTCCAGAATGCGTCGAGTTGGCATGGTTTTTCAAGGCAATGTGTGTGCCATGATGGACTCCTTTGCGTTGGTCTTTGTAGCTGAATTGATAGCCTTTTTCATCGGTTTATTCTAACAGCCACGTCACTTGACGGCTATGAAAAAAATGGCTTGCGATGCTTAAGTCAACGGCATTGGGGGCAGGGCAGCCGTCGGCCGGAGCTGTCGTTGTTCCCCGTCTGGATTCAGCCGCCGTACACCCGCTTCACCACCCGCGCAATCGCCATCGCGCCTGCTTGCAGCTCTTCCTCCGTGGCAGTGAGGCTGATGCGCAGGCACTGTTCCTTATGCGGCCAGTCTTCATTGAGCCCAGGGAAGAACGATGCCCCCGGTACGACGATGACGTGTTCCTTCTTGATTTCCTGGTACAACTGCTTGTCGCTGATGGGCAGATCATTCAGCCACAGCCAGGCGAAGATCGCCCCTTCCGCCTTGTGCAGATACCACGGCACATCATCCGGCATTTCGCGGTCTAGCGCAGCGGTGAGGATCTCGGCCTTGTGCTGGTAGTGAGGTTTGATGACGGTTTCTGACAGGCGCGCCAGTTCGCCTGAATTGATGGCTTGTGCCGCCAGTGCCTGCCCGTAACGCGAGGAATGGATGGCCGCGTTTGCCTGGAAGCATTCCAGCGCATGGATGTTGCGCTCATCACCAATGGCTATGCCCACGCGTTCGCCAGGCAAACCCACCTTGGACAAGCTCATGCAATGAAGTACATTCTCGCCGAACACCGGCGTCATCTCCGTGAACACCAAATTGGGAAAGGGCAGGGCATAGGCCGAATCAATCAGCACCGGTACATTGTGTCCCGCAGCCATATCCACTATCCGTTGCACCTCGGTATCCGTCAGAACGTTGCCGGTGGGGTTCCCGGGGCGTGAAAATAGCACCGCACCCGTGGTTTCGTCGATGCGCAGTTGATCGAAGTCAGGGCGATACTTGAAGCGGTGTGGCGCCACAATGTCGATGGTGGGCTTGTAGGCGTGCAGTGATTCGGTGGTGAGCGTCACCCCGCCATAGCCGGTGTAATCGGGGCTTAGGGGTAATACGATCTTGCGCAACCGACCTTCGGCATCATAACCGCCGAAACAATTCGCCGCATAGAAATACAGCGCCTGGCTGCCGGGAGTGATCAACACATTGCGGCGTGTGATGCCCCAATGGTAGTGGGTATTGAACCAGTCCACCACCGCGTCGATCAGCGGCATATAACCCTGGCTTGCCCCGTATCGCCCCACTACCTCGCCGAAATCCGGTCCCGCCAGCAGCTTTTGGGTATATTCACGCCACATGGTCTCCACTTCCGGCAGTATCAGCGGGTTGCCTGCGCTGAGGTTAGTCCACTTGCCGGGTTCCGACTGGAGGGTTTCGACGATATCCTTCATGATGGCGCGGACGCCGCTGAGCTGGGACATTTTCTGCCCGATTAGGCTAAGATGGGGTTGCACGGTTGATTTTTCCTAAAATATTTCAATTTTGTGACAGCATATTGTACAACAGGCGGCATTGTTGCCTGTATTGATCTTGTATAATTGCGAGCCTACAACTTGCCAGGAAAAACTATGGAACTCTCTGCGCTCACCGCGATTTCCCCTATCGATGGCCGTTACGGCGATAAAAGTGCCGACTTACGGCCCATCTTCAGCGAATTTGGTCTGATCCGGCATCGTGTGCTGGTCGAAGTGCGATGGTTGCGCATGCTGGCCGATCACCCTGGTATTGCCGATATACCCAAGCTCGGCGAGCATGCCATCAATGTGCTGGAGGGTCTTGTTACAAATTTCAGCGTAGAAGACGCCCTGCGTGTCAAAAATATCGAGCGCAGCACCAATCACGATGTCAAGGCGGTCGAGTATTTTCTCAAGGAAAAGATTGCGGGCAACGCAGAGCTGGAGGCCGTGGGTGAGTTCATCCATTTTGCCTGCACCTCGGAAGATATCAATAACCTTGCCTATGCCTTGATGCTGCGCGAGGCGCGCGCCCAGGTTATCCTGCCGTTGATGGATGAGATGATCCACGCCATCACCAGTTTGGCCCATCGCCATGCCGCGCAGTCCATGCTGTCTCGCACCCACGGCCAGCCTGCGTCACCCACCACGCTGGGCAAGGAAATGGCCAACACCGCCTATCGCCTCAAGCGGCAGCGCGAGCAGATGGCATCCATGCCGCTGCTGGGCAAAATAAATGGCGCAGTGGGTAATTACAATGCCCATCTTGCAGCCTATCCCCATCTCGACTGGGAGGCCATCGCGCGCGTTTTCGTCACGGGCATGGGGCTGGATTGGAACCCTTACACCACGCAGATCGAGCCACATGATTACGTAGCGGAATATTTTGATGTTATGGCTCGATTCAACACCGTGCTAATTGATTTCAGCCGTGACGTGTGGGGTTACATCTCGATCGGTTATTTCAAACAAAAAACCGTCGCGGGCGAGGTCGGCTCATCCACCATGCCGCACAAGGTCAACCCCATCGACTTTGAAAATGCCGAGGGTAATCTGGGCCTGGCCAATGCCATCTTCCATCACCTGAGCGCCAAGCTGCCGATCTCACGCTGGCAGCGCGATCTCACCGACTCCACAGTGCTGCGCAACCTTGGGGTGGGTGTCGCGCATTCGGTAATCGCCTATCAGTCGTGCCTCAAGGGCATATCCAAACTGGAGAGCGATGCGGCGCGCATGAACGCCGATCTCGATGCGGCGTGGGAGGTGCTGGGCGAGGCGGTGCAGACCGTCATGCGTCGTTATGGCATCGAAAAGCCTTATGAAAAACTTAAAGAGTTGACACGTGGGCGTGGCATCGACCGCCAGATACTGGCGACGTTTATAAACACACTGGAGATACCCGAGGAGGACAAATCGCGCCTTCTTGCGATGTCTCCCGCCACCTACATCGGCAACGCCGAACAACAAGCGCGCGGTATTTAACGAGGCGGAAGGTCAGGTTGCGCGAGCTGTCTGACACATTCCTGTGGCTATCGAGGAGGGTGGCGCAATGCCCGCAGGTTTTGCGCCTTGCCCGGGCCGGAGTAGAAGCCCTCCGGTCACTCGCTTGCGCCATTCGGCGAAGTAAAGCACACACTGCCGTTCGTGGTGATTGGATGCGGCCCAGCTTTAAATGAATGATGCTCGCCAGCACGTCGTCGGAGATCGGGTAATAGGGGATCACCTTCAAACGCCCCAGAAACGCGGGCTTGAACGCCTTCATGAGCTGCGGTCGGATCGTTTCCTCAAGCTCGGCGGGCGTGGGCAGGTCCGCCGCGTCCTTGTTCAGGCACGCCTGCATCGAAGAACAGCTCCAGCACATCGGGATGGGCCTTTTCCACCTCGTCGAGCAGCACCACGCTTTAGGGATTGCGCCGCACCGCCTCGGTCAACACACCCCCCTCTCCATAGCCGACATAGCCCGGCGGGGAGTCTTTGTCGAGTCGTGCTTTTTTGATGCAAAACCCGTTAGAATACGAACGTGCTTTGTTAAATTCTCACAGGGGATTTTAGTGCCTATTTTCTTCTCATCCTCCGTGCGTCGGAGGCAACATTTGCCTTGAATCGCATGGATTGTTGCGCTTGAATTGCTCGGCCTGAATGCGTGCGCGCAGTCGCCACAGGTTGTCACCTCTAGTGTAGAGTTGCATTCTGTTTGGAACTTAAGCGACTGTTGGCGCGAATGACCTTTTGCAGGATGTCGCGAGCGCTGGCGGTCCAGATAAACGGCTTGGGTTTGGTATTGTGATGGGCGACGTATTCATAATGGCCGTAATCAGTTCTGGCACGCTGCTGAATACCCCGCGACGAAGGCGATTTTCCGAGATGTCGCGGAAGAACCGCTCCACCATATTCAGCCACGACGCCACAGTCCAGTGTTTTATGCGGTTTATTTGCCCATAAATCAAAGCCTTCCAGCAGCCATTCGAACTCGTGCAGACCGATCATCTGCGTAGCCGATTCATTGTCGCGCGGCCAGGCGAATTTCTCCGCCTCCAGGCGTTTGGGCCACAGACAAAAGCCATTGCGATGCCAGTACAACACCTTGATCTTGGTGCGCTGGCGATTGATGAACACATAGAGCGCGCTGCCGAACGGGTTCAACGCCAGTTCCTGCTCAACCAGTACACTCAACCCGTTGATTGATTTGCGGAAGTCGATGGGCACTCGGAACAAATACACTTGCTCGATAGAGCAGCCCGGGTGCATTAGCGCAGTTCCGGCGCAGCACGACCCAGCGCTGCCAACCAGTCAGGCGGCGGCAGCGCCGACATCTCCAGGCGCATGCCTGACGGCAGCACCAAGGCACACAGGCTTGGGCACTGCATAGTAACCGTATCAGTTACGCGTAGTGCCACGAATGTACTGGCGTGTACTGACTTGGCAAGCTTCGATGCTTTTTTGGGTATGCCGACGGTGGCGGCTTTCAGCTTGTGCTGCCAATAATACAAGGCCGCCACCGAGATGCCGTGCCGCCTCGCATACTCACTCGCCGAAATTGTTTCAAGCTTGGCCGCCGCCACATGCCCCACCCAAAATTCCATTCCCATCTTCATGCTCGCTCCTTCTCGTTTTAGAGGTTGCAAGGATGCGGAAATTGAAATCAGGCGGCAAGCCTGGGGTTGGTGGAGCGCTTACTTTCCGACGAGGATATGCCATGGTGCGTTGCACATGGGATTGCGCACCAACGAAATCGCGAAGCTTGCTCTCACCAACATCGATTGGCGCAGCGAAATAATCACGGTGCGGCACAACAAGTCACGCCGCGAGGATATTTTGCCGATGCCGGCAGCCACTTTAAGAGGTTCCTTTCAGAGATTCATCAATTCGCGGCGCGGAAATGCATCCAATCTTGATCTAGATCAAGGAAATATTCTGGCGAGCGTCTACTATCGTTTATCAAACGGTAGTGGTTGGATGTGTCATGCAGGGGCGGAGGCAGCTATGATTAAGGTCACGGTAAGTTCCCGGTTATTCATCGGGAGTAAAAAGAAAAATATACTGGCGTTGTTGTTTCTCACGATCAGCGTTCTGTGTTTTCCTATGCTGGTGTCTGCGGCCCCTCCCAACGTCAACATTACCAATCATGTGGCGTGGCAAAATGAGCCGATGGTCGCAGTTAATCCCCAGGATCACGACAGGCTCGTGGTGGGATATAACGACAATCGCACTGGCAATGTGGCGGTCGGCTGGTCGTGGTCTGATGATGGTGGCACCGTATGGACCCATAGCGGGACGATCGCCCTGGCGGGTTATGCGAAAAGCGGCGATCCCGTGGTGGCCTTCGACAGCGCGGGTACAGCCTACCTTGCCGGCTTGGCCTACAATCCCGACAACATGCCAGGCAGCCGTGGCAGGGACGGTAGTATCTTTCTGGCCAAATCCAATGACGGCGGTCATACCTTCGCCGTCTTCCAGAATATTGTCGCCGCCGGACAAGGAACGGCAAACCACCTCGACAAACCCTGGCTGTTCGTCAATCCCGCCAACAATCATATTTATTTGGCTTGGACGCAGCGTGCCAACGCGTGGGGCGTGGGTGGTGCTGAGTCGATGACGGTATGGTTCACACGCTCCATCGATGGCGGCGTTACTTTCTCCGCGCCATTTCAGGTTAGCACCTTCAATCCCGCGACCGGCAGTTCGCGCTCGTTTGGGCCGCAAATCGCAGTCGGAGCGAACGCCCGCATCTATGTTGCATGGCATACACTGGAGAACGGCAATCCGGGCGATGCAAATTGGGTCGCTCCCAGGCTGTGGATCGCCGAATCAATTGATGGGGGCGTGAGCTTCGGCGCCAACCAGCTGGTTGCCAGCCAACAGTTCGGTAAGCCCAATATCTTCATCAGCATGGGCGCGGACCCGGCCAGTGGCAGGATTTACATTGCCTACGCCGACAGGCCCGCTTGGCCGGGCGATCATGACATCTACGTGGCCAGCGCCGCAGCGGCTGCCGGCCCCTGGGCGGTAACGCGGATCAGCGATGACCCAGTAGGCAGCGGCAGGGCACAGTTCTGGCCAAGCCTGGACGTAGCACCTAACGGTCGGGTGGATGTAATCTGGTATGACAACCGGGACGATGCCGTGACCAACAAATTGAGCGTCTATTACGCCGCCTCGATCGATGGCGGAACGACGTGGGCCGTCAATACCCGCATCACGGATGTTGTGCCAGGCTTCACTCCGACGCAGGATTTCGCTGGCGACTACCACACAGTCGCCTCCGTCAACGATAAGGCGTACGCCGTGTGGATGGACAACAGGTTGGGCAATCAGGAAATCTTCAGTACCAAACTCTCGCAGGAAGCGGTGGACGCCATGCTGGTGCTGGACATCTCCGGTAGCATGCTGTCACCGGGGTGTCCCAATTGCGCGGCCAAGCTCGATGTGCTGAAGGATGCGGTGGAGATCTTCGTGCAATTATGGAACAGCCTGGCCGTGGCCGAGCCGCAGCACCGGCTGGGGGTGACCTATTTCAGAACCACTGTGAACGAATTCAGCGTTGGTGGTGAGGCCCTCTTGCCGATTGGTCCCGGCAACAACCATGCCCAGGCCATCATTGACGATGTCGACAATCAAGCCACCGTGCCCAGCAATATGACGGCAATGGGAGGCGGACTGCAATCAGCCATCAATCGTCTCGCCGGCATGAGTCCACGCCGCATCATCCTGTTCACCGATGGTATGCAGAACGTCAATCCGATGGTGCTGCCGCAGGGCGCCGCGCTGAAAATTGACACCGACCCTACTATTTTTATCACTTCCAACATCAGCCCCACCACACCGCCCACCGTGCTGGACCAGCAGTTGGGACGCAGGATCAACGCCATCGGCGTAGGCGCCACGCCGCAATTCGTGACGCTGTTGCAGAGCATTGCCAATAGCACTGGCGGGAAAAGTTACACGACCATGGCGCCGGATAATAACCTGCGCCGCTTCTTCGTGGAGCAACTGGTAGATGCCCTGCGCGGCGCCAGCCCGCAGTTGATCGACTACCGAGTTAACAACCTTAGTGCCGACCGGTTTTCCGAAGTCTTCAGTGTCGATCGTTCGGCGAAAAAGCTAATTTTCAAGCTGAGCTGGAAGCGTGGTGAACCGCCTCTGGCGATTGAGCAGATCGAAAAGGACGGCGTCAACCTCATCGCTCATGCCAGGCTCACCACCGGCAACTTCTACCGCATCTATGCCTTTAACCTGCCGCTCACGGTGCAGGGTGCACGGATCGAGGCTGAGGGAGACTGGCGCCTGCAAATCTATGGCATGAAGGGTGCGCGCTACGAAGTTGCGGCGCTCGCCGACGAGAAAAGACTCGATTACGCCTTTGAGATTCACAGGGGGTTGAGCAAGGTGGGAGAGCCGCTCCGATTGACGGCTCGCCTCGCGGTGGACGGCAGGCCGCTGTCCGATGCCAAACGGGTGGTCGCACAGGTCTTCAGGCCCAGAACCAGCGTTGGAACGGCGCTTTCGACAACATCTACCCCGGCATGGATCAGCGCCGCAGCACTGGTCGCGACCGGCCATCAATCCGAACCGGGAATGAACCCTGCCCAGCAGAAACTGCAAGCATTGCTGCAACAGGAGGGGTTCTGGGATCGTGTTCAGCCCACCGACGGAGCGCTGGCGCTGGTCAGCCAGGGGAATGGCATTTATGCCGCAACCTATGACGATACCAGTGTGCCCGGCGCCTACACCGTGGTGTTTCGCGTCAGCGGCACGGACGAGTATATCGGCGCATATACCCGCACCGAAACGCGTGTGGCCACGGTGGAGTTCGGCAAGGCGAGTCTGGATGCCTCAGATATGCGCGTGGTGAGTAGGGACGTGATGGGTGATGCCACCCTCATCAAGCTGCAACTCCGCCCGCGTGACGCACGCGGCAATTATCTTGGGCCTGACTATGGGCAGCGGATCAAAATATCCACCGCGACGGGAAACGTCGCGCCGGGTTTCCGTGATCTGCTGGACGGACGATATGAGTATGCTCTAACTGTGCCTACCGGCTCCGACCCCGAGATTCGCGTGGCGGTGATGGACGAGCCTCTCTACGACGGACCGCTCTCGCAGGCAAGCACGGGCGCCTATCGTTTCGCCCTAAGCGCGCACCTGGGCTGGGGTGTGCCTTTGGGCAACTTCAACAATCAATACGGTGCGGGAATGCTGGGCGAACTGGGTTTCGAGTATCGGCCTTCGCCACGCTATTCGCTCAACGCCGTGCTTGGCCGCTACCGCTTCGATCCTGATTTCGACATCACTGGTGGTACACTTTACCTGCGAGGCTATCAACCGCTTGCGTCACAGATGGAAGGGTATGTCGAAGCAGGTTTGGGCGCCTATCGCCCCGAGTCCTTGAGCAAGAGGGGCGGGATAAGTTTCGGCGCTGGCGTGAGCCGCGCACTGGCTCCAAGGCTTCGCGGTGAGATCGGCGCCGATTACTTCCATCTGTTTGGCGGAGGTGATATTGATTTCATCGGCGTTAAGGCGGGCCTGCGTTGGTTGTTTTGAAACGAACTACTAGCCACAGCATCAGGAGAGCGATTATGACATCCATGCACTATGGGAAAAGCTGGTTATCCTTGATTACTCTGGTGAGCGTAACGCTCGCCCTTGCGGCGTGCGCAACGGCATACAAGGCTCAGCCGCTGCCGTTTCGTCTGCCTTCCTCCTATCCCAATGCCACCGTGGTGGCGGGTGCGACGCTGGGCGCCGAGGCCTATGTGGGCAAGGATCAGGCGGGGAACGCCTTTGGTTTCGACGTGCGCGGCGCGGGGCTGTTGCCGGTACAGGTGGTTTTTGATAACAAGGGTACGCACCCGCTGGTAATCAATCCCGGTCAAACCTTTTTGGTGGATAACGAAGGCAAGCTCTGGCCGGTATTGGAGGAACGCTTTGCCTACGAGCGTGTCACCAAGTATGCGCAGACCAAAAAGATCTTCAGTGAGGGGGCTTATAGCGGCTTTCTCGGTGGTATGGCGGGTGGCTTGATCGGTGCGGCGGTCGGCGTGGTCAGCGGTGAGGATGTGGCCAGCGCCGCAGGCAAGGGTGCGGTGGCGGGCGCGGCCGCTGGTGCCGTGCTGGGAGGGGCCGGTGGTGCGGCCAATGTGGGCGAAGCCCGCGACCGGGTGATGGACGATTTCCGGGCCAAGTCGTTGCAGAACAAGCCAGTGAAACCGGGTGACATTGCCTACGGTTTCATGTTCTTTCCCGGCGAGGTCACATCGGCCAAAGTGTTGCGCCTTCAACTCATGGAAAAGGATACCAACGCCGTTCACACGCTGGAAATGCCGCTGGCCACCGGCAATGCGAAGTAGTGGCGAGTTTCAAACTTACCTCGCCGTCCAGACGCGATGGAACATTTGGAGATTATTCAGGCAGGCATCACTGCACTTGAGATGGATGCCACCATCGTACTCTGTGGCCTGGGCCAAGCGAAGCGGACTCGGCATTGCTCCAGAAACGTTCGCGCTGATTTACGTCGACCAGACGCCACGTGCGATGTGATCGCCAGCATTTATGACGAATGAGAAATTGATGGGACCGCTGTTAACCTTGAAAGAGCACGAGACATTGCGTGCGGCGGTGCAGGCCGACGTGACGAATGTCGAGTGCTCGCTGGATCTGGGTCGATCGATGTCGACTGTTGCGGTGGGCGCTGAAGGCTGGGTCTGGCAAAGCCGATTATTTCCCTATCTTGAAACCTGCAATGACAGAACTATCTACTACTGGGTCGACGAGTCGTTTCAGCCCGTGTCGCGGTATGCGACGTCGCTGATCAAATTGGTGCCGACGCATTGGGGGCCGCCGACCTTCGAGATCGATGGCATCAAGATGCTGCCCACTGCGCAATCATCTCCCTATGCGGACGCCGAGCGCAAGGTCGCTTTGATTCAGCCGCGCGGCAAGGTGATTTTGGATACCTGCGGTGGCCTCGGCTATTTTGCCGCATGGTGTATGCAGGGTCTGGCCAAGCAGGTGCTTTCTTATGAGAAGAATCCTGACGTGGCCTGGTTACGAGGCCTGAATCCCTGGTCACCCAAGGTGGACGACGTTTTGAGTTTAACGCTGGGGGACATTTGCGAGCAGATCATGTCGCTGCCCAGCGGCTCGGTCGACGCCATTTTGCACGACCCGCCGCGCTTCGGTATCGCCGGTGAACTCTACTCGCAGATTTTTTATGACCAGCTTGCCAGGGTGTTGAAGCGCAAGGGCAAGCTGTTTCACTACACCGGCGCCCCTAACAAGTTGACCAGCGGCCGCGACGTACCCAATGAAGTGGCGAAGCGCTTGCGGCGCGCGGGTTTCGTCGCGGAGTTGAGCGGCGATGGGGTGTTGGCGGTAAAGAGCTAAGGTGGCAGGTAATTTCTAAAGTACCATTTATAATGTCTTCATCCTGCACAAACAGAGTCACTGCATATGAAGACAAGCACCCTGGCACGCAACGGTGTGTCTACAGAGATGGTGGATTTGATTGGGCGTCTCTGGTTGAAATGATACCCTGGCCAGCGCGGCGCCGCGCGATGGGTGATGTAACGGTGTTGCTGCTCGATGGCAAGCAACGTGTTGCGGAGAATGTGTTTGGCTGGAATCGACGAGCCATTGAAGTGGGTATCCATGAACTTCAAACCGGCATAGCCTGCATCAATGACATCACCGCCAGAGTAACGGTGTCCGGCACATCTCAAAGGTAACGCCTTAATAATGGCTCAAGCTGCCGTTTATAGAGCGCTGGCTCGTGTTTATAGGTAAAACAGTTCTTCAAGAAGCGCCAAACCTGACGTGCGATTTTGGACAAATTGTTCCACTGAGCACGCAGAAAAATGCCCATACCTGATTGCCTATGGTTTTCCCGCTTTTGCTGAAATTTTTTATCTTGCGTTGCATCGGGTTGCACCAATGCCAGATCGATTTGTCGCCGATGTAGGAATAAACGCGTCAGAATGGTAGTGACAATCCCCAGCAATGCTTGCTGTTCAATCGCGATGGAATTTTTGCCCCACGCTTTAGCGCCAGCCAAATCATTTTTAAAGCAATCGTAGTATTTTTCTTTATCCCAGCGACGATGATAAAGAAACGCCACGACACCTGGCAATAGCTCTATATCGTTGGTCAAATATTCGTAATCGATGCCGTCTTGTGTCCGAAAGCCGATCAAGCGCCATGCTCCCTGCGAGCTCTGCAAGGTCACGCTACGATCATACAAAACCCCCGCATTACTGGTGCTAATGGCGATGTCGTTTTCTTTGATGCAGGTGTACTTGAGTACTGACTTCATGCGCGTAATCACGGTACTGCGATAGAGCTTGAATCGTTGATCCCAAAAGCGTCCATCAATAAAAGCGCGATATATGACCCTTTTGATTATCATCACCGCCGTCAGGTTTTGGGTAGCGAGGATCATAATGTGCCGACTCGCTCTGGTAGGTTGCATCGGTCGCGATGACTTCACGCGAGCCTATCCCTTCCACGTGAGCGAGTAGATCAGGCAAAGTGCTACGTGCCAGCGCTACGAGTTGCAGGACGGCCGGACGTAGAATATTTTTACGCCCGGCCGAGGCAAGGGCATCCGACCAAGTAGAGCGCGCTAGCGGTGGCAGCGTTTGGCTGGAATCGAGATGAAATAGCGTTTGAACGTACTCACGCAATGAACTTGAAGCGAGTATCTGCCGTAGGCAGCCAGACAAAATAAACGGAGCCATCGGCAATGCCTTAAAAGGCGCATCGCTAAAGCGACATCTTTCCAGAATTTTTGTCATGGGAGAAAACCACTCTTCAAGCACGGTTCCAGTGGTAAATATTTGTTTGATGTGACGGCGATCAGCGGGCATAAATATCTTTAAAAAGAAGGGGATGTAAAAAATTTTTCACACACCCTGCCAGACATGTCAAGAACTATTTTTAGCTATTTCGCTTTGTTGGCGCGCTGCGTAATAAAGCATGTCCCAACAAAAATGCCCTATTCAATAAATGAACTCGCCAGAGACTTGCTACGGCCCTTTGCATTGATGTTATTGGCTGTGCGAGTCTTTGTGTGCCGGACACCGTTACCGCCAGAGTCAAACCAAAAACGGAAGACAAGCACCCCAAGCTGCTGGCCGAGATACAGGCCATCATGGAGCCTCACAGCGCGTCCGAATCGAGCCTGCGTACCACCCTTGCTGTACACCAACATGACGGCCAAGACGGTACATGAGGCGCTTGTTCAAAAGGGATGGTCAACGCAATCCCTGCCCAGCGTTCGCACAATCTCCAATCTCCTGAATCGCCAGGATTACCGACTGCGTACTGTGGTCAAGGCCAAGGTTCAAAAAAAACCACCGAAACCGACGCAATCTTTGAAAAGGTCAGACGGGCGAACACGTTGGCAGACGCTGATCCGCACACCTTGAGAATAAGCATGGACACGAAGGCCACCGTCCACTACAACGCTATCGAGCGCTACTGGGCGGGACTGGAAAGGTCATGGAATGGCTATTTATTGAGTACCGTGAATACGGTACTCAATCGAGCCGGGAATTTTTGGTGGAAAGGAGTGCGCACCATCGTAAGCTTGGTGGACGCCATTTGCGAGAAGGTTGTGACAGTTTGTGGCCGCGAGAAAAGAGACCTTGAGCACCGACTGCAGCGCTCCACTGATTTGAACTGGTGGGATATAACCATTCATCCTAATATGATGCTTTTGTAATTTCTAACTCCCTAAGAGCCTGTTCACGATCTCGATAAAAAGATGCAGCGCAAGGAAAAAGCGAACGAAAAAGCGGAGTTTACATGAAGAATGTGAGTATTTTGAGTTCGATGCTAACGCCGCAATGCGCCCTTCAGCGAGATCGTGAACAGGTTCTTAGAGGTCAGTCAGGACAAAGAAAAAACTGATGAACTCCAGCATAAAATGTTAACAGGTCGATTCTCCCGCGAACAGGTCTTCCAGTTTTTCCCGCGCCCGTACCAGGTGGGTCTTGTTTCCATCAGCTATCGCTTCCGTCGCGCATGGGCGGTGTTTCGTCGCTGTAGGAGGGGGAATGCCCAGGCCGCCGCCGATGTCCAGGTGCTGGATGGCGATGCCCTGTGCGGCGAGTTCGTCCACAAGATTTAATACCCGGTCCAGTGCGTCGACAAAGGATACCGGGGCACGCATGCCTATTTCAGCCGCTACGGCATTGAGGCGCTCCAGTTCGACCACGGATTCGACGTTGAAGCAATGCCCACTTCCAGCGCACGGCGCATTTCGTCGGCGCGCTTGCCTACCCCGGAAAACACCACTTTGCTTGTATCACCTCTGAGCACGGCATCCTCCTGTTTGCGACATGCCTATCTTCGTCGCGCGCGATAGCGTTTAAGCGTTCACTGCGAAGAAATTAGGTTGCTCCGCCGTTATGGGTGTGTCCTGCACTAAAAATTTGTCAGCGGCCACTCAAGCCTCACGCACCCCAGCCGATAAGTAATTCACACTGCCAGCATGGGAATTGCCCCGTGACTCGACTTCATGGTTGATATCGATATGGATCGCCACAAGCTATGAATTATCTCGCGCGTCGCACAATCAGAACGTTCATTTTGCTGGCTGCGAGCTTTGCCTTGATGGGGATGCTTGCTACGTTTCTGATCCGTGATACGGCCGACTACTTTATTGAACGCCAAGCGGTAGCAGTGGCGGATATTGTCGTCACCCTGTCGAAGACTGCCCGTTCCATCTACTCCAAGGCGGTCGTCAAAAAATTACAGGAAGATGGCACCGGTAGCAGTGTGGACTATGTCCACAAGCCTGGTTTCATCCCCCTGCCAGCGCAATTCCTGAAACTGTTGGGCCAGGCCTCCACCAAGGACACGGCGCGTCTGTTTCGCTACAAACCTGTCAGCAAGTGGAACCTCGAGCCGACCCAGGGACTGGATGACGATTTCCTGCGCTGGGCCTGGCCCCGGCTAGAGGCGCAGGATCTAAAAAAACCAGTGCGCCCCATAGCGTGGACCCCCGTGTGGCGTATAGAGCAGCAGAATGGCGAGAAGGTGCTGCGCTATCTAGCTGCTGATCCAGCCTCAAATCAACTCTGCGTCGACTGCCATAACGGTTATGAGTCCTCGTCAGATATTATCACCCAGCGCAAGCTTGCTCGCGTCGCGCCCGGCAAACAATGGAAGCTGCACCAGCTGCTCGGCGCGCTCTCGGTTACGGTTCCTCTCGATCGCATCGAAACCCTCGCCGCAGACCAGATCCGCCGGGCCGTGCTGTGGATCGTAGCGATACTCGTCTCCAGCCTCGCCCTCATCTTGGGCGCATACGTCTGGAGCGCCAAGCAGCGCCGCAAGGTTGCCCACTTGTCTTGGCAAGCGACGCACGACGCGTTGACTGAACTCATTAACCGGCGCGGCTTCGAGCGCAGTCTCCACCGTTTCTGGATATCAGCCATTGAGGAAAACACGGCCCACGTCCTGGCCATGATCGATCTGGACGGTTTCAAGCCTATCAACGACACCTACGGCCATCAGGCCGGTGACGAGATGCTTAAGGCCGTCTCCAAGACCATCAAGGCCTGCCTTCGCAACTCTGATCTGGTCGCCCGTCTTGGCGGAGACGAGTTCGCTGTGCTGCTGCACGGCTGCCCGCTGGAGCATGCACAAGAGATCGCGGAAGGAATCCGCCGAGCCATCCAAGAAACCCAGGTGGATTGGAACGGACATTCCATCGGCGTCGGCGCTAGCATAGGTCTCGCCCGCATAACAAGTAAGCTGGAAAGCCCCCAAGACGCTATCGAAGCGGCCGATGCGGCCTGTTACGTCGCAAAGAAGGCTGGAAAGAACCGGGTATATGCAAACGAGGAGTGAAAGCCGATGCGCTTCTCCGGACGGCTCACGAGCATGTATACGTACTTCTGGCCCGCTCGGCTAACAGTAATATCGTGCGCGCCAAGATCCTGCCCGATTTACCTGTTGAAAACGTTCCGGAATAATGTGGATTATACGTCGTTGTGACGGAAATCGTATCGCTTACGCTGCTCCGGCGCATGGCCTTCATACATTGATGCAAAGAGATGCCGTCGAAGTATGTTTGCGATAGTATCGAGCAAGTTTGTTTTGCCACCTCTATTTAGGTCGATGGCAATGGTTATTGTGTAGTCAAGTACCAACTCGGTGTGGTCGAGAAAACTTCTCACATTCTCAACTGCAACCCTTAAATTTCTGGTGTCAGTCGACCGAAAGGGCGACCGGCTGCTAACAGGTCGATTCTCCCGCGAACAGGTCTTCCAGTTTTTCTCGTGCCCGTACCAGGTGTGTCTTGTTTCCATCCACCATCACTTCCGCCGCGCGTGGACGGGTGTTGTAGTTGGAGCTCATGACGAAACCATAGGCTCCTGCGGAGCGTACTGCCAGCAGGTCGCCGGGCCGGATGTTGAGTTGGCGGTCTTTGCCCAGGAAGTCGCCGGTTTCGCACACCGGGCCGACGATGTCGTAAAGGCGCGACTCACTGCCTGTGTTGGGCAGCACGGGAATGATTTCTTGCCAGGCCTTGTACAGGGCAGGGCGGATCAGGTCGTTCATACCTGCGTCGACTATCGCAAAATTTTTGTGCGCAGTGCATTTCAGGTATTCGACCGTGGTGAGCAGCACGCCGGCATTACCGGCGATGGCACGGCCCGGTTCGAGCAGTATCTTGTAGGGTCTTCCTTCCAGTTTTTTCAGCAATGCTGTGGCGTATTCCGCCGGGCTAGGCGGCGTTTCGTCGCTGTAGGGAATGCCCAGTCCGCCGCCGATGTCCAGATGCTGGATGGCGATGCCCTGTGCGGCGAGTTCGTCCACAAGCTTCAACACCCGATCCAGGGCGTCGACAAAGGGTGTGGCCTCGGTTAATTGGGAGCCAATATGGCAGTCCACGCCTACGATGTCGATGTGCGCCAGTTCGGCGGCGCGGGCATATGCCGCCGGGGCTTCGGCGATGTCGATGCCGAACTTGTTTTCCTTCAGGCCGGTGGAGATATAGGGATGGGTGCGTGCATCCACGTCGGGGTTGACGCGCAGCGACACCGGGGCGCGCATGCCCATCTCCGCCGCTACGGCATTGAGGCGCTCCAGTTCGGCTACGGATTCGACGTTGAAGCAATAAATACCCACTTCCAGCGCACGGCGCATTTCGCCGGCGCGCTTGCCTACCCCGGAAAACACCACTTTACGCGCATCACCTCCTGCGCGCAGTACGCGTTCCAGTTCACCGGCGGAAACGATGTCGAACCCTGAGCCGAGTCGCGCCAGGATGTTGAGCACGGCGAGATTGGAGTTGGCCTTGACGGCGTAACACACTAGATGGTCGCGCCCGGCGAAGGCGCGGTCGAAGGCGTGCCAGTGGCGCTCGAGAGTGGCGCGCGAATAGACATAACAGGGGGTGCCATGCGTGCGGGCGATCTCGGCGAGTTCGACGTCTTCGGCGCACAGCCGCCCATTGCGGTAGGTGAAGTGGTCCATGAATTATTGACTCTGTATTATCCTAAAAACGGCAGTTGACCGCTTTTCTGGATGGCTAGTGATATGTTTTTAATAAGTTTTATCTGTCCTGCAAATTCACCTGTTTGATGAGTCCGCTACGGGGTAGATTGCACGGTTTTCGGGGTGCATGGCAGCGTTGCAACTCCTTGGAATGGAACAACCATTCCGCGTCGTTGCGCCTTGCCCTGCACCCCGAAAACCGCACACTCTGCCCCCGTCCAACTGCCGCTTTTAGGATTCGCGTTGCGGTTGGGTAGGCGCGGGTTTTTCGCCGGGCAGATATAAAGGACCTTTCTGCCCGCAACCGGAGATGATGCCGATACCGAGCAGTGCAATTATCAGGCATATCCGGTGGCGTGTGCGGGTCATTATTTTCTCTTCGAGTTTTGGAAAAGCGTTAAGTATAAACCCAGATTGTTCCTTAGGTGAAATAGCGCGTATACCGCCGTTCGTAGTGAGTTGGTTGAATCATGAGTAGCCCTTCGGCAGGCCCACAAAAATGACTTGCGCGGTATCCTTTTATTTGTTTCTCATTAGGTAACTCCCAAAGCACCCCTCAACTCACTCGTGAGAGCAGGATAGATTTGGGAGGCAGGATCGCTTGAAAGAGATTGACGCCTTGTTTGCGCATGGATGAGAAGAAGGTTCGCGTGGTTGCAAAGACCTGTGCGCCTGACAGCGTACGAAAGCCGCCGCTGATTTTTTGTTTGACCTTGATCATGCGGATATCTTGTTCGGCCTGGTTGTTGGTGAAGGCGTGGTGGCAAGCCAACTTGAGTAGTCTGGATAGGCGCTGGGTCCAGGACTCTTTTTCGATGTCTTCCAGCCCTTTGAGTTCACGCAGATGATGTGCACCGCAGAGCGCGTGGGTGACATGCTCAAGGGTGTAGTAAGGTTTGAAGTGATCGTGCACGAGGGTGCCGGTGAGTCCCTGTGGGATGTCGCCGCGTTTCTCAGTCACCCGGTAGTACGTCCATTCGTCATTGGACAGGGACGGCGGGAACGGCAATTTGGCCGCAACGCGTAGCCCGGATTCATCCAGATGTTTAACTGGCGCGGTGCGCAAGGTTTCCAAAACAATCTGCGTTAAGGGCGTCACTTGCGCTGCAAACGCCTGGCTGTGGTTGGCGATGGTCGTGGCGCTGATGGGCAGCGCAAACACGTCTTGAAATAACACCGCCAGACGATCTTCAGAGATCATCTGCTGTTGGTGCAAATAGACCGAGAGGGCTGTGACGCGCGGGCCGTATTGCACCGGGGCCAACACGTTGGGCGTGTCCAGCGCGCCAGGATATCGATCGGCGTCCGAATTCAAATAAAACGCTTCAATGTTGGTTAGGTGCCTTTTTAAAGTTGAGTCGGCCAATGGTGCACCAAACAGCAATGCCCACGCCGCAGCCCAATTATGTTGTTTTAAAAGTGACTCAAAAGGCAACAGTGAATTTACTGCCTCTAGTTCGCATAATGTATATTATGTTAAATACAGGAAGTCCCTCAGTGCCCTGGGGCTGCTTAGTGAGCGTCTGCCGTGGATTTGGTATGTCGGAAGATGCCCGAATTCGTCTTCCGATCACTAACGTGCTCCTATCCGCAGAAACCACGTTAATAGCCCACATAATTTTCTGATGAACCTGTTTTATCTCGTGTTTTTCGTGGACAAAAAGAGGCCATTTACATCGCCCCCTGTCACTCAAAACTTCATCGCATCAAAAAACTTCTTCACCCCATCAAGCCAGGAGATTGAACGGGGGCTATGCTTGATGGCGCTGTCTTCTTTCATGCTTTTTTCAAACTCAATCAACAAATCCTTTTGCTGGCGCGTGAGCTTTACTGGGGTTTCGACAACAACCCGGCACAACAGGTCGCCAACATCTCCTCCGCGAACGGATTTGACACCCTTGCCACGCAGACGGAACATCTTGCCAGACTGCGTTTCCGCCGGTATTTTCAAGACAACCTGACCACCCAGCGTCGGCACTTCCAGCTCACCACCCAGCGTTGCGGTAACAAAACTGATGGGCACCTCGCACATCAGGTGATTATCCTCACGCGTGAAGATGGCATGCTCCCGCACATGGATATGGACATAAAGATCACCGGGCGGCCCGCCGCTCTCACCCGCCTCGCCTTCGCCAGTTAAACGGATGCGATCGCCGTTATCCACACCGGCAGGAATCTTGACTGACAGGGTTTTTTGCTCCTGTACACGCCCATGCCCATGGCACGTCACGCAGGGATTGGCGATGATTTTGCCAGCGCCACGGCACTTGGGGCAGGTCTGCTGCAATGAGAAGAAGCCTTGCTGCATACGCACCTGGCCATGGCCGGCGCAGGTTGTGCAAGTTGTCGCGCTGGTGCCTTTCTTGGCGCCGGAGCCTTCGCACACCGAGCATGCGACCAGGGTGGGGATGCGCACCTTGGTGGTGGTGCCATGCACCGCCTCTTCCAGATCCAGCTCCATGTTGTAGCGCAAATCCGCACCACGGTGGACACGGCTGCCGCCCGCCCGGCCCCCTGCTGCGCCGCCAAAGATGTCCCCAAAGATGTCACCGAAGATGTCACCAAAGTTGCCGCCCCCGGCCGCACCACCTGCCGCCGCTGCGGAAGGATCTACGCCGGCATGGCCGAACTGGTCGTAGGCGGCGCGCTTGCGTTCATCGCTAAGCACTTCGTAGGCTTCTTTGGCTTCCTTGAACTGCTCCTCCGCCGCATTGTCATCAGGATTGCGGTCGGGGTGGTGTTTCATGGCGAGGCGCCGGTATGCCTTTTTGATCTCGGCCTCGCTGGCATTGCGTGCCACCTCCAGCACTTCGTAATAATCGCGTTTCGCCATTCGGTATAAATTCCACCTGGTTAGTTGTCAGGTAATGCTACGCACAGCCTGATCGACAGCTTAAACAAGACAAGGGCACGGCGTACCGTACCCTTGTTAAATCACCACCCTCTCCCCAGCCCTCTCCCGCAAGCGGAAGAGGGGGAGGTTTCTGGTGTCAACAATTTACTTGCTTTTATCGTCTTTAACTTCTTCAAATTCGGCGTCGACGACATCATCCTTGCTGCTGGATGCGCCTGCCTGTTCGCCCTGCTGCCCGGCCTCGCTTTGCGCTGCCTGTGCATAGGCCCGTTCGGCGAGCTTGCTGGCGACTTCCATCAAGGCATTGGTCTTGGCCTCGATATCAGCCTTGTCGTCACCCTTGATGGCTTCCTTGAGGGCTTCGGCGGCAGCCTCAATGCGCTGCTTTTCATCGGCTTCCACCTGGCTCTCCAGATCTTTCAAGGATTTGAGGGTGCTGTGAATCAGGTTGTCAGCATGATTGCGGGCCTGCACCAGCTCATGGAACTTGCGGTCTTCCTCGGCATGCGCCTCGGCATCCTTTACCATGCGTTTGATTTCATCCTCGGAGAGACCGCTGGAGGCCTTGATGACAATCGACTGCTGTTTACCGGTGGCCTTGTCCTTGGCGGACACGTTCAGGATACCATTGGCGTCGATGTCGAAGGCCACCTCGATCTGGGGCGTGCCACGCCGCGAGGGCGGGATGTCGGCCAGATCAAAGCGCCCCAGTGATTTGTTGGCGGCGGCTATTTCGCGCTCACCCTGCAACACGTGCACGGTGACGGCGTTCTGGTTATCTTCCGCAGTCGAAAACACCTGAGCCGCCTTGGTCGGGATGGTGGTGTTCTTCTCGATCAGCTTGGTCATTACGCCGCCCAGGGTTTCAATTCCCAGTGACAGCGGGGTTACGTCGAGCAGCAGCACGTCCTTCACCTCACCGCCCAGCACGCCGGCCTGGATCGCGGCACCGACTGCCACGGCCTCGTCAGGGTTGACGTCCTTACGCGGCTCCTTGCCGAAGAACTCTTTCACCTTCTCCTGCACCTTGGGCATGCGGGTCTGGCCACCGACAAGAATCACGTCATCGATGTCCGACGCCTGCACCCCAGCATCCTTCATGGCAATCCGGCAGGGGGCCATGGTGCGCTCAATCAGGTCGTCCACCAGCGATTCCAGCTTGGCGCGCGTGAGCTTGATGTTCAGGTGTTTCGGGCCTTTGGCATCGGCCGTGATGTAAGGCAGATTCACATCGGTCTGCTGGCTGGAAGAAAGCTCGATCTTGGCCTTTTCGGCAGCCTCCTTGAGGCGTTGCAGGGCCAGCGCATCATTGTGCAGATCAATGCCGCTGTCTTTCTTGAATTCGGCCGCCAAGTAGTCAATCAAGCGCATATCGAAGTCTTCACCACCCAAGAAGGTGTCGCCGTTGGTGGATAACACCTCGAACTGGTGCTCGCCATCGACTTCGGCGATTTCAATGATGGAGATATCAAACGTGCCGCCGCCCAAATCAAACACCGCAACCTTGCTCTCGCCCGGCTTCTTGTCCATACCATAGGCCAGCGCCGCCGCAGTTGGCTCGTTGATGATGCGCTTCACATCCAGCCCGGCGATGCGCCCAGCGTCCTTGGTGGCCTGGCGCTGCGAGTCGTTGAAATAGGCAGGCACGGTGATCACCGCCTCGGTGACAGGCTCGCCCAGATAATCCTCGGCGGTCTTTTTCATTTTCATCAGCACGCGTGCAGAGATCTCCGGCGGCGCCATTTTTCTGCCTTTGGCCTCTACCCAGGCATCGCCATTGTCGGCGCCAATGATCTTGTACGGCACCATTTTTATGTCGCGCTGCACCACTTCATCACTGAACTTGCGGCCAATCAGGCGCTTCACGGCAAACAGTGTGCTCTCCGGGTTGGTCACAGCCTGCCGTTTGGCGGCCTGGCCGACCAGGATCTCGGCGTCATCGGAGTAGGCGATAATGGAAGGAGTGGTGCGACCTCCCTCGGCATTTTCAATGACGCGGGGCTTCCCGCCTTCCATCACTGCAACACAGGAGTTGGTGGTGCCCAGGTCAATTCCGATAATTTTTCCCATTTTTCTCTATCTCCAGTATGAATTTTCTATAAATTACTCAGCAGGCGGGCCACAAATCGCCACGTATGTCTGCTTAAATTGGGGTTTTCAGGGTGATTTCAAGGTTGCAGGAGCGGCTTAAGGTTTTTTGGACACCACCACCATCGCCGGACGAACCACTCTGTCATTGAGCAGATAGCCTTTCTGAAACACTGCCACTACCGTGTTGGGCTCCAGGCCTGCACTTTCCTGAGTGGTCATGGCCTGATGCAACTCCGGGTTAAATTTCTCACCCTGCGGATCAATCTCCCGCACGCCTGCCTTTTGCACGGCCGTCTGCATCATTTTTACTGTCAGGTCGAGCCCTTCGCGGACTTTGGCGATATCCGCCGCTTCGCCGCTGGCCGCCACCAGCCCCATCTCCAGGCTGTCCTTCACCGGCAGCAACTCACCGAAAAACCTCTCCAACGCATACTTGTGAGCGTTTTCCAGGTCTCGCTCGGCACGACGGCGCAGGTTTTCCATATCTGCGCGTACGCGCAGTAATTGATTCCAGTAATCATCTGCCTTGGTTTGCGCATCCTGCAATGTCAGCGCCAGTTGTTCATAAGACACCGCTTCGACGGCAGCCTCCGATTGCTCACCTTCTGCTTGATGCGCCGTTTCTTGAGAAAGGTTCTCGGTACTTGTCACTTTTTCTTCTCCCGTAGACTAAAAACGAAGCCTGCTGCGTGGACAGGCAAGTTTAGAGCCTGTCTGTGAATAAATCATCCCTGCGTTGCCGCCCCAAAACACGCCAGGCAAGACGCGAGACGCGATGTTTGGTGATTCCAAATGAGCGGCGAGCAACGCCGCATGGCGTGTTTTGGGGCGCAACCCGAAGGGACGGGGCCGGTTTTGCGCAGTGCGGCGTCACGCTTCGCTCACGTGCAACAAGCACACTACACTCAGCGTTCCTTGCCCTGCGCAAAACCGGCTCCCGTCGCAGGGATGATTTATTCACAGACAGGCTCTCAGTTCCAAATATGGGCAATTATCGCTGATTCAAGGCCGCCCCCAGCAATTTTGCCGTCACATCAACCAGGGGGATCACACGATGATAGGCCATGCGGGTCGGACCAATCACTCCTAGCACCCCGACTACTTGCCCCTCGACCTCATAAGGGGCGGTCACAATACTGCACTCACCCAGCGCCTTGTAGCCGGATTCCGCGCCAATGAACACCTGTGCCGCTTCGGCACGCATACATTGATCCAGCAAATCCAGCATGTCGCGTTTCTGGTTGAAGGCCTCAAAGAGCTGGCGGAGCGTGTCTACACTCGACAGCTCCGCAAAATCCATCAAATTGGTCTGTCCTGCGAGCAGGTAGCCGGGTTCGGCCGCTCCCGGCATTCCGCCTCCCACGGCACTAGCAAAACCCTTCGCTGCCGCTCTTCCCTGCGCGTCGGAAGGCGTCGGGGCGAATATCTCTTCCGCCATCTCGACGGCGGTTTGCATCATCCCGTTCAGCGTCTCGCGCGCCGCACCCATTTCGGACAGCAGGCAATTCCGGATTGTGGGCAGATCCTTGCCGGCAAACATCGAATTCAGGTAATTTGCTGCCTGCTGCAACTCGGACTCCGTATAGCGCCGACGGGGCTGGATGACGCGGTTTTGCACCTCATGACCATTGATTACGACGATCACCAGGACGCGGTTGTCTCCCGACAAGGGCAGAAACTCTATCTGGCGCAGCACGGTATGCTCACGACGCGGCACCATCACCAGGCCCGCCATGCGCGTAATGCTCGACAGCATCGAGGACGCTGACTCCAGCAAATTTTCCACACTAACGCCAGGATTAAGCTGGTTTTTCAGGCGCACCATGTCGCCGCTGTCCGGGGCCTGAACGGTCAGCAAGGCATCCACAAATAGCCGGTAGCCCTTGGCCGTGGGGATCCTTCCCGCCGAGGTATGAGGAGACGCCACCATTCCCAACTCTTCGAGGTCGATCATGATGTTACGAATCGTTGCCGGGCTTAAATCCAGCCCGGAATCGCGCGCAAGCAGGCGCGACCCTACCGGCTGCCCCTCACGAATATAGGATTCAACCAGGGTCTTCAATATAAGCTGCGCGCGTTCGCTGATTTCTCGTGTCACACCATAACCAACTCGTAATATTATTGGGCCGCCAAACATACCCCTACTGATAAAAATCTCTTGCAATGTCTCATTAAGTGACAGCAACTTATTAATAATAGTTAAATTTCAACTAACGTCCCATATTAGCACTCATGTCAAAAGAGTGCCAGAAACACTACCAATTCCCACCCCAGCCTGTCAAGAAAACGTGCGCAGCCAACGTCGGCTGCATAGGTTGCACCGGGCAATGGTTCGACCTGACAGGGAGTTACTCCGAGGAGAGGTTGAAGTCGATGAAACCTACCTCCTTCACATCACCAACCCCGAATGCCGCCAATACCTGCTGCGCCAGGCCTTCGAAGAGGCGCTGCACACCCACGCCTACCAATACGTGGTAGAAAGCCTCGGCCTGGACGAAGCCGAGGTATTCAACATGTACCGTGAAGTACCCGCGATCCACAACAAAGCCGCCTGGTCCCTGCCCTACACCCAGAGCCTCGCCGACCCCAACTTCCACACCGGCACACCCGAAGCAGACCGGCGCCTGCTGCGCGACCTTATTGCGTTCTACGTGATCTTCGAAGGCATCTTCTTCTACGTCGGCTTCGTACAGATGCTCACCTTCGGCCGCCGCAACAAAATGATCGGCGCCTCCGAACAGTTCCAGTACATCATGCGTGACGAAAGCATGCACATGAACTTCGGCATCGACGTGATCAACCAGATCAAGATCGAAAACCCGCACCTGTGGAGCCGCGAATTCCAGGAAGAAATCGCCCACATGATCCGCGAGGCCGTGGAACTCGAATACCGCTACGCCATCGACACCATGCCACGCGGCGTGCTCGGCCTCAACGCCGCCATGTTCAACGAATACCTAAAATACATCGCCAACCGCCGCTGCGCCCAGATCGGCCTGGCAGAACAATACCCCGGCGCCACCAACCCCTTCCCCTGGATGAGCGAAGTGGTGGACCTCAAAAAAGAGAAAAACTTCTTCGAGACGCGGGTTATTGAGTATCAGAGTGGGGGGGCGTTGAGTTGGGATTGATGGGCGTGATGTAATCAGGTAGGGTGCAATAACCGAAAGGCATAGCACCAAATGGCGCGGCATACGGTGCAATACGCTATGCTATGGCACCTTACGATTACGCCTTACCCGCGCTGACATCCAATAAAACAGCAGAGGCCGTGAAGAATGCGCCTGTGAGTTCGCTCCGGCCTCATGCGAAGAGATTTCATGCGCCTACTTACGACAATGAAAAATAGTTCAATTATCATCGGCTTGCCGTATAACAGCTCAATGCAAATGGATGCTTTTCTCATCCCTATCATGGGAGCGTGGGCTGAATAAAAATATGAATGGACTGATTCGCCAGTATTTGTCGAAGGGGAAAAGCTTCCAGCACTTGAATCAGGAAGACATATTGGCCATCTATAGTGGACCCCAGTTTTCGGACAGTAAATTAAGATGGTAGCCTGCTGTAAAAAGGAGCAGGTCATGAGTGAAACGAAGCGGAAGAATTTTAGTGGTGAGTTGAAGGCCAAGGTTGCACTTGAAGCGATCCGAGGGGTCAAGACAGCGAACGAAATTGGTCAGGAGTTTGGGGTTCATCCGACCCAGGTTGGGGTATGGAAGAAAGATCTCCTGGAGCAGGCATCCAGCCTGTTTGATGCCAAGCGCGGCCCGAAGCCTGCCGACCCCTCGGCGAGTCCTGAGCGACTCTACTCTGAGATCGGGCGGTTGAAGATGGAGCTGGACTGGCTCAAAAAAAAGTCCGGGATCAGCCAGTAGCGGCGCGTAAGCAATGGATCAGCGCCATCGAGCCACTGACGTTGACCCGGCAATGTGAACTGGCGGGTATTGCCCGTTCCACCGTCTACGCGCCGCAAATGGCCGCGAAACCGGGCGAACAGGAATTAGCGTTGTTATCGGCGATTGATGCCGAATACACACGGCATCCGTTTTACGGCAGCCGCAAGATGCGGCATTACCTGCGAGGTTTAGGTCACAATATCAATCGCAAGCGGGTGCAACGGTTGATGGGACTATTGGGACTGGCAGGCATGGCGCCGGGGCCGAACACCGGCCGACCGCACCCGCAGCACAAGGTTTATCCGTATCTGCTCAGAGGCGTGGTGGTGACACGACCCAACCAGGTGTGGAGTACTGACATTACGTATATCCGCCTGACGCGGGGGTTTGTGTACTTGGTGGCAGTGATCGACTGGTACTCACGCAAAGTGCTGGCATGGCGATTATCGAACACGCTCGACAGCGTGTTCTGTGTGGATTGTTTGGGGCAGGCGCTACTGGCCTATGGCATCCCCGAGATATTCAACACCGATCAGGGCTGCCAGTTTACCAGTGAAGCTTTTACGGGCGTCCTCAAGGCGCGCGGTATTGCCATCAGCATGGACGGACGTGGGCGGGCACTGGATAACATCTTTGTGGAGCGGCTCTGGCGTAGCGTCAAACACGAAGATGTGTATCTGAAAGGCTACACCACGATGCCTGAATTACTGCTGGGATTGACGGAATATTTTGTGTTTTATAACACAGAAAGAATACACCAATCATTGAACTACATTACGCCTGATGAGGTTTACCGTACAGCGAGCGGAGGCGGTGCAAGCATTGTAGACAAATTCAGTGAGACAGAAAAAACTCACTCAAAAATAGAAGCAATAACGGGGCAGCGCCGTTCTGCTGCATGTGAAAGGTTACCCTCTTAAACTCGATGCATTATTGTCTTGACTGTGGGGTCCACTATACCTCATCAAGATAACTTTTACGATTTCTCCAAATAGAGATGAACTCTTCCTCACTGCCTTTGGCGATTTTGAATCTGTTCATGGCTATAAACATGGATACTGTCTCCACTGAAAAATTAAATGACGTTACGATATGCCTATCGTGGCAGGGATTGACTAAAGTCTCCATGATCTGGCACGGATGGGCAGCGCGTGCGCAATAACCGAAAGGCATTGAGCCGAATGCAAATACCACAACACCACCCCCATGCCTGATTTCCGTCGCACCTGGCACCCACCCTGCAAAACTACTAAATTTTCGTGCGCATAGGTAGATAATTTTCATATAATCCCATGAAGCATGGTTTAGTCAAACACGTGACTGACTGGCCGCAGTCGACGTGGTGGAGCAAGGCATTTATCCGCTGGATTGGACAGCGGTGAGGAAACAGGGTCGGATTACTCCGGCCGACACGCGGCACGATTTATTCTTATAATTTATGCGTTAAGCACACGAACCGAGGGACCCAGCATGGGTGCACAGTGGAAAACAAAATGCAAAGAAACCGCAGCCAACGCCAAGGGTCGCATCTTCACCAAGCTCGCCAAGGAGATCATGGTCGCGGCGCGCGCTGGCGCCAATCCGGATATGAATCCGCGCTTGCGCCTGGCCGTGGATCAGGCGAAGAAGGCATCCATGCCCAAGGATACCGTCGAACGAGCGATCAAGAAGGGTGCTGGCCTGCTTGACGCAGGGGTGAGCTACGAGAAGCTCACCTACGAAGGTTTTGCGCCGCACCGGGTTCCCGTGATCGTCGAGTGCCTAACGGACAATACCAACCGCACCGCCTCCAACATTCGTGTGTTATTTCGCAAGGGGCAACTGGGCGCCTTGGGTTCGGTATCCTGGGATTTTGATTATCTTGGGATGATCGAGGCGACGCCGGAGGCCGCGCAAGCCGACGCAGAGCTTGCGGCCATCGAGGCCGGAGCCCGAGACCTGGAGCCTGGCGAAGACGGCGCAACGCTATTTCTCACCGAACCCGCCGAGATGGACGCGGTATCCCGCGCATTACCGGCGCACGGATTTGCCGTGCAGTCCGCGCAACTGGGTTACCGCCCCAAAAATCCGGTAACGCTGGGCGAAGCGGAGCGCGCGGAAGTCGAAGCGTTCCTGGAAGCCATCGATGCGGATGATGATGTGCAAAACGTATTTGCCGGGCTGGCTGGTTAGGGCCGGCGCGACCCTCAACGAACTGCTCGCCGACCCCAGCTGAAGACAAACAAACATGAGTATCAAACAGCCCAACAAACGCAACATCCGCAAAAACCTCCTGCGCCGTTTTGAGGGGCAGTTCGACCTCAACCGTCTTGACTACAGCCGCCGCAGTAAACCGGCCAAGGACATGGCCAAAGTCGTGGGGGTGATATTCGCGGGGGGCATCTACCTCGCCGGTTTCGGCTTGGCCTACTACAGTTGGACTCAACAGAGCATTGACACCATCATGCTCAACACATTTGCCTTTATCTTCATGATCCCCGCCACGGTGGTGGGGCTGTTCGCCTTCCTGCTCAGCGGCAACCGCCGCGAATTCCCCATCCGTGAAGATATCCGTGCCCACATCGCCGCCTTTGAAGGCGCGGATGGCACCTTATGGCGCTATGAACCATTGCTGAAACAGATGGTTCTGAAGAAGATTGATATAGAAGAACTGATCAAGGCCTCGCGCGAGGGAAGGCTGATCAAGATGGCGCCCGAGGACATCTGCGCTACCATTCACGCCCTCTATCAGAGTCTCAGCAGCAACAGCGCCTTCACCAACACTGAGATCATTGAAACAATCGAAAATAACTTCACCAGCCGCGCTGAGGCTGCATAAACTTGGCTTGGCGCCCCCCCTGCCTTTAGAGTGCCACCATTTTCACTCCAATCCGCTTCACTTTCTGCGCACTACAAATCAGAGGTGAACATAAACACCCCCGCTAAAGCCGATGGTTTTAACCTTGGAGGTGGACAATAATGAGTAACGTGCGCTACGCGCACGAAACGCTGATTTCGACTCTCAACCATAGGGAAGAAGCAAAAATGCAGATCAATATGGATTTGAAAAGTTGGCTGGCTTTTGGCCTGATGGTGCTGGGTTCGCATGGTGTGATGGCGGACGATGGTGAGGTCACACCCATGCAGGTAGTCGATGCCATCGAAGCGACGTTTGGCGTAACCCCCGGTGAGCGTCGCAACCACATTAAGGGAACGTGTGCCATTGGTGAGTTTGTCGGCTCGAAAGAAGCCTCAAAGTTCAGCCGTTCCGCGCTGTTTTCCGGCAAACCAATCCCCGTGATCGCTCGCTTCTCGTTGGCAGGCGGTAATCCAAAAGCACCGGATACCGCCAAGAGTCCACGCGGGATGGCTTTGGAATTCAAATTGCCCGACGGCGATCTGCATCATATGACCATGCTCAATACACCCATGTTCGGGGCGGCACATCCACGCACCTTTCTCGATCTGATGGTGGCGACGAAACCGGATCCGGCCACCGGAAAACCTGATCCAGAGCGCATCAAGGCATTCAAAGCCAGCCACCCGGACAACAAGGCTCAGGCGGACTTCATGTCTAACAACAACCCGCCCAGCAGTTACGCCAATAGCGCGTATTTTGGCATTCATACCTTCAAATTCATTAATCGGAACGACAAGAAGACGTTAGTGCGCTGGCGCTTCGTTCCACATGACGGCGAAAAACAACTGGATGAGTCGGCACTCAAATCCTCGCCCGCGAATTTTCTCGAGCAGGCACTGATTAAACGAGCCGCGCAGGGTGCAGTGAAATGGGACATGATGGTGGTGTTGGGCGAGCCTGATGACACGCAGGATAACCCGACGATTGCATGGCCGGAGAGCCGCAAGCAAATCAAGGCGGGAACCTTGAGCATCACCGAAGTCATGCCACAAAAAGGGGCCGGGTGCGAAAAAATCAACTTTGACCCACTGGTGATGAGCGACGGTGTTGCAGCCACGAATGATCCAATACTGTTGTTCCGTTCTCCGGCCTATGCGGTTTCATTCGCCAAGCGGCTTAGCGGCCAGTAAATGCGTTGGGCCATGTGGCGAGACAAAACCGGGTAGCCCACTAAGGCACAAAACCTGCGGGCTTTGCGCCTTACCCTCGTTGCGTCGGCTTTGTCCGGATGCCCACCTTCGGTCGCCGTGACAAGACGACCGACGCGCTCAAACAGTATCGGCACATCATGCGCGGTGGAGGAATTTTTCTGGCTAAGAGCGCGTTATTTGCTATCTTAATTTGAGAATCGGATTATTTAGCAATGGAGTGATAGCAACAACTTATACTTATAAATGAAGAGACACCCAAAAAAATGGTGGGAAACAAAAACTGCTATCGTCATTTTTTTAACAGCCCCTTATTGGGCTTGTTAAGGTTGTTATTGAGGTGCCATGGCCGCCACTGCTTGCGGTTACCTCCTTTCAGCTAACGTGTACATGCCCATGCCGGGCACGCTAGCGTGCGCTGTGCGCACATCCTGCCCGATCACCTGCCTGGAAGGACCACAGGAAATCCTGGAGAAAACCTATAGCAACTGCACATGGCAGAATGAAACACTCGGCTCGGCTAAAGCGGTGGCGCAAGGCAATAAAGGTGATCTGGTCAATCTTGGCCTTCGACTTGGTCTTTCGGGTTATCCGGCTGAAATCACTAGCAATAGCGACATCATCAAGAAAACAGCACTGCAATATATCGAAAGTCAGATCACGCCCGCCTTGTCTGCAACTTTGGCATGGCCAGCCGTGACAATGACTTGCTGGGCGAAGGAAACCGCGGCCTATGGTACAAGGTGCAGTTTTACCTGATTGGCCTGCTGACGGCAAAAGGGATTCCAATGCTGGGGCAAGGCGAGGAGTTTAGCGAAAACTATTACATACCTGATTCAGGCTGGGCACGTGCAATGTTGTTTCGCGCGGTGCGTTGGGGTTATTCTATGATTCCATCGGCAATCGCACAGTCGCAATGGTACACAGCCTGACAAGGTTGCGTTGCGACTCTCCTCGATTCAGGGATGGCAATCATTTTGAATGGGGCTGCAATACGGAAGAATGCTGGTTGAGAATACACAGAAGTTATGGGCGCATATGGACTATTGATCAGCAAATAATTAACACGCAAGGAGCATATCATGTCGAAAGTAAAGATATTCTGGGATCCCATGGGGTTCGAATTAAATTCACTGGGCACGACAAAACTTGAAACTGTCTCTGACGGAGATACACCCAATATTTCGATGGCGATTCGCATGTTAAGCATCGACACGCCAGAGGCGCATTACCAGGGAATTGAAGATCCGTCAAAACATGATGCCAAATTAAAGGAACTCGCCGACTGGATTCAAGCGGGCAAAGCGCCGATTGATTCCGATTTGGCTTCTTATCTTTACCCAAAACTCGCCACCGGAAGCGCGGGCACCTTACAGAAGCAACAAGGTGATGCCGCCTCGCAAGCATTCCAGAAAATATTGGACCTGAAACTGACCAGACCCAACGGTAAAAAGCGCCCCGTGTTTCTGCGTGCCTCAAACCAGCCGTTTGATCAATATGGACGTCTGCTTGCCTACATGGCACCCAATTATGACAAAAAAGAGCTGGCCACCCTGCCCCGCTCGGAGCGAGCAACATTCAATCTGCTGATGATCGAATCAGGCTGGGCCGCTTCGTTTCCGGTTTACCCCAGCCTGCCCAAGTACGCGGATCTCGTTATGCTTCAAAAAGCAGCTGAAGATGCCTTTGAAAACAAAAAAGGTGCCTGGAGTGACCCGATGGCGCTTATCGGTTATGAATACCGCATGTGCTACAAGTTGTGGCAAGTGACTGCCAAACTGGCGAAGGGGGATGATCTGAGTTCATCAGAGCGCTATGGATGGATCGAGAGATACTGCGTGGATATGATTACACAGAAAATTTATTACCCGCAGGATTATTTCAAGGTCAAGCCGTACAATCGGATATTTATCTGGCCCAAGGATGTTGCCGAGGCTGTGGGGAAACTGAATCTCGTGCCAGGGGGATAGCCCTACCGTGTCACAAAGTGATCAAGGGATGCAGTGCAAGGCAAAATCGGGTGAAAAAGCGGCGTTTGCACGGAGCAAATGAGCATTTTGAGTCCGATTTTAACGCAGCAATGCCCTTTCAAGCACTCTGTGACGCTATAGGAATAGGATGTGTTGTGTTGCGGGGCATGGTGCTCTCTCAAAAGTACCTTGCCAGCTCGATTTGCAGATAATCATCGTCACGGAAGCCGTAAAGTATGTTGGTGGCGGCAGACCGGAGCGGAGTAAGCGCGCGCTTCCATGTTCAGCTTCCAGTTATCACCCAACGTGGGCTGGCTTCCAGGTTGAAAAAACGCGCACTGGTGGTACGGTCGAAGATGGCGCCCATCAGCACCTCAGTGCTTTGCACGTCATTCTCGGCCAAGCGCCAAGCGCAAACCGACCATCACATCGTCCTGAAAAGGTGTGGTGACCTGGTTGCCGCGCTCGTCATAGAGATATTCTGTTAGCAAGCCCAGATCCAATGGTGCGCAACATCAGTAACTATGGGAAAATGCCTAGTTACACCCAGACGTTCAGAAGACAGCCTTATTTACATGACGATATCGGCCCCAGCATCCAATCCATTAACAACAGACAGCCTCAGGCTCACTCCCTTTCAACCCGTTCTGCCTGAAAAGCCGGGTGACAGGGTATTTTGGGGTGGACTGCATGGCAGCGCATTCGGCCTGGTCATCAGCGCTGCGGCGCAGCGCCATCCAGGACCCATGGTGGTGATCACTGCCGATGTCCATGCCGCCAGCCTTCTGGAATATGAACTGCGGTTCTACATCTCGGACCATGATGCGCTGCCGGTGCTGACTTTTCCGGACTGGGAGACTCTTCCCTACGACAATTTCTCACCGCATCAAGACATTATCTCGCAACGCCTGGCCACACTTTATCAACTGCCATCATTGCAGCGCGGCATCCTGATTGTGCCGGTTTCGACGCTGATGCACCGCCTGCCGCCGCGCACCTGGCTGGAAGGCAGCAGCCTGCTGCTGGATGTGGGCGCGAAAGTCGACCTGGATCAGTTTCGCAAACGCCTGGAAGGCGCAGGCTACCAGTGTGTGTCTCAGGTCATGGAGCATGGCGAATTTGCGGTGCGCGGCAGTTTGATCGACCTCTATCCCATGGGCAGCCCCCTGCCCTACCGCATCGACCTTTTTGACAACGAAGTGGATAGCATCCGCACCTTCGACGCGGAAAGCCAGCGTTCTTTGGATAGCGTCAAACACATCCGCTTCATGCCCGCGCGTGAGTTCCCCTTCGATAAAGACGCCGTGACGCGCTTCCGCCAGGCCTACCGCGCGAGCTTCGAAGGTGATCCGCAGAAGAGTGTGATCTATCGCGATATCAGCAACAGCCTTGCACCACCCGGCATCGAATATTATTTGCCGTTGTTTTTTGATCAGACCCAAACCCTGTTCGATTACTTGCCGCGCACCAGCATATTAATCACTACAGAAGGCGTCGAACAAGCTGCCTCAGATTTCTGGAATGAGATCGGCGAGCGCCATGAGCAGCACCGCTACGACCGGGAACGCCCGTTGCTTGCTCCGGCTCAGGTGTTTTTGCAGGCCAACGAGGTTATGGGCGCCAGCCAGGTGTTTCCCCGCGTTGCGATACAGCGCGCAGACACAGACAACCGTGCCGGGGCTTGCAACTTCGCCACTCAGTCCACACCAGTCTTGACCTTGGCGCCGCGCGCACCACAACCTGCTGCGGCACTACTGGAGTTTGTCGCCAGTTTCAATGGCAGGGTGCTGTTCGCCGCCGAGACCGCTGGCCGCCGCGAAACGTTGCTTGAGCTGCTCAAAGGCGGTCATCTCCATCCTGTTGCGTGCGATAACTGGCAGGCTTTCCTCGCGAGCGGATGCATTGTGGGCATCACCGTTGCGCCGCTGGAACATGGTCTGCTGATTGATGAGCCGCGCATCACCGTCATCGCCGAGCCACAGATCTTCGGTGAACAGGTAATGCAGCGGCGCCGCCGTAAGACGCGCGGCCGCGATCCTGATGCGCTGGTACGCAGCCTTGTTGAGCTGAGCATCGGCGCGCCGGTGGTGCATGAGGAACACGGCGTGGGGCGCTATCTGGGCCTGCAAACCCTCAATGTCGGCGATATCGAAACAGAGTTTTTGACACTGGAATACGCCGGTGGCGACAAGCTCTATGTGCCGGTATCCTCACTGCACCTGATCAGCCGCTATTCGGGCGCCACCCCCGAACAGGCGCCGCTGCACAAGCTGGGTAGTGAGCAATGGCCGCGCGCGAAACGTAAGGCCGCCGAGCAGGTGCGCGATGTTGCCGCGGAATTGCTCGACGTTTACGCGCGGCGCGCGGCGCGTAAAGGGCACGCCTTCCCTGCTGCCGATGAGCAATACGCCGCCTTCGTGGCGGGCTTCCCCTTTGAGGAGACACCGGATCAGCAAGCCGCAATCCAGGATGTGCTCGCCGACATGGTGTCCGGCAAGCCCATGGATCGACTGGTGTGTGGCGACGTCGGCTTCGGCAAGACCGAGGTCGCCATGCGCGCCGTGTTCCTGGCTGTGCATGGCGGCAAACAGGTTGCCGTACTGGTGCCGACCACTCTGCTTGCCCAGCAGCATTATGAGAACTTCAAGGACCGTTTCGCCGACTGGCCTATACGCATCGAGATGCTATCGCGCTTTCGCTCCAAAAAGGAACAGGACACTGCGCTGGAAGGAATCACGGATGGCAAGGTGGACATCATCATCGGCACCCACAAATTGTTGCAGGGCGACGTCAAATTCAAGAATCTGGGGCTGGTTGTCATCGACGAGGAACACCGTTTCGGCGTGCGCCAAAAGGAGCGCTTCAAGGCGCTGCGTGCTGAGGTCGATGTGCTCACCCTGACCGCCACACCCATCCCTCGCACCCTCAATATGGCGCTGTCAGGGATGCGCGATTTGTCCGTGATCGCCACACCCCCGGCACGCCGTCTTGCCGTAAAAACGTTTGTCAGGGAATGGAATAGAGCGCTGATTCAGGAGGCCTGTTTGCGTGAGATCAAGCGCGGCGGCCAGGTTTACTTCCTGCATAACGAAGTGGACACCATCGAAAAAATGGCGCTTGAGATTGAGGCACTGGTTCCCGAAGCCCGCGTGCGCGTCGCTCACGGTCAGATGCGCGAGCGCGACCTGGAACATGTGATGCTGGACTTCTATCATCAGCGCTTCAACGTGCTGGTGTGCACCACCATCATCGAGACTGGCATCGACGTGCCCAGCGCCAACACCATCGTCATCAACCGCGCCGACAAATTCGGCCTGGCGCAGCTCCATCAGCTGCGCGGCCGCGTCGGGCGCTCCTATCATCGCGCCTATGCCTATCTCATTATCCCGCCGCGTAGCCTCATCACCGCCGATGCCGTGAAGCGTCTGGAGGCTATCGAATCGTTGGAGGAGCTGGGCGCGGGCTTCACACTCGCCACCCACGACCTGGAAATCCGCGGTGCGGGCGAACTGCTGGGCGAGGATCAAAGCGGGCAGATGCAGGAGATCGGCTTCACGCTCTACACCGAACTGCTGGAGCGCGCCGTGAAGGCGCTGAAGTCCGGCAAGCAGCCCAGCCTGGAGCAGCCGCTTGATACTCATGCGGAGATCGACCTGCATATTCCGGCCTTGATACCCGACGACTACCTGCCCGACGTGCACGCGCGCCTGGTCATGTACAAGCGTATCGCCAGCGCCGCGAACGAGGAAGAACTGCGTGAACTGCAAGTGGAAATGATCGACCGCTTCGGTCTGTTACCGGAACCGGCCAAGAATCTGTTCCAGGTAACCGAGCTCAAGATCAAGGCCCGCCCGCTGGGGATACGCAAGATCGAAGCAGGCCCCTCCGGCGGACGCATCATCTTTAACGCAGAGCCAAACATCGACCCGCGCACCATTATCCACCTCATCCAGACCCAGTCACACACCTACAAACTGGACGGCCAGGACAAACTGCGCTTTACCCTCGCCATGCCGGACAACGCGGCGCGGATCAAACAGGTTGGAGAAGTGCTGGATAAACTGGGGGTTAAATCTTAAAACGCAGGATGGAAAACAACACAGGACTTTCACCACTTGATGCCGTAGTTCGCCAGATGATTCGTTTTGTCATTTTTTCGCGCAGATTCGGCGTATTAGATGTTCGCGTCAAAATGCTTGGCTGGGGTACATATCGGTGTATTCAATTGCCGCCTTCAGGTTGTCGGCGGTAGCGCCTATGGGCAGGCCGGTAGCCGGATCACCGCTGACCTCCAGGCATTCCAGGTGGCCATGCGCATGCCCTGTCTCACCTTCCGCAGTGGAACGAAACACTGCGGACACATCATTGTAGCTTTCCACATCGGCCTTAGCGGCGAAATACAGGTAACGGCGATTGGCCTGGGATTCGCCCAAGAAGGCGGCCTTCAGATTCTCTTCGGTTTTGCTGCCTTTCAGGTTCATGGCTATCTCCTTACAAATGTTCGTCCACATCAACTGTCTGAGGATCGTTTCATTCACGCCAGCGCCTAGACTTTGTCTAAGCGTTTCATTTGAAGTATAAGGTTTCTGCCTCCGTATCAACTTGACTTCAGAGACAGCCGAGAACGGCCGATAGAACTAGACCTGAGCTAATCGCACTCAAACAAACAGTTAATCGGACGGGAATATCCTACGCATTACTTCCTTCCTGGCTTACACGATGAAAAGTCCCCGTGTGTGGTAAAATCAACGAATTATACGGAAAGCCTGCCCCCTGAAAATTATGATTCAAGCCGCCAAAAACATCATTGCCTACCACGAATTGCTGATGGTGCTTGCGTGGAAAAACATCACCTTACGCTACAAGCAAGCCTATATAGGGATTGCTTGGGCGGTGTTTAAACCCGTTACGCTGATGCTCATCTTTACCCTTGTCAAAAGTTTTGTAGGCATCGACAGCGGTGACATCCCCTACCCTATTCTCACCTTCGCGGCACTCATTCCCTGGATATTCTTCCAGGAAGCCACCGCAGAAGGCGTCGGCAGTGTGGTATCCAACGCCAACCTGATCCGCAAAATTTATTTTCCCCGTGAGATTTTTCCCCTCACTAGCGTCATGACCAAACTGGTGGAACTCGGCATCAACTTTGGCATTCTAGCTGGCTTAATGGTTTATTACGGAATGATGCCCAGTATTTACGCACTTTGGCTGCCCCTGATCATCCTGTATACAGTCCTGGCATCACTGAGCATCGCCCTCATTGGGGCAGCGATGAACGTCTATTACCGCGATGTCGCCACGGCTTTGCCGATCCTGCTCTCCCTGCTCATGTACGCCTCGCCGGTCATCTATCCCTTGACCCTGGTCAAGGAAAAACTCCTGACCAATCAGGCTGCCGGAGAATGGTCAAACATGCTCTACACACTGTATACCCTTAATCCCATAGCCGGCGTCATCGACGCCTTTCAGCGGGTATTGCTCTATGACCAACCCCCCGACTTTGCTGCCATGCTGCCGGGAATGATCCTGATAGCCATCCTGCTACCTATCAGCTACATCGTTTTCAAGCGCGCGGAATCCTATTTTGCGGATGTGGTTTGAAAGTTCTATAACACATTAAAATCATGAAGTTTATCTGTAAAATAATAATGACGCATCAACCAGACCGTCCCCACAGGAAAGTCCGTTGTTCCTTTTCTGGATGGAGTGAGCCATGAAAAACCTTAAGTTTGTCGTTTACAGGCAAGATAAGTATTACGTCTCGCAGTGTTTGAACGTTGATGTATCGAGCTTCGGCGAAACTATTGACGAAGCGATTCGGAATCTAAGAGAAGCGATTGAACTCTATTTTGAAGAAGGGGATGCTGAATATCATCCTATAGAAGAAGCCTTGCTCGGAGAATATGCCGTCAATGGCTGAGCTGTATTCATCGAAAGCAATTATTGACATCCTCCTGCGACATGGTTTCATCTTTATTTCTCAAAAGGGCAGCCATAAGAAATTCCGGAAAGGCGAGAGAATCGTCATTGTTCCTGATCTCAAAAGGGAAATACCGTTAGGTACCTTTGCCTCCATTCTCAGGCAATCTGGTCTTAGCAAAAACGATTTTAAATAGCCATGGCCATCATTGAAGTCAATCACGTCACAAAAGAATACAAGCTGGGGCAACTCACCAGTCTCAAGCACACGGCCCTGGACGACATCGCCATAGGAGCGGCTTTAGCCACGAAAACCGAGAATTGGTGTCTGATCACCCACGCTACTTCACTAACCGCTAGGAGCCCTGAAGATGAGCCTCACAATTGAACAAATCACCGAGGAAGCGCTTTCCCTCCCTAGCGAAGCACGGGCTTTGCTTGCTGATCGCCTTGTTGAAAGCCTTGATCCCTTGGAGGACGGCTATATACGGCAGCTTTGGGTTGCTGAAGCGCGCACTCGCCGTGATGACGTCAGGACTGGCCGGGTTAAAACCATTCCGGGTCAGGAAGCGCTGGATCGCATTCGGAAGTCAGTCACGCGATGAGATTCGAGTTTCACCCGGAGGCACTGGTCGAGTATGAAGCTGCCGCTCGCCATTACGCAGGGTGTCAGAATGGCCTGGAACTTCGGTTCATTGCGGCGGTGGAACATGTCATCCAGCAGATTATTGAAGCGCCTGACCGTTGGCCGGTGCTTGAAGAGGATATTCGCCGATGCCTTACCCGCGTCTTTCCTTATGCAGTGCTTTACTCGATTGAAACCGATTACATACTGATCATCTCGCTCATGCACCGTCACCGCGAACCAGGATATTGGCGCGAACGTATCGCAAATCCAGCAAATTAAATGACCACTATACGCCACCCACTATGCCCTTTAAACTAAGCCCTATACGCTAACAACTACACTTATGCCCATCATAGAAGTCAATCACGTCACCAAAGAATACCGCCTCGGGCAACTGCAAAGCCTGAAGCATACTATACAGCGTACTGCCGCAAAACTGCGCGGGCAACCCTTGCCCGAACGCCCGTTGTTCAAGGCACTGGACGATGTGGACTTTAAAGTTGATGCAGGCGAAGTGCTCGGTATCATCGGCCATAACGGCGCGGGTAAGAGCACGTTGTTGAAGATGCTGGCGCAAATCAGCGTACCCACCCGAGGGAGCGTTAAAGTACATGGCAAAGTGGCGCCGCTGATCGAAGTCGGCGCGGGACTAATAGGTGACCTCACTGGGCGCGAGAATGTCTTCCTCAATGGCGCAATTTTGGGCATACCCAAGGCCGAAATCAGGAGAAAATTCGATGAAATCGTCGCCTTCGCAGAGTTGGAAGAATTCATTGACACCCCGATCAAGCGTTATAGTTCCGGCATGTCAGTGCGGCTGGGGTTCGCGATTGCTACCAGCGTGGAATCTGACATTCTGATTGTGGATGAAGTGCTAGCCGTGGGTGATCTAGCGTTTCAGCGGAAGTGCTTTGATCGGATGGAAAATCTCATTAAAGGACAAGGAAAAACAGTTTTGTTGGTTTCCCACAACATCCGACAAGTTGAGCGTATTTGTTCGCGGGTCATCTCGCTCGAACACGGTCGAGTTACACACGATGGATTGCCAAAAGATGTATGCAACGAATTTGTAAATTCTATGAATGCTATCATTCAGCAGAATAAATCAGCTTCCGAATCGAGAGAAATACAGAGCAGCGACGAAATATCAAGCCTCAGAGTTGAATTTCAGAGTGCGTCGAGTGAACCCGGGGATATGCTTGTATTCGGGGAGCCCGCCACAATACGTATTGCTTTCACTGCGAATTCACATATTCAGGACATTGCTATCTACATCGGAATACATACAACTGATTTCGTGTATCTGACGAATAATAATACTGCTTATCAAACCCGAGACTTTGAGCCCGGTCGTCATACCGTCGAACTTGAGCTTCAAAAAATAACGCTCATCCCCGGCGTCTATTCAGTGCTAGTTTGGCTAGGTACGCCGGCTGGCAAGGTCACCTACCACGCAGAAAATGTTGCAACATTTCGTGTTGAATCGGACGACTACGCGATTAGCAGGCAGCACTCGCAGGCTTTGTTCTACATGCCTGGCCGATGGCATTTCCGCGCAGACACGATCAAAAATGCATTATCTTGATGCGCGAATTACTTGTCGAATACTGAACTAAACGAGCAGGTACAATGGGAAAATCATTAGCAGCGGCTATCGCAAAAATTATCTGCAAACACCTCACTCCTGCGGGCAGGGCTAAAGTCGTTCGAGACTCATTCTCGATGAGCGATTTGTATATGAACTTGCCCAAACATCAACTCATCGATCTCATTTTTGGCGCTGCCGCGAATAGGACCAATGCGGCTTCCTTGGTCTTGGCGGGGGACCAAGGAATTATTGAGGGTAGTCCAAAAGACCGGGTAATCTTTTATACCTACGCACAAACCGGATCTTGGTCGTCCTCTTTTCAAAGCGAACTAATTGATCGCTTCTTCATTCATGGGAAGGGAACATTCTTAGATATAGGCGCCAATATTGGCCTAACAGCGATTCCTGCCGCAATTAGACACGGTATCCAATGCTTCGCGTTTGAGCCAGACCCTGTCAATTTTCAACTTCTAAAGCGGAATATAGAAAGAAATAAAGTTGCCGATAGGATAACTATATTCAATGTTGCGCTACACGATACGCAGGGGGTCCTTGATTTTGAGCTGTCAGAAAATAATTGGGGTGACCACAGACTACGCATTCCAGGACAGATGGCGTCAGTTACACCTTCATTTAATGAAACAGAGCGCCATGTAGTAAATGTGCAAGCAATACCACTAGACATGACCCTAGATTCACGAGAACTCATACGGCCGATCTTTCTTAAGATCGACACCCAGGGCGCCGAAGTAACTGTCTTGCGCGGAGCGAGAGAAACGCTCAAATCAGTGGACCTATTGGTCGTTGAATTTTCACCTTACCATTTGGGGAGAATGGGGGCCGATGTAGCCGACTTCATAAAGGAAATTGAGGGTTGGCCTTACGGGATGATTTTATCGTTTGACAGCACGACAGTCGCCGGCGCTGCATACATAGGGCAGTTTCTACCCATAGAGAAAGTTACGGAGATACTTTACAGCTTGGCTAAGAGTCAGAGTCCTGACAACTATGTAGACGTCGTATTGTCAAGGCAACCGAATATTTGCCCTGACATCTAGTGACCCTGTTGAATTTGAAACAATATTGTCGTTCCGGTCATGGGGATCCGACTTCATTTGCTGGTTTCAAATCTGGCTACACTTTCTGGATAATGTCATGAGCAGATTACTTGTGCTTGCTAGTTCTTCTCCTCAACCAGATCAAGCCTCCGGCGATCTACGTTTTTTCACGCCGCTCTCGCTTCTGGCGCGCAAGCACGATGTGCGTTTCTGCGCCCTGAATGCGGATGGCGCGACCCAGCCCCGCAATGATGCCAGCGCGCGACTTGGGCAGACCAGCATCACGCTGGGTGAGTTGGCCTCCTACGCGCACTCAAGCGCCTCAACGCTGACATTGCCGACTTCAGGCACGGAATCTTTCTCCACCTCAGTCACGCGAAAATCTGTCCAGTGTTGCGCGATATTTGGCTTTGGTTTCTTTTCTTTCATTTTCTTTTCCCGTTTTTCTCGTGGAGACAATAGATGCGAGTTTTAATTTATGCGGATCAACCGCCGCTTATCACGCGGGCATCAGGTGATGTGCGGTTTTCTGCGCTAATTAAGATGATTGCTTCTTTCGCAGACGTTACTTTCTGCACTCTACCCGTGTGGATTGAGCGTGGGCAGGCTGGTGATATGGAGGTGGGCAATAGCTTATTAGAGCTCGAGAATATGGGCTGCATAGTACGGGAAGATTTTCTAAACCTCGTCCGTAATGATCGTTTCGACATGGTGGTTTTTGAGTTTTACGATGCGGCATTTAGACATCTGGATGCAGTGCGCTACCATCAGCAAACTGCGAGGATTGTTATTGATTCTGTGGATCTGCACTTTCGGCGCTTCCTTACAAAAGCCAAAATAGACGGATCTGCCGAGAGTTTTTTACAAGCGGCCAAGATCAAACGCGAAGAGCTCACAACGTACAAACGTGCGGATTCAGTCGTTTTGGTAACGCCAGAGGACGTTGAGGCGCTAAAGATAGAGAACCCGTACGTTCACGCCGGGCTGATTCCGAACATTCACACTGTACCCCCTTTGATCGATAAAGACTGTGGCGATCCACCGCAGCTGATCTTCGTTGGAGGCTTCAGTCACGCGCCTAATATTGATGCAGTGCTTTATTTCACACATGACATCTGGCCGCATGTAAAAGCCCACCTTCCGTTGGCCAAGATGATGGTGATTGGTGAGCATCCGCCCAATGAGATCCAGCAGTTGAACGGACCGGATTTTCAGGTGCTTGGGCGTGTTTCAGACATATCTCCCTTGCTCCTCAAGGCGGATATCTCGGTAGCGCCCTTGCGATGGGGAGGTGGCATTAAGGGTAAGGTCGGCGAGGCGATGGCGTATGGTCTGCCCGTGGTCACCACGCCTGTGGGTGCGGAGGGTTTCAACTTAGTGCCCGGGAAGCATGCGATCGTGGAGGATGATCCGGAGGCTTTCGCAGAGGGAGTCGTACGCTTGGCACGGGACAATGAGCTGTATCGGACGATGCGTCGAGCGGGGCATGCACTTATCCAAGACCGGTTCACCCCAGAGGCTTTGGAGCGCAAAGTTGAATCATACTTTCAGGAAATATTGAAACTACCTGTTAGAAAATTAGAGATTTTAACGAGCATGAGGTTGACCGCTGCAGAAATATGGCGACACCACATAGCATGGCGCATCTAGATGTTACGCTTCACCCGTCCCCATTCGTTGTAAGAAACTGATTTAGTTGCGTGTGGGTTGATGCGGTGACACTGAGTGGAAAGATGTATTTAATGGAGCGCAGTACACTTCACTGGCTACCGAGAGTCGATAGTTGTTGTTGGGGTATTGAATGATGACTTGCTTCATCGGAAGGCAAAAGATTTATAATGTTGACGAGGTGTTCGCGCCACTTGTCTCGACTGGAGAATTACTATGAATCGATCCTTTAGTGTTGTTCTGCCGACATTCAATGGGCAAAAGTATATTGCGGAGGCTATTGAAAGCTCACTTGCGCAAACCCTCACGCCGCACAGGATAATCATAGTTGCGATGGCTCAACAGACGGCACCGAACGTATAGTACCGAGGGTACGGGAAGAAAGTTCGCTAGCTATATTTACTAAGAGAATAAAGAACTTTCATGAGCATAAACAAGATGTCTGATCCTATTCCCGTCCATAATGTATAGGAATGCCGTCTTTGAGCCGTCTTCAAGAGTGTTCATTACTTAAAACTTATATTTGCTCGAAGTGCTGAGCCGGTAATCATATTTAAATGCAGGCATTATGAATCCAACGACACAAGAGAAAAGCCATAAAGCCGTCGTATGCATGACGACCTTCAATCGCATCGACTGCGCACGCATAAATCAAGAAATCATCAAGCTCAACTACACCAGTCCATTCCCCATCGTGCATGCATGCTCAAGCAGTAACTACCAGAAATATCTTGAGGATGTATTGATTCCCTGCGAACAGCCGTCGTTGCCACAATCACAGGTTTCAGCGATAGAGACTTTGCAGCATGGCGCGTTGAACCTATTGAAGCGATCACTGGCGACTGCAGCGGAGAAACTTTCCCCAGAATATCTTGTACACCTAGAGGGTGATACATGGATTATGGATGAGCGGGTCATCCACGACATCATCGCCAAAATGGACCAAAAGAAAGAATTAATGATCTGCACGTCCGCCTGGGACGAGGATCCTCTTGCATTCAAGTATCTGAAGCAGCCGAGGGTAACAGCGCGACTACATCTTTGGTTTGCAGGTGTCGTACGTAAGTTTGGCTACCCCTACCGCTTGACGTGCAGGGACAGTCTTGCAACGCAGTTCTTTGTAATACGCGCGACCCCCGAGATGCTGGAATGCTTCCTGACACTGGAACCAATTCCTAGACTTGATCTCGAGCAAGCTCTTTACCGCGCCTTCATGGCTCGATTTGGGGAGCAGAACATATTGCGCCAGCGAGTTCGGGAACCAATACATCCTTTTAACCGCTATGTTTGCGAAAAGCTTTCGCTATTCTCGCAACACTGGCCGGCTCATGGCACGGCAAACGACACGCGCGACCCGACACATCCACGTTATATCTCGCCAACTTTCGATGGAAAACGCGAGACGCTGCTGAAATTTACTTCGATGCGTCGCGGTGAACACATCCAGAAGCTTCTCAACGCGCAGACGTTCGAGTACTACAATACTGGGGCTTCCCGCACCTAGGGGATGGCACATAAGCGCGTAGCACGTAGTGTTCAACCAAAAAAACGAACCATAACCAAACCATGACCGAATTCGATATTAACACATTCTTTGCAGGGGATGACCCGCAGCTGTGCCTAGTTCACGGGCAGCGCTGCCACGTTCACTCCAGCGACATGCGGCAGGTAGGGGATGCGTTCGAGGGTGCATACTGTGTGTTTTTGCGTGCCCATGCCGCCCTCCGTTTGCGGCTGGAGGGTAATTACGCCCTGCAACGCTGTACTGCCGGTGGCTGGCTGCTACGCAGCCATGATTTCGCTGCATCGGGTTACTGGCTACCCGCACCGGCGACGCTGCGGCGTATCAGCGGGCAAGGCCATATTCTGGAAGAACGTAGCGCCGAATGGGACGATTTCACTTTGGATTCGAGCGGTGTTACAATTGCGTTCGCCATAATCCCCGAGGGCTGGACTCTTGATGCAGTAATTTGGCGACTCGACGACACCCGCCTGGTCGACGAGCTGCAAACGCTCGCGCCCATCGAAATCCAGGGTTATTTCCTACTCGGTTCGCACACCCGTTATAACAAACCTGCCGACCTGTATCGCCACCTGATTCACGGCTGGGTGTATGAAGACCGCTATGCGTGGCCACACAAACGCCGCATTTGTTCGGAAAACGATGCACACGCGTTGCGCCTGATTTTTAGTGGCCTGGAACGCACTACAGGCAAACGCATTTATGGACTGTTAAAAACCCAGTTGCTGCTGTCGGTGTTGTCACGTCAAAGTGAAGACGGCGGTTTCCGGCACGGTGAGTGGACGGAGGGCATGGAATCCCACTACCGCCTGCACTGTTCGGCCATGCATTTAATGATGGATGCGTTGAGCGAAACTGACGACCCGATGGCACGAACTGCGCTGGCACGTGGCATGCGCTTTATTTCGGACAAACGCGACTCAACAGATGTGGGTGCATGGTTCTATCATGACGAACTGGAATTGACCGAAGCCAGCATGAATTTGGCACCCTTCAAGTGGCTGCCGGGAAAGGCGCTGGGCAAGTCGCCTCAGAACATGCTGGTACTCAACACCCATCTGGATATCCTGGTCGCACTGGATCGCTACCGGCAAATGACTGGTGATGAAAAATATGTCACATTGGTCGATTCCGGCGTGAAAAGCGCGCATGCAGTATTGGCACTGAGATCCGCCGAATGGCTTTATCGACTACTTTTTTCCTCCATCAATCTAACACTCTTGCCCGCCACACAGGCCATGCGCCTGCCGTTGTGGCAGCGCCTGTGGAAACGCATCGGCTGGCAGGTGTTCATTCCGAATCTGTACCGCATCAAGAACTGCTTTCCGCGCCTGGTCATGCCGGGGGGATATATTGATCGTCACCTGGGGCTGTGTAGTTGGGCGTTTCACTATCACACCGTCAATCTCATGGATCTGGTGCGCGCCCGGCGGCGCTTCGGCGGTACCGGATTCGATGTGGTCATCAGCGCGGCCGCGCAATTCGCGCAGACCAGCGGCGTGCGTGGACGCTGGAAAGAGTTGAAATACGAACGCTATGCGCTGGGCTTCTGGGCTGAAGCTTTATGGCATTTGTGCAGGGAATTCCCCAACCATGGCGAATACCATAACTGGTATGCGGAAGCCTGCGCCGATCTAGAGGCCATGAACATGGGCCTGCCGCCCTCTTCATTGGGTGGCAACGCTGAAGCCGTGCTCGCACATCGCCCAGTTTCAACAACCTGAAAGTTGCTATACTGCGCGCGTAATATTGACGACAACACCCATGAAAATCGGCCTTATCGCCCCCTATTTTATGCCGGAAATCGGCGGCGCCAATCTGTATTGTTATGAGCTGGCGCGCGCACTGGGCGGTCTTGGCCATGAGGTGCATGTGTTTTCCATTCCGGGTGCGCTGGAAGACCCGGCGTACCGCTTGCATCCCATCCTCACCCGAAAGCTGGAGCATGATATCCCGGTGTTGCTTCAGCATGATATGGACGTGTGGCACTCGCTGTTTTTCTACCATGCGCCGCTGGCGCTGCATCGGCGCAACGTGTTTGCAACGGTACATGGCGATGACGGCTTCAGTTTCCAGTTGCGGATGCGCCTGCCCGGTCGCGATACCCTGGCGCGCCATCTGCTGTGGCGATTGCCGAATCGCGTCAAATCTGCGGTAGACACCGCAATCAACCGTATGGAAAACATCTACAATCGTAATGTTTACCAGCAAGCTGTGGACAAACTCGCCGGTATCGTCACGGTCAGCAGCTTCACACGTGACCGTTTCGGTGAACGCTATCTTGGCGTAGCGAGCAAGTCTTCGGTCATTCCGCCGGGCGTGTCCGAACGTTTCTTTGCCCCGCGTTCCGGTCGCCATTCTCGTGCCCACCTACTCACCGTGACACGGCTTGATGAAGGCGACCGTATCAAAAACGTGCATAACGTCATCACTGCGCTGGGGCGCCTGAAAGACCGCTACGATTTTCACTATGAGATTGTCAGCGGCACGGTCACTGGCGGCTACAAAGCTGAGTTGGAAAACATGATCCGCGATTTGGGGCTGACCGGCCACGTCGCCCTCGTCGGACGCAAGACCGACGCGGAACTGCTCGACCTCTATCACGACACAGGCCTGTTCATTCTGGTTTCATATTCCGAGGCAAAGAATTTTGAAGGTTTCGGCATCGTTTTTCTCGAAGCCAACGCCTGCGGCGTGCCCGTGCTCACCTCACGTGACGGCGGCATGCGCGACTATGTGGTGGATGGCGAAAACGGCATTTATGTGGACACGCCCGATGCCGACGGTATCGAAGCCGCCCTGGTGCGATACTTCGAAGGCCGTGACTGCTTCGATGCCGATGCCATCCGCGCTCGACCTGAACCCTATCGCTGGGTACATATAGCCGAGCGGGTCGCTGCGTTCTATCAGGATAGGTTGCCCTAATGTGCGGCATCGCTGGGCATTACGCCTATTCATCTGACGCGCCCCCGGTAGACCGGGAAGCGCTGTTGCGAACCCGCGACAACATGACGGCGCGCGGGCCGGACGGAGCGGGACTCTGGTTGTCCGATGACAGGAAACTGGGGTTGGCACACCGGCGGCTTGCCATCATCGACTTGACCAAAGCAGGCGCACAGCCGATGCACAGCGCAGATGGCCGTTTCGCCGTCACCTTCAATGGTGAAATCTACAACTACCCGGCGTTGCGTGCCACGCTCGAAAAAGATGGCGTGATTTTCCGCTCGCATTCCGACACCGAGGTACTGCTGCATCTTTACCGCCGCGACGGCGCGGCCATGGTAGAAAAACTGCGCGGCATGTTCGCGTTTGCGCTGTGGGATGCCCACACCCGCAGTCTGTTTCTCGCCCGCGACCCTCACGGCATCAAACCGCTTTACTATGCTGATGACGGCCATACCTTCCGCTTCGCTTCGCAGGTCGCTGCACTCAAGGCAGGTGGGAATGTCGATCTCACTCCCGACCCCGGCGGCATGGTAGGTTTTCTGTTGTGGGGCTCCGTGCCCGAGCCTTTCACGCTGCACAAGGGCATCCGCCTGCTGCCCGCAGGCAGTACGCTTCAGGTCGCGCAAACGGGCGTGACCCGCCCCAAGCGTTACTGGCACCTGTCTTCTCTCATGCAACGCGCAGCCCTTCAGGCAGATGCTATTCCCCGAGGTGAAGAACGGGATTACCTGCGCGCGCAATTGCTCGACAGCGTACAAGCCCATCTGCTCGCCGATGTGCCCGTGGGCGCCTTTCTCTCCGCCGGGCTGGATTCTTCTACCCTGGTGGGATTGGCGCGCGAAGCCACACGCGCACCGCTGCAGACCTTGACCCTGAGCTTCGACGATTTTCAGAACACTCCTAATGACGAGTGCCCGATGGCGGCGGACATTGCCCGCCATCTCGATGTCACGCACCATTGTATCGTCCTCGCAGCGGGTGAATTGGATCGGGAACTCAATCGCTTTTTCGCCGCCATGGATCAGCCCACGGTGGACGGCATCAACACCTGGCTGATCAGCCATGCAGCCAGACAAGCCGGACTGAAAGTGGCACTGTCCGGCTTGGGCGGCGATGAGCTGCTGGGGGGATACTCCAGCTTTCGGCAAGTGCCTGATATCATGGCGCAGGCACGGCACTCCCCCTGGAGCCACTGCGCACCGCTATACCGCAGGCTGCATACCCGATTGGGCGTCTGGTTCAAATGGCCGGCCAACAACGCAGGCATTCCTCAATACGGCAAGACACCGGAAGGCGCCTATCATTTGGCCAAAGGCGTGTTCATGCCCTGGGAACTCTCCGCCATACTGGATCGCGACTTCATCACCGCCGGGATGAAAGCGCTGGCAACAGAAGATGCTGCGCATCAAGAATCGCTGGAGCATCTCAATAGCTTCCAGCAGGTCGCCTGCCTGGAATCCGTGCGTTATATGCGCAACCAATTGCTGCGCGATTCCGACTGGGTAAGCATGGCGCATTCGCTGGAAATCCGCGTACCACTGGTCGACAGCGTCCTAACCGAAGCCGTCATCGGCCTGGCCGCCAGCGGACGGCTAGGCAAAAGCAAGTCACTGCTCCCGCAGACACTGTCCCGCCCCCTACCGGAGCGGGTCGTGCATCGCCCCAAGACAGGTTTCGTCGTACCTACTTGGCGCTGGCTGCGCCACCATCCCGAGCTTTCCGCATGGAAGCAGGTGCCCCTGCTGAAACAGCCCCGTATCCACGACAACCGCCGCTGGGCGTACACTTTGCTACACCGTACCCCCGAAATATGCGCGGTCCTGAGATAATCGCATCATGAGCAAACACTTCGTCCCTACCCGCATCAGTGTCATCATGCCCTGCTACAACACCTCCACGTTTGTCGAGGAGGCGGTGAATTCCGTGATGAACCAGACCTATGCCGATGTCGAACTGATTGTCGTGGATGACGGCTCCACTGACGGCAGTCTGGATATCCTGCAACGGCTGGCCGCGCACCATTCGCAGCGACTGAGTCTGCTGTTTCAAAACCACAGAGGCCCGTATCCGGCACGCAATCTTGGACTGCAACACGCACGCGGCGGGTATGTTGCGTTTCTCGATGCTGACGATTATTGGGCACCAGATGCACTTGAAAAACTCGCAACCACACTCGACATACATAAGGCCGACATCGCCTACTGCGGCTGGCAAAACGTAGGTATTGGCGCACCCGGAACGGAACCCTACATCCCGCCGGATTATAGCCAGATGGATATGGCGGCGGAGTTTTTGCGTTCATGCCCCTGGCCCATCCACGCGGCGCTGGTGCGGCGGGAAGCTATCAATGCTGTCAACGGATTTTCAGAGCGGTGTTTTTCGGCCATGGATTATGATCTATGGCTGCGACTCTATGCACACACCCAGAAAATCGTGCGGGTGCCGGAAGTGATGGCCTTTTACCGCTGGCATGACAAAGGGCAAATTTCCAAAACAAAATGGAAACAAGTGCTCAATGCCCTGCAGGTGCGGCGCGATTTTGTGGCTCAACATCCTGAACGCGTCTCGCATTTGTCAGAAAGCAAAGTACGCGAACTGTCCGATGGTTTCTTGCTGCGTGAAGCTTATCGCGCCTACTGGCAACGCAATCTGTTTGACGCGCAAAAACTGTTTCGGCATGCCTTCATGCAGGGCTTGTGGAAAGCAGGCGACCTGAAATATCTCATCCCCGCCCTGCTCCCCAGCACACTTTACCAGTGGCTGGTCAGTACGGCTGACCAGCCGAAAGAGAAGCGCACATGAACGCCGAGCGGATTCCTGTGCTCATGTACCACCGCGTGGGTGATGTGCACAGCGACTGGGAACGCAGGTATTGCATCAGCCCACAACGCTTTGCCGAACACATGCGTGCTCTGGCGCACTCTGGCTGGCAGGCTATTTCTGCCGATGGCTTCATAGCATGGCGGCAGGGCCTGAAAGACTTACCAGAAAAGGCCTTCCTGATTAGTTTCGATGACGGTTACAAAGGTGTGTATGAACATGCTTGGCCGGTCTTGCGTCAATACCACTGGCCTGCAGCCATGTTTCTGGTGAGCCATTTGATCGGGCAGGACGATGCGTGGTCGAAAAACGAAAACCCTGGAGGGCGCACCTACCCCCTGTTGAATCGGGCTGAAATCGAAGAGATGGCACAAGGGGGGGTCAGCTTTCACGGCCACTCCCGCCACCACCGGGATCTGACCACCTTGAATGACGCGGAGCTTACCGATGAAACCGCGGGCTGCAAGGCCGAACTGGGCGCTCTTGGTATCCCATGCCGCTATTTCGCATACCCCTATGGCCGTTTCGGCGAGCGGGAAGCGACCGCTGTAAAAGCGGCAGGTTTTGAGGCGGCCTTTTCGGTGCAGCCCGGCTTCAATCGAACCGACGTGGACGCTTTTCGCATCCGTCGCCTGGATATCTTCGGCACAGATACATCGGCCATGCTGCTGAGAAAAATCATCCTCGGCAGCAACGACGGCCACCTCACGGCCTGGGCTGGGTATTACCTCAAACAATTGCGGAGCCGACTGGGATTGGGATGAAGCTGTCCATCTGCACCCATATCAACCAACACGCCACGAACCCGTGTCAGATTAGATGCGCACCGATCAGCTTTGGGCTCTACATTTTTCACCCTTTCATCCCAAAATTATATCTTCTCCTTCTGGATTTATTTGGTTTTGAGCATGAGATTTTTGGCATCTACTACATTCGATATCCGCTTTTGGCTATACTGCTGTTACTTGTAACGTCTACATCGTACTATTTCATAGAACGGCCTATTCGGGGATTCATAAAATTTTTTTATGAGTTGTGGTTTTTATTCTTGTCACCATTGCATTTGCAATGTGGCGCAGACAAATATGCGAATATAAAAGACTGTACTATTAAGAAGTATCTAACCACCGTGCTCAAAGCGCCCTGCACAAGCGAGAGCGGCTCACATACAAGCTCTCCTGCAGCGGCCAAGCATTCTCTCGGGCATAACAAGCACTTGAAACTATCGGGCCGGACTTCGAATTGCTGTTGGTGGAAGACGGAGGCTGAGATGTTATCGATGAACTGGCCCGACTGGATCCCCCACTTGCCCATAACTATGGCCAGCACAATGCTCTGCCATGCGGCATCCGTGCCGCTCGAGGCGGGGTGATCGTGACTCTGGACGATGACCTACAGAACCCACCAGAGGAGATTCTCAGACTGCTGACCAAGCTGGAGGAGGGCTACGATGTCGTGTATGGCGCGCTAGAGAGGCGCAACCCCATGGTTTCTCTGGCTAACCAGGCCTCTCGCATCACCAAGCTGGTCCTGAAGGGTGCTATGGGGACAGAAACGGAACGTAAAACAAGGCTACTTTTATTATGAATACAAACAAGATATCGCCCAGCATTAAAGAACTGTTGGCATTAGCCGCCAATTTAATATGGGAAAGACGGTTACCGTGGCGTGTAAGTCAGTGGATTGCCAGGCTCCATCTGCAAGCGCTTCGCCTGCTCTATGACCATAAAGTCTTATCTACCCGACCTTTCCTCACCGGAGAAGATTGCCCTCACTTCGAACTACACACCTTGTTAGGACACAAACATGTTGGAATGTGCTTGTGGTCTGTGAAGAGCTTTCTCCATTATTCTGGCAAGAAGTATACGGTAGTCCTACATGATGATGGAAGCCTTACTGATGACGATGTTGAAACTTTAAAAAAACATCTGATTAATGCCAAGGTTGTGCGAAAGGCTGTTGCAGATGCCTTGATCAAAGAACAAATAATAAATTTGCCGAACTGTTACGAATACCGATTCTCCTCTAAGGAGACCTCCGATCATCGAGGAATAAATTACAACATGCTCATTTTTTCCATCCGGCTTTTTGATTTCAATCTTCTATCAAATACCATTAAGACCCTTGTCCTGGATGCTGATGTACTCTTTTTTAAAGAGCCTCGCGAGATCATCGACTGGGCGGAAGACCCAAAGGACAGTAATAGTTTATACAGTGTCGAACAATACGTACCTCTGAGAAACACGCGGAACGAGATCATCGATTTTGAGCGAAAAACACCAATTCCTACCGATGCCAATGCAGGACTACTGTGCCTAGACAAGCGCGCCTTCAAGCTGGAAATCATCGAGAACTGGATTGGAACCAACAAAGAACGGATGGGTATGTACGCAACATTTGAGCAAGCAGCCTACAACTATTTAGTGAAGAGCAAGGGAGGAAGCATGCCATTGCCAGACACATACTCGTTTAACTACACCGACCAAGATGTCATTGCAACGCATTTCGCCATAAAAATCCTTTTTTTCAAGAACATAAAAAGACTGCAAAAAGTGCTTCGCTAAACTGATATGGCCGCTGGTACGACATTTTTCCGAACAAGCCGGTATTCACGCCCCCGGCATAGGTGGATCGCGCTGCTGCAGCTATGTTTGTTCTCTATGCCGGGCCACCCACGGCTAGCGTTAGACAAAGAATCTGATTGATCGCCCATGGAAGCCAGTGTCATAGTTTGCACCTATAATCGAGCCGAATCCCTCATGGATACGCTTCGTGCGCTAAAGTCGCAACAGACTGCGCCTGATCGCACGTGGGAGGTCATTGTCGTGGACAACAACTCCAGTGATCATACGCGGCAGGTAGTCACAGAATTCATTAAAGACTGGTCTGCCCTGCACTACGAGTTTGAAAGCCAGCAAGGACTCTCCCATGCACGCAACCGTGGCATTGCCAGTGCCCAAGGCAAAGTACTATTATTTACCGACGATGACGTACTGCCCGAACCGGACTGGCTTGAAACGACGCTGCAGGGGTTGGAAAAATATCAGGCCGCTGCGTGCGGGGGATACATCGCGCCAATCTGGGAAACGCAGCCACCTGAATGGCTGACTGAGCGGTTCTACGGTTTTCTGGCAATTCGCACTGACCGTACCGACGATTACCCGATCACCGAGGCAAGCCAGGCACCCTTCGGTGCCAATATGGCAATAAGGCGCGCAGTATTTGATCGTGCTGGCCTGTTCGATACAAATCGTGGCCGCAAGGGGAAGGTGCTTGCCAGCGGCGAAGATGGTGAGATGTTCGAACGCATTCTGGCAGAAAATCTGAAAGCGGTTTTCCTCGGGGCGTCACGAGTTCACCATAAGGTCGAAGCATTTCGCCTGACCAAGCGATATTTCCGGCGCTGGCGCTTTCAAACAAGCCGCAACATCGCGCAAAGCAGTGGAGTCACGGGCGACCGCCGGCTGTTTGGCATACCGCTGTATGTCTTTCCTCAATTCCTGCGCGCCATCGTGCGCATGCTTTGGGGCTACTTCACACAACCCCGAGACGAGGCCTTCAATCGCGAGATCGTGGTGTTTCATTTTCTCGGCATGCTCCACGGGCTGTGGAAAACACGCCAACAGGAAAAACATGATATCGTTTAGTACCGTTTTTCGCTGAGTGCGCAAAGATAATAAATGGAGGACTCCATGTCCGGTAGGCTATCCCAGAGTAAAGTCAGCTTCACGGTGAATGTTTGCAATTCCGATGCTCCCTTCCTGGAGCCAACTCTACGGCATATGATGCCAGCGCTCAATTTTCCGTTTGACGAAAGATTGGTCGCCTATGACCCCGGCAAGCAGGAAGGCAAGTACACCCACCGTATTCAGGGCGCCCAAGGTGAAATTGAGCAAATCCTGCAGCGGCTGCTCGACGACAATGTTATCGATCGCGTGGACGTGATTCCCTGGAACGAAGTGGAGCAAACTCGAATCTTGTACAAGTACTTCGGGAGTGAGCAGATCGACCTCAAAGACTTTTCGGGCGCGCCAATCTACCAATATCTCTATGCGTTGGACCGCTGCAAAGGTGATTATGTGCTTCATACTGATTCCGACATGCTATTCTATCGCTCCGTCAACGGATCATGGATCACTGATGCGATTGAATTATTTCAGCGGGAGTCCCGTGTGATCGTCACAACCCCGCGGGGTGGGCCGCCCCAAGCAAAGAACTGGCTTGAGAAGTTAACTGGCCGTTCATTTGAACCTACATTGAAAACCCAGTGGAGACGGGCCGACTTTACTTCAACGCGGTACTTCCTGATGGACATGGCAAAGTTCCGCGCTTGCCTGCCACTGATACAGGCAAAACCAGGTGAGCCACTTGAAAATAGCCTGACCCATACATTCAAAGAGAAGGGTTTCGAACGTTGGAA